>JBBSNI010000054.1:0-20025 GCA_038232695.1 Cytophagales bacterium
ACCTTAACACCTTAACACCTTAACACCTTAACACCTTAACACCTTAACATGAAACTACTCGACCAAGAACTTCAGTCTTACGCAGAAGCGCATAGCAGCCAGGAAAATGAGATGCTGGCTCATATTCACCGGGAGACGTATGCCAAAGCCATGATGCCCCGTATGCTTTCCGGCCCTTTGCAGGGTAGCCTGCTGGCGATGTTTGTGCATATGCTGCGCCCGCAATACATCCTGGAGATCGGTACCTTTACGGGCTATTCGGCTGTGTGGATGGCGCAGGCGCTGCCTGAAACAGGTAAATTGTATACCCTCGACATCAACGAAGAACTGGAAGAGAGGGTAAGAGATTATTTCGCTAAGGCCGGGCTTGCCGGAAAGATCGACTATCGCATCGGAAATGCCCTGGACATCATTCCCGGTCTGGAGGTAACATTTGACCTGGTCTTTATTGATGCTGATAAAATAAACTACCGCCGGTATTATGACCTGGTGTTTGACAAAGTAAGAAAAAACGGCTTTATCATTGCCGACAATGTGCTATGGAGCGGAAAAGTGTTGCAGAAAACAGAAGAATCTGATAAGCAAACACAGGCTATGATCAATTTTAACCAGTACATACATAATGATACAAGGGTGGAGAACGTTCTTCTTCCAATAAGAGATGGCTTGATGATCGCCAGAAAATTATAGTGGAACGACAAAACAACGCTCACCAAACCAACCTGTAATGTCCGAAAAAATTCATCTGCTCATTTTATCACAAAAAATATACTTCAAACGCCTAAGTCTCACTGTCTTAATGATGGGGGTGGCTTTTAGCCTACATGCCCAAAAGATAAAAGTGCCTTCCGTGATCGGCTTTGCCGATATGCGATTAGAACTCTCCCCGGCTGCCCAGAAAAAGATACAAACCGATGTGGATGCGTTGCTGCGCAGCGAAAAATTTTTTCTGCTCAAACTAAAAAAAATAGACGCTTATTTTCCGCTGATAGAACAGACTTTGAAGGAAGAGAAGGTGCCGGACGACATTAAGTACCTCGTCATACAGGAAAGTGCGCTGGTAGGCGATGCAGTCTCTACCTCCAACGCGATTGGCTACTGGCAATTCAAAGAACCGGCCGCCAGAGAAGTTGGGCTTATCATCAACCAGGCGGTAGACGAACGCATGAACATCGTAACGGCCACCCGTGGGGCTGCCCGTTATTTCAAAAGCAACAACAAGTACTTCGATAACTGGCTTTATGCGCTGATGTCCTATTATACCGGACCGGGTGGCGGGCTCAAACTTGCCAGCAAATCGCAGTATGGCACCAGGCGTATGCGCTTAGAAGGCGATACGCACTGGTATGTACTCAAATTTTTAGCCCACAAAATTGCTTTCGAAAACGCGATAGGCAAAAACCCCCGCCCCGAGGTGCAGCTTTTTACGTATAAAGGCAAAAACAAGACGTTGCAGGAAATCGCCCGGGAGTTTGACCTGCAGGCCAGCGACCTGGACCCTTACAACCGCTGGCTGAAAACCATACGTATTCCTGACAAAGCCTGTCCTGTCATTATCCCTAGCTTTGATGCCCGTCCGCAGGAAGAACTGTTGGCACAGGCAGCCCCTGCTGAAAAAGAACGCCCTGTAAAAACGCAGGCATCCACCGCGCCGTCCAGGTATACGACAGTCAAAGATACGCGGCATTTTCCTGTCATTAAAGCTTTTCGCCGCAAAGGGGCGGAGGTAAAGATCAACGGCATTCCCGGCGTAATCGCCCGCGAAGGCGATGATATCCGCGCTATTGCCGAACGTAGCGGTGTGCCTGCCAGCCGTATTGTAGACTACAACGACCTGACCAGCAAAGTATCGGCGGTCACGCCCGGTAAGCCGTATTATATCAGCAAGAAGCGGAACCGGGGCGCCGCCCGCTACCATGTGGCGCAGCCGGACGAAACCCTGTGGAGCATCTCCCAACGCTTCGGGATGAAGCTGGAAAAACTGCTGCGTAATAACCGTATGCAGGAAGAAGAGGAGATACAAGCAGGACGGGTACTTTGGTTGCGCTATATCAGACCTAACAACATTCCGGTAGAGTACCGGCCCCTGCCCAAACTACAGCAAGCTACAGACGCTCTCGCAGTGGCCAAACCTAACCCTGAAACTGCACCTCCTGATCGGGTTCAGTCTGAAGCTCCAAACACCAAAGTGACTACTCCATTACCTAAAACGGAAGAAACACTACCAACTGAAAACTCCCGGAATACACTGGCTACCAAACAGGAAACGGTGAACCAGACTTCTTATGAAAGCTGGGAAACGCCTGCCACGGACGCTTCTACGACAGCGGAAACGCCACCTGTAACGCCTGTCAGGAAGCCTGACAACATAGCTGAGAATGACTTCCAGGCGGAGGAAGTCGTTTTTGCAGAAGATAAAACAGAAGCATCGCTTCCTGATTTTCACAGCGTACAGCGTGGAGAAACTTTTTACAGTATTGCCCGGAAGTATGAACTTTCTGTAGCCCAACTCAGGCAGTATAACAAGCTGGCGTCTGATGCCACCCTGAAAGAAGGCCAAAAATTAGCCCTCAGACCGGTAGAAACTCAAACACCGGCACCCTCTCCATCCGAAGCAGCAGACATTACCACCCGCGAAGTATACCACGAAGTGCAGCCCGGAGAAACCATGTACCAGGTAGCGCGAAGCTATGCGGTAACCATCAAAGACCTGATGGAGTGGAACGACAAGGACAGCTTCCAGGTATCGGTAGGCGAGCGGCTGAAAATCGTAAAGAGTGAGCAGAAATAGTTTTTTTCCGGTAAATATTACTTACCTTTTAAAAAATTTCAATCCTGCTTTTTTTTAAGCTTTTCCCTCTTCACTTTTACGGTTAAATCTTTTTTACCCGCTCAACCGTTCTCAATTACTAAGAAAGTCGATAACCTGCATATGCATTCAACAGTCATGGAAACACTCAATCGCGTGATGCTCATTGATGACAACGATACGGATAATTTTATCAGCAAAAGGATCATTGAGCTTAACCAGTTTGCCAGACATATAGAAGTAAACAGTTCTGGCAGAAGTGCACTCGACTATCTGGATCAACATCAGAACGACCCGGAACTGCTTCCTGAACTCATCTTTCTGGATATCAACATGCCTATTGTAGATGGATTTATGTTTTTGTATGAATTTGAGAACTTTCCCGAAACAGTGCGCAACAAGTGTAAGGTAGTGATCCTGTCCAGCTCAGACAACCGGAAAGACATCGACAAGATCATCAACAACGACCATGTGATCAAATACGTGACCAAGCCGCTGACAGATCACGCCCTGAAAGAAATCAAAACCCTGTACACGCCCTGATCATCCACTTTTAATCCCTTATTGGTAAAATTGCCCGACCCCTCATGCGGTATCTTCTGTTTGTGTTTGTCTCGTACTTTGCTTTTCCTTATTTCTCCATAGCACAGACAGAAGACAGTACCTTAAAGAAAGTTAGTTTGTGGGATTTTGAAGGCAACACAGGCATGAAACTTACACAATCGGCGATCAGCAACTGGGCGCCGGGCGGAGAGAGCTTTTTTGCCGTCAGCGGCTTGTTAGACATCAAACTCAAATACGATGATACCATCAGGCACCGCTGGGCCAGCCAGCTTCGGGTAGAATACGGCATCACGCACCAGGGCGGTGAAAAAGATATTTTTATCAAAAACAGCGACCTGGTCAGGTTTGCATCGCTCTACGGGCGCACCTTGAGCAAACGCCTGCGGCTGTCGGCTTCGGTCAACTTCAACAGCCAGTTGGCGCAAGGGTTCAAATACGTGGAAACCAGGACGGACTCTTCTTACCATATCAATCCTGTGTTTATCTCGGAGTTTATGTCGCCCGGCTTTCTGGAGCCTTCCCTGGGCTTTACGTATCTGCCGGTGGGGCAGTCTGTCAAAGAGAAAAACGTGTGGGCTATCATGGTTTTTCCGGTATCGGGCAAGTTTACTTTTGTGCTGAACGACAAAGTCCCTAACCGCCGCAATGTAGAAGCCGGAAAAAAAGTAAAGGCAGAGATAGGTTCCCGGTTTTCTACCACCTACAACAAAGAACTCATGCAGAACCTGAGCTGGCAGTCTAACTTCATGGCTTTTGCCAATTTCCAGAAATTTGACCACGTAGACCTTACCTTCAATACCCTGATCAATATGCGCGTCAACAAATACATAGGCACCGACCTATCTATTGACGTAGTATACGACGACGACGCGCTGAGCAAAATTCAATTCAGAAACCTGCTTAATGTAGGTTTGTCTCTGAAGTTGTAAGTTCCTGCTGATAAAATTTCCAATAAAAAATTAAGGGGCGTTATTCACCGCATACGAATATTCCGTAAGTTCGGGGTTTTTAAACCTACTCGTATGCGCCTGACTTTATTATTACTTCTCATCAGCAGCTCGATAACGGGCTTTGCACAAAACAAAAAAGAATACCAGCCCAAAGACTGGACGCCGGAAGATATTATCAATACAGAGTACGTCCGCTCCATTCGGGTGTCGCCTGACAATAAGATGGTCGTCTGGACGAAAAGGAGAGCCGCCAAAGACAAGGAAAAAGACAAAGAAAAAGACAAGTTTGTCAACGATCTTTACCTGACCCGTCTGGATGTCAAAGACGAAGGAAAATTCAAAACCGTTCCCCTAACCCAGGCCGACGAAAATGACCACTCACCCCTTTTCTCCCGCGATGGCGAAACTATTTACTTTCTCTCTTCCCGCGACAAAGGCAAAAAGCTCTGGTCGCTGAGCATCTACGGAGGCGAGCCGCAGGAAGTGCACGAATTCAAAGAAGCGATCTCTGACCTGGCCTGGCTCAATGACAGTACGATCGCGCTGATCTCTACGGAAGGAAAATCTTTGTTTGACAGCGAAAACGAAGAAAAGAAAGATGATACCATGATCATAGAGGATTCCGTGCATTGGGACAAAAAACGAGTCTTTGCTTATGGCATCAACAGCGAAAGCATACGGCGATTGACCGACGATCCTTATCCGGTCAGCGGTTATGCTGTATCCCGCAACGGACAGTGGATGCTCACCGCCCTGGAGATGAGCCCGCACTACGGCATCGACGGGCAGCCTAAGCCGGAGTTTTACCTGTATGATCTGCAAAATGGTGGAAAAACGAAAATACTGGAAGGCTTGCAGACGCCCAACAACTTTCAATTTACACAAGACAACCAGGGCTTTTACTTTGTGGCAGATACTTCTTCCAACCCTCAGTGGAACGGTGCCGGTGTGTCGCTGCTTTACTATTACTCTTTAAAAGATAAAAATTACCAAAAAGTAAACCTGAACTGGGAACAAGGTTTGGGCATCGGATATACTTTACAGGGCAGCCATGTGATCGCTTTTCTGGCCAATGGCGCTACCAACCGGGCAGCTTATTACCAAAAAGACGGCAGCCAGTGGCGCAAAACATCGCTGGACTTCGGCGACATGAAAGAACATATAGGCAGCCTGGCCATCTCCGACGATGGTAAAAAGATTGTCTTCGAACACTCTACTGCCGGACAATTGCCCGTGTACTATGTCGCTGACCTGGCAGAAAACAAGATTGCCAACCGGCAGGAACTGGTAGCATTGAACAAAAAGCTCAAAAAGAAACCAACCGCCCGCTACGAAGTGCTGCGCTGGAAAGGCTACCAGGATGAAGAGATCAACGGGATTTTGTACTACCCCGAAAACTACCAGGAAGGCAAAAAGTACCCCCTGGTGCTTTCTATCCACGGCGGCCCTTCCGGCGTAGACCTGGACTTGTGGCGCGAAGGCTGGTCTTCGTACCCCAATATTTTCAGCCAGCGCGGCGCGTTTGTACTCACCCCCAACTATCATGGCTCGTCGAACCACGGACTGGCCTTTGTAGAGTCTATCAAACAGAACTACTATGACCCCGAACTGACCGACATCATCAATGCGATCAATTTGCTGGCAGACAAAGGGATGGTAGACAAAGACAAACTGGGCGTTTCCGGCTGGTCTAACGGTGCGATCCTCACGACCATGCTCACCGTGCGCTACCCGGATATGTTCAAGGCAGCCGCCCCAGGCGCCGGAGATGTCAACTGGACGTCCGACTATGGCACCTGCGAGTTTGGTGTGACCTTCGACCAAAGCTACTTTGGCGGCGCGCCCTGGGACGATGTAGACGGTAAGACCTACAACGAAACGTATGTACTCAAGTCGCCGCTTTTTGAGATGGAAAAGGTCAAAACGCCGACCATTATTTTTCATGGCAGCGAAGACCGCGCCGTGCCCCGCGACCAGGGCTGGGAATACTACCGGGCCTTGCAGCAAAACAGACAGGCGCCGGTGAAGTTTTTATGGTTTCCCGGGCAGCCGCACGGCCTGCAAAAGGTAACCCACCAGCTACGCAAAATGAACGAGGAACTGGATTGGTTTGATAAATATCTTTTCAAAACGTATGAGCCGGAAAATGAGTCGCTGAAAGAAGGCAGCCCGCTGGCCGTGTTGCTCAGCCGGGAAAAGGCTGCCAAAGAAAAGAGCTTATATGGAAAGACAAAAAACGGCGTGCTCGTCCCGGAAGTGATGCCGGTGGCAGAAGATTCTCTCGCCATCGCCTGCTTCGAAGTGACCAACGCCCAGTACCAGGCTTTTGATCCGAAACATACTTTCGATGCGGCGCAAGCCAACTACCCGGTACACGACATCAGCCTGGATAAAGCAAAAGCCTATACGCAGTGGCTCAGCCAAAAAACAGGAGAGAAGTATCGTCTGCCCAACGCCAAAGAAGCCAAAAAGATGCAAGAACAAGCCCGCAAGATAGGTCCTAAAGAAAACACCCTGAACTACTGGGCAGGCTACGACCTCACCTGGGACGATGCACAGCAGTTGCGCAGCAAAATCTCCGAGGCTAAAACGACGCTGCTCAAAGAAGTAGGCAACTACAAACCCGCCGAGATCGGTCAGGCAACAGTCTACGACTTAGGCGGCAACGTGGCCGAATGGGACAGCCAGGGCAACACCTACGGCTACAGCGCCTACGACCTGGTAGATGCCAATCACCAGGAAGCCAAGCCTGATCAAAAGTATGTCGGGTTCAGGGTTGTCCGGGAAGCCAGATAGCTGCGTTGAAGGGTTTTCAGATAACATGCGTAACCATCCTACCCAAGGTCCCTACCCCAGGTCTGTGTCTCACAGACCTGAACCTGTCTGCCGTTAGGTCTGTGAGACCGGGCCTCGGCGGCACAGACCTTGGGTGAGGTGGGAATTATTGTAGTAAGTTGGAAAACATGTTCCCATGAAGTAGAAGAAAACATCATGAATGATGAGAAAAGCATTATCTTTATAACATGAAACGTCAATATACTTTTACAGCTCATATAGAAAAGGACTCAGATAGCGGCTTGTACTACGATTACATTTCTAACTTACCAGGCGCCCATACCCAAGCGGAAAGCTTAGATGAACTTTATGCCAACTTAGCCGAAGTAGCCCAGCTTTGTTTGGAAGAACTCTCTAAGAATATATCCAACACTTGAAAACACGCTAACCCTCATACTAAGGTGGTCACATTTTGTGACCAGTTCATCTATACTTATGAAGGACTTACTCACTATACAAGATTTTGAAACACTCATTTTTGAGTTCAGAGGTAAGAAAGTGATGATAGACACTGATTTGGCTGCCTTGTATGAAACCGAAACCAAGAAGCTGAAACAACAAGTACGCCGTAACATAGCCCGTTTTCCGGATGACTTTATGTTTGAGCTTACGAAAGAAGAAAAAGTAACCTTTACCACCCATTGGCTTTCGGCAAGACAAGAAGCAATGATACAGGAGGCAAAGTAGGGATGCTAAACGAGATAGCGCTTACAACTATTTCATATTGCCCGGAGTTTCAATAACTTGCCCGTCGTAAAACGTTGATCATTTTATGAGCGAACACAAAGAAAAAGACAGCAAGAATTTTATCGAAGAAATCGTAGAAGAAGATTTAGCCAGCGGCAAAAACGAAGGCGTCGTCCATACCCGCTTCCCGCCGGAGCCCAACGGTTACCTGCACATTGGACATGCTGCCTCTATCTGCCTGAACTTCGGACTGGCAGAAGAATATGGGGGCATCACCAACCTGCGCTTCGATGATACCAACCCCGTGAAAGAAAGCACCGAGTATGTCGATGCCATCCGCGATGATGTCCATTGGCTGGGCTTCGACTGGGACGACCGTGAATTCTACGCCTCTGACTATTTTGATAAACTCTACAAACTGGCTCAAGAACTCATCAAAAGAGGGAAAGCTTATGTGGATGATTCTTCCCTGGAAGACATTCGCCGGATGCGGGGCGTGCCGACCGAACCGGGCGAAGAAAGCCCTTACCGCAATCGTCCGCCCGCCGAAAGCCTGGACTTGTTCGAGCGGATGAAAAACGGAGAATTTCCGGAAGGCAGCAGGGTCTTACGTGCCAAGATAGATATGAGTTCGCCTAATATGCAGTTGCGCGACCCGATCATGTACCGCATCCTGCACAAAGCACACCACCGCACCGGCGACCAATGGAATATCTACCCTATGTACGACTGGGCGCATGGACAAAGTGATGCTATAGAAGGGATTACCCACTCTATCTGTACCCTGGAGTTTGAAGTACACCGCCCGCTCTACGACTGGTATCTTGACCAGATCGCTGAGTTTGACGAAAGCATGGTGAAGCCGCGTCCACGTCAGATAGAGTTTGCCCGCGTGAATCTGAGCTATACTATCACCAGCAAACGTAAGCTGTTGGAACTGGTAGAAGAAGGACACGTCAAGGGTTGGGACGACCCGCGGATGCCAACCATCAAAGGCATTCGCCGGAGAGGATATACGCCTGCCAGCCTGCGCGCTTTTGCCGAAAAAGTAGGCGTGGCTAAGCGCGACAAAGTGAGCGATTTGAGCCTGCTGGAGTTTTGCATCCGGGAAGACCTGAACAAAAGCGCGCCCCGCGTGATGGGCGTGCTGGACCCCGTCCGGCTGGTCATTACCAACTACACGGAAGGCAAAACAGAAGACTTAGAGATAGAAAACAACCCGGAAGACCCGGCGGCAGGCGTGCGTACCGTACCCTTCTCACGGGAGTTATACATAGAAGCCGATGATTTCATGGAAAATCCGCCTTCTCCCAAAAAGTTTTTCCGCCTGGGACCCGACCGGGAAGTCAGGCTGAAAGGCGCGTATATCATCCGTTGCACCGACTATGATAAAGACCCTGACACCGGAAAGATCACAGAAGTGCGCGCTGTGTATGATGAAGACAGCAGGAGCGGAGAAGATACCAGCGGCAAAAAGGTGAAAGGAACCATCCACTGGGTTGCTGTAGCGCAGGCCCTGCCCGTAGAAGTGAGGATTTACGACCGCCTGTTTATGGACCCCGACCCGGCAGGGCATAAAGAAGACTATAAAAAATTCTTAAACCCTAACTCCCTGCACATCATCGAGACCGCCTACGCAGAGCCCGGCCTGAAAGACGCCCGGCCGCAGGATACGGTCCAGTTTATGCGAAAAGGCTACTACTGCGTAGACCCTGACTCGACGGCAGATAAGCTGGTCTTTAACCAAACCGTCACCTTGCGGGATCATTGGGCGAAGGTGCAGGAACAGTAAAGTGATGATGAATCCAAATGAGCCGGTTCACAAAAACTTCCGTACGTTGATAGACCAAAGCGTAAGCAAACCCAAGCGGATACTTTCTATTGATGCCTTGAGAGGTTTCGATATGTTGCTGATTATCTTTGCCGACCAGTTTTTTATTACCCTGCACAGGGGAGTTAACGCACCTTTTACCCAGGCACTGGCTAACCAATTTGAACATCCTGAATGGTTCGGTTCCACTTTTTATGATATTATCATGCCTCTGTTTTTATTCACCGTCGGTGCAGTGATCCCATTTTCCCTATCTAAAAGAATGGAGAAAAAGCCGGACAGGAGGGCTATATATAGCAAACTTTTCAGGCGTTTTATGATACTGTTTATACTTGGCTGGATCGTACAGGGAAATTTGCTGGCGCTGGACGCTGAAAAATTCCATGTCTTCAGCAACACACTGCAAGCCATAGCCGTAGGATACATTTTTTCCTGTATCGCCTATATCCACCTTCAGAGAAGGGGGCTTTACCTTATTTTTGCCTTATGCCTTATTGTATATGCTTTGATTCTGACAGTACCTTATGTGCCTGGTGTTGGCAGGAGTGTGTTGCTGCCAGACCGTAGTTTTGCGTTGTACTTCGACCATTTGATCTTTGGTAGGCTTGACGACGGGACGCAGTATACCTGGCTGTTGAGCGGGTTAGGATTCACGGCTACCACCTTGTCGGGCGTTTTTGCAGGAATGATCATCAAATCAGCACTTCCCCGCAAAAAGGTCGCGCTGTATTTATTATTCTGTGGAGTGGTGGGATTAACCCTGGGTCTGTTATGGGGCATATGGCATCCTATCGTAAAAAAACTTTGGACAAGTTCCTTTGTATTAGCCTCATCAGGAGTCTGTTTCCTGCTTCTATCCGTCTTTTATTGGGTTATTGATGTAAAAGGGAAGGTACATTGGGCATTCCCCTTCAAGGTCATTGGTATGAACGCCATCACAGCCTATGTGATTTCTCATGTGATCAGCTTTCCTGAGATCGCCAACTTTTTACTCTTCGGTTTAGAACAGTATACGGGGGTTTACTATGACACCGTTACCGTCATAGGAGGTTTTGGGCTGCTCTATCTGCTGTTATGGTATATGTATAAAAACAATACCTTTATCAGTGTATAAACAGGTAATATTTTGCAAATTGACACCGGCATTGCTGCTGACAGTACCATCAGTAAATTTGACAAATAAACGATCCGCTTTTCTAAACCCCAACAACTATGGAACAAACCTGGCGATGGTATGGACCTAACGATCCGGTTTCTCTCACAGACATACGGCAAGCCGGTGCGACGGGCATCGTCCATGCCCTGCATCATGTCCCGGTCGGAGAAGTCTGGACGGTTGAAGCCATCGAGGAAAGAAAAAAACTCATAAAGCAGGATGCTTCCGGCCAACCTACCGGCTTGCGCTGGTCGGTGGTAGAAAGTGTGCCGGTATCCGAAGATATTAAGACAGGCAAGGGAGCCGTCAGCGAGCATATGGAAGCGTTCAAACAGTGTATCATCAACTTAGGGCAGTGTGGTATCCATACGATCTGCTATAACTTCATGCCTGTGCTGGACTGGACACGCACCGACCTGGACTATCCTATGCCGGATGGCTCCACTGCCCTGCGCTTCGATGCGGTCGCCTTCGCCGCTTTTGACCTTTTTCTGCTCCGGCGACCCGGTGCTGAGGCCAGCTACACACCGGCACTCGCTAAGCAGGCGCGCTCTTACGTAGAAAAGTTAGAGGATGCTGCCCGGCAGCAGCTACAACGAAACATCATTGCCGGTCTGCCCGGCTCCGACAAAGACTATACGCTGGCAGCGTTTCAGGCTGTGCTGGATACCTACCGCGAGGTAGACGAACAGGCGTTGCGCGACAACCTGGCGCACTTTCTCCGGGAAGTGATTCCTGTCGCAGAAAAAGCCGGTGTGCGCATGGCCATCCACCCGGACGACCCGCCCCGGCCCATCCTGGGTTTGCCCCGTATTGTCAGCACCGAGGCAGACGCCGTCGCGCTGCTAAAGGTGGTAGATTCACCTGCCAACGGGCTGACATTCTGCACAGGCTCCTATGGCGTACGGGCAGACAATGACCTGCCTGGCATGGTAGAAAGATTAGGCGATAAAATACATTTCCTGCACCTGCGCAGCACCCAGCGCGAAGCGGAGAATTCCGTGGGTGGCATCGCCCGGCGACCCGGTCCGCTGGGCGGCATTCCGCTGGGCGGCACTCCGCAAAGCTTTCATGAAGCCAACCATCTGGAAGGCAACGTAGCCATGTACGAGGTGGTCCGCAACGTGCTGTTAGAGCAAAACCGCCGCCAAGCCCAAGGGCGCGAGGATACCCGGATACCCATGCGCCCCGACCACGGGCATAAGATGCTCGACGATCTGCATAAAAAAACCAACCCCGGCTACTCCGCCATCGGACGGCTGCGCGGATTGGCAGAACTCAGAGGGCTAATGATGGGTATAGAGCGGAGTATGATATGAAAGGTTAACGAAGAAAACCGCTTACTTTATCGTCTCGTCATTTTCTTTTCCAAGGTGCAACGGCTTCCTGAATCTGTGTGCGGCTGGTTCAATGACCACAAATACTTTTCTCAATTCGTCTTCTGAATATATTTTTAACACTCGCTCAAGTTCTTCGTGAACTGCATTTTTGTTCGACGGTAAAATTCGTAAGTACAGCACTCCGGCTCCCAAGCCTTTTACAAAAACCAGATTCCCAAAATCCCTGTCGCGGGTCACAAAAACTCTTTCCTGCTCTTGCGCCATTTTAAGCAAATCTTCATCATCGGCTTCTGACCTTCCTATTTCTGACGCTAAAACTATATCGTGTCCTAAGCTACTAAGAAAATTTGCTGTCACTGCATAAATATCTTGGTCTAACAAAAACTTCATGCCGTTTCTGTTGCCATGTGAATCTCCTCTGCGGCGACTAATGCGATAGCATAACGAAGGCAAGCATCAATATCGTCCACTTGCAGATCAGGGTAGTAATTTTCAGTTATCTCAGCAAAAGAAAGACCCTCAGCAAGTAGTTCAAGGACACTCTGAACAGTGATGCGTGTTCCGGCAACACAAGGCTTACCAAAATGAATTTTTGGATTTACAGTGATTTTGTTTAGCATCATATGGCTTTAAAGATAGAGTTATTAGATAACATGTAATATACCGCTAATATCCTGAATAAGATATTAAATAAGAAATAGAAAACAAATTTATGAAACCAACCTCTCAAGGTCATACGCAACTTTTCATAGCTCAAAATCATGAATATGCTGCTGCATCTCACCCACAGGTTTAGGCTGGTGAATATTTTCCCGCCATGCTTTTTGTTGTGAAAAGGTCTAATTCCGGCACTATTTCTCAAACTTTACCTCCCCTGCTTCGTTTCCATTACAAGTTATTTTTGAAACATACAATTGATCTCGAGTTATGGAAAAGTTAAGAAAGCAAAAGGAATATGAAGGCAACCCGGTAGGTTTGTCTAAAGAAACCGCCATAGAAATGGCCAAACATTTAGATAGGCATTTATCTTCCCTGATCACTATTTATCATCAATACCACAAGCACCACTGGCTGGTAGAAGGTCCGCAGTTTCGTGACCTGCACCTGTTTTTTGAAGAAAATTACAAGCAGGTACACAAAGCCTACGACAAGGTAGCCGAGCGGCTTACCGTGATGGGACTGGCGCCTACCAGCCATCCGGCCAACGTCGCCAAGCTGGCTTACATACAGCACGAGGAGGAAGGCGTGTACCGTATCCGCGAAAGCCTGGAACACGATATTGAAGCAGAAAAGAAGATAGCCGTAGAGATGAGGAAATCCATCAAACGGGCGTTTGAACTGGAAGATTATGCCACCAAGACGCTCCTGGAAGGGCTGCTGGTCGAGACAGAAGACCGGGCGCACCATATAGAGCACTTCTTAGGCGAAGATTCTTTATCCATCGGGCTGCTGCACCAGGAAAAAGACCTGGCACACTGATCAAACTGCCTGACATAGGATGATCATCACAACCTTTGGGTAACTCCAAAGGTTTTTTTATGCAGGATACGCTTGTCTCAATTGATGCGGGGCGTTGTCTTAAAGAACAGCTTGTGATGTACCTTGATCATGGCAGCGCCTTCCCGTAAGAGTTTTAGCAAGTCAGCGACTTCTTCTTCGGAAAGCAGAAAGTTGCCCTGAAGCTGATCTATATGCAGGAAAGTAAACGAATGGGTTGGCGTGGTAAACCAATCAGCAGCCGAAAGACCCTCCAGGGTGTCAATCAGGGCGTGGATTTGCTCGCCCTGCAGAACGACATCTATCTGCCCGAAGGTAAGATGGTAGGCGACGGCGTTGTTGTAGACGCTGATCTTGCCGTGGGTGGATTCACAGAGGATGGTTTTGTCAGTGTGTTGCATAAGTCTTTTATTTAAAGTTACTTTTCAACTCCAACACAATTTTTCAGAAAAACATTGAAAAAGAAATGATTTTTTCCTGAAAATAGCCCATACTCTGTAAATTTGTGCTTCTCTTTCCGGTAAAAGAAAGTGGCTTTTTGGTCGTTACTTACCAAACGGAACCCATATATGATAAAAAAACGATTTGCCTGGCTGCTCACTTTGTGTTTAATTTTTGTCTGCGTAAGCCTGCGTGCCCAGGAAGAATCTGCGGTGCCTGCCGGATTTCGTACGCTCCAGTTCAATATTGCCATCCCCGAAAGCCTGCTCCGCACCAAATCAGTCGTCTTCATTAGTACATCGCCCAACGCCAAGCCGGACGACTGGAAAGCGGTGGCAGCCGAGGCGCATCCTGCCTTCCGCAAAGCAGGTATAGATGCCGTGGCTTACTATTACTTAGGCGATGTCAGAGCCGGGCGCGACGCCTCCCGCCAACTCATCGCCGAGATGCAAAAACGGGAGATTCAAAACATCATCGTCCTGAGCCAGCAGGGCCGGGAAGCTGCCCTGCTAATCCTTCCTTTCAATGACGAGACCAACTTTGTCTCCGGCAAACAGTCCGCCTATAAGCTGGAGTCGCCGGGCCTGGACCAGTTGCTGATAGAGTTTCAAAAGGCGGTGTTGAGGAGCGGGCTGGAAGTAGAAAACCACCTGATCAACGATAGGGCAGAGTTTTTTGTAGGCGCCGGCAAAGTGTTCAAAGGCAAAAGGTTCGAGGCCTTCGCCCAGGATCTGAAGCTCGACAAGCTGGCCGTGCCCTCCTTTGCAGAAGGCAACATGCCGCAGTCCATGCTGGCCAGCAACGAGGCTATCCCTGCCGACCAGATCATCACGAAAAGCAACGAGCAGTTGAAGGTGGTGATGGAAGCTTACCCGTATGAATATGCGCTGGTAGACCCGCAGCTTGCCGAAGACAAGATACGCCAGAGCGGCTATCAGTACCTGCTGCTCAGGCTGCATACCACCCCCGCCCATATCAAAGACATGCTGGGCTACCAGGTAAAACCCGGCGACAAGTCTGCCGCTTCGCAGACACCAGGCGCATCGACGCCGGTGTACAAATATTATGTCAAGCATATCTATACCGGCGATGTTTATGTGGGGACTACCTGGGAGGCAGATGAAGACTGGCAGACGGCGCTGTCAAACTACATCCGCCAGATGAAAAAAGAGCTGAACATCGGCAATTAAAAAAGCCCGGTTGCCCGGGCTTCTGCTTATTCTGTCGTCACCTTGAGCGTAGTCATGTCGCTGGCTGCGCCGCCTGCTTCTACAAAAGCATAGATCACATAGGTAGTCTTGGCAGCCGTGACCGGCACATTGGCTTTGTTAAAGGCTCCTCCTTTTACCGCCACGCTTACCGTAAAGGCATTGGCTTTCATAGCTTCTACCGAAGGTTGTCCTTCGCTTTCTTTCTGCCCTAAGTAATAGAGCGTACCTTCTTCCAGCCCCTGGGCAATGGTGTAGGTAAAACTAAAGCTGTTGTTAGCCGTTCCCCGCGTCGAAAGCTCCGGCTTGGCAGGCTTCTGACTATCTTCTTTCCTGACAGCCTCTTCTTCTTTGCAGGAAAAAGCGAAAATGACCAGCACCAGCAAAAAGTAATGGATTTGTTTCATAGGATCATGCATAAGTTTGGTTAAGGCAGCAATGTTAGCCAATCGCCAGTCTCAGCACTTGTCTGTTCTGCACGCTTTATTACATGGCTATGAAACAGGTAAAATTCGCAGGCTTTTATTCAACCTCATATGAGACAAAGGCGACCTGCCGGCTGTCGGGCGACCAGGAAGGGACGTTGATGGTGCCTTGTCCGCCCAGCAGCCGTGCCAGCACTCTGGGTTTGCCCTTGCCATCGGCAGGCAGCAGGCGGAGCATGACCTGCTTGTTGGCGGGATGGCTGCCGGAAGGTACTTCGGGTTGGTAGGAAAGAAATACGATCCATTTCCCATCGGGCGAAGGGTGTGGAAACCAGTTTTGGTAAGCGTCGTTGGTGATTTGTTGCTGCTCGTTGCCATCGCTTTTCATGCGCCAGATCTCCATCGTGCCGCTGCGCTCTGAGTTGAAGTAGATGTATTGCCCGTTGGGTGAGTAATCTGGACCATCGTCTAACCCTTCTGCAACAGTCAGGCGGCTTTCCGAGGTGCTGCCGTCGGTGGCAATGGTGTAAATGTCGTAGTTGTCTTCCCGGCGCGCCGTATAGGACAGCGTTTGCCCGTCGGGGCTCCAGCCGTGCCAGTAAGAGGGCGCATTGGGTGTGATCTGTATGAGCTTGCCGCCTTCTATGGGCAGGGTATAGATGGTAGAGTTATCGGCTGTCGCCTGCTCACCGTCATTGTGGCTGATCGCCAGCCGCTCGCCGTCCGGGGAGATGCCATGATCGTTGTTGACGTGGTTGGCAAAGTCGGTGTCGATCCTGACCAGCTGGGGCGTGTCTATCGGCAGGCGGTAAAGAAAGCCTTCGCTGTTGAGGATAAAAAATTTACCGTCGGCAGACCAGTTGGGCGCCTCAAAATGCCGCTGCGCTTCGTAGATCACTTTTCTTTTGCCGGTCTTAATGTCCAGCACTTCCAGGCGGCTAATGATGCGGGTAGTATCTGCCTGGGCTGTCGCTGGCACAAGGTATGTTTCCCTGACCGAAAAAGCCAAAAGGCTGGTACAGGCGAGGCAGAAAGCCATCTTCTTCCATGTGGTAATGATCATAAGCTGATTACATTTAATGCTACTTTGTCAACATAGCTTTTGTCCTTGAGCATTGAAAATTGAGTGCGCCCGACGCCCGGTTGAATATTCAATTCAAGTTAGGCGTTTGCCGCTTCCCGAAAAATAAAGCATGTTATCATCCTGATTGTTTGCTACCAACCGACAAACTGTACTTTTTCTGCCTTCGCATTCCCATGCTATTCAAAAGAGTGGTTTATTTGCCTTTTCAATCTGTAAAGCTTTATTTCCATGATGCACACAAGATGGCGTTACTTGAACGTCTGGTCAATCTTCATTTTTTTCTCTTTTGCGGCACATGCCCAGGAAATTACTCAGACTATCCGCGGCACGGTTTACGACCGCGAAACACGGCAGCCGCTCCCCGGTGCCTCGGTATATCTGCGAAACACTGAGCGGGGCACGACCACCGGAGAGCGCGGCAGCTTCCGCCTGGAAGAGGTGCCGGTAGGACGCTACATCCTCACCGTGAGCTTCGTGGGTTATGAGACGTTTACCATTCCCGACCTGCTGGTGCAGGCGGGCAAAGAAACCATCCTGGACATAGGACTACCGCAGGCTGCCAAAAACCTGAGCGAAGTAGTGGTGCGGGAAGCGTTGGCACCGGTAGAAGCTATTGCTCCGGTGAGCAGCCGGACTTTTTCGGTGGAAGAGACGCGCCGCTATGCGGCTACCTTTTTTGACCCCGCCCGGCTGGCAACCTCTTTTCCCGGCGTGGTGGCTGCCAACGACCAGGGCAACCACATCTCCGTGCGGGGCAACTCACCCAACAGCCTGCTCTGGCGGCTCGAGGGTGTGGATATTGTCAACCCCAACCACCTGTCTAATGCAGGCACTTTCAGCGACCGCCGCGTACAAAGCAGCGGCAGCCAGAGCATCCTAAGCACCCAGGTGCTGGACAATTCCAGCTTTCTGACCGGCGCCTTTCCGGCCAGGTATGGCAATGCCCTGGGCGGGGTGTTCGACATGCGCCTGCGCCGGGGCAATAACCAGCAACATGAGTACACGGCACAGTTGGGCTTGATCGGACTGGAATCTGCTGCCGAAGGTCCTTTCAAAGAAAATGGAGAAAGCTCCTTCCTGGCCAACTACCGGTACTCTACCGTAGGCATACTAACCAACGTGATCGGGCTGGACTTTGGTGGCGAGAAGATCACTTTCCAGGACTTGTCCTTTAACCTGTCGTTCCCGGCAGGCAAAGCGGGCGACTTCACCGTGTTTGGCGTAGGAGGGCTGGGCAGTAATGTGTTTGAAGCCCCGCGCGACTCTGCCGAATGGCTGACCCAAAGAGACCGCTTCGATGTAACCTTCGGCAACGACATGGGCGCCGCAGGCATCACACATACCCTGCCGGTGGGCAACACCTTGTGGAAGTCTACGGTAGCTACTTCTGCCCTCAGAAGCAACCGCTTTGCAGATGTGTTGAACAACGACTACGACGCCTTGCGGGTAGAGGAAGACCGCTATCGCGAAGTGCGCGTGTCGGCCACTTCTTCGCTTACCCGCAAGCTAAAGGGTAACCACACGCTTAGCGGGGGCTTCTTTGTAGACCACATCAACTACCGCCTGCGCAGCACAGCGGGCAGTCTGTCCGTATCGCCGCAGCCCCTGGTGGAAGGTGAGGGTAGCGGGCAGCTCATCCAGCCATATATCAGCGGGAAGTACGCCATCAGCGATGTGTGGACGCTCAACGCGGGCTTGCACTACACCTACTTTACGCTCAACGGCAGCCAGGCTTTGGAGCCGCGCGCTTCCCTGCAATGGGATGCCGCTCCGCGCCAGTCGGTCACCCTGGCGTATGGGCTGCACAGCCAGCTACAGTTGCCGGGCGTGTACTTCTATTCGGAAACACTGCCCGGCGGACAGGTAGCCAATCCTAACCGCGACCTGGAACTGACCAAAGCGCATCATGTCGTGCTGAGCTACAACCGCCAACTCAGACAGACTGCCCACCTGCGGACAGAGGCTTACTACCAGTACCTTTTTGATGTGCCCATTGCCGCTGATCCTAACAGTACCTTTTCGGTATTGAACCTGTTTGAAGGCTTTGTGAGTGAACCCCTGGTCAATGCAGGGGCGGGCAGGAACTATGGGCTGGAAGTAACTTTGGAAAAAAGCCTGTCGGAGAGCTACTACTTTCTGCTCAGCAGCGCCTTGTATAGCTCCGAATACCGGGCGGCTGATGGCTTGTGGCGCAACACCCGCTACGACGGTAACTACGCTTTCAGCCTGACGGGCGGCAAAGAGATCGCCTGGGACCGCAAAGACAAAAAGCGTGTAGTAGGGATCAACCTGCGGGGCGTATACTTAGGCGGACTGCGCACCACGCCTATTAACGTGGCAGCATCGCAGGGAATGCAGCAGACGGTATTTGATGAAGCGCAGGCTTTTACTCATCAGTTGCCTGCTTACTTCAAGATTGACTTTCGGCTGAGCCTGCGCCGCAACAAGCCTAATTACACCAGCGTACTTTCCCTGGACTTACAGAATGCCACCAACCGCCAGAACGTCGCCTTCCAGTTTTATGATGCGCTACAAAGGGAAGTCGTCACCAAATACCAGTTGGGACTTATCCCTATTTTAACCTACCGGATAGAGTTTTGAAAAAATCGATGGGAACGTGCTCCTCACTCATTTTTTTCGAGAATATATTAATGGGTGCTGCTCCTTCTTACTTTGACCTTACATTGAAAGCGTTGGCAGCACCCTCCCATTGAAATTTTGGCAATAAAAAAGGGTGTGAAATTGCTTTTCTCTCAATTTTTTTCACTTCGATGTAATAAGGAGCTGCTCCCACTAATTTATTTTGAACAAAACATGCCTGGTAAGCCCCTCGTAACGATTTTTTTCACCCCAACATGCCTGGTAAGCCCCTCCGATGTAAGATAAAGTATGATGGAATAAATGGAAAGACTGTTCAAGCAACAGTTTGTACTGCTACAAGCTTGCGCCAGGGTAGGCAGTCTGTTTGTTTGATGCGCTAAGAAACAATACCTTTACTCGGTACAAAAACGCCAACAATCCCGGCCGTTGGCTGCCCTTGTCGTTGGCGTTAATATTAATCAATGGTTCGTTAAAAAATGAGATGTTAAAAATGGATTCTTAACAAGAAAGGCGTGTTAGTTAAGGGTATTCGACATCCATAACTAAACACGCCATGACGGAATTAACTAACTCCATCCTTACTATAATACGAGGAAT
>JBBSNI010000055.1:0-19978 GCA_038232695.1 Cytophagales bacterium
ACGAGCGCGGTGCTTTGTACATGGCTCCAGCCCTCGCGCTTGCTGTGAAATGCGTCCTCGCGGCGAGGGATGGCAACAAACTCTCCCGGGCAGAAACCGCTGAAGATGCGGATGCATATACCCGACACGTCTTAGAAGACGGCGTCGTCATTGGCTGCCCCAAGCCGATGCCGTGATTCGGTCGCGAGATTGAGACGTCCCGTCTAACCCGTCATGCGGTGGCTTCGCGTCGACAGAGAAGAGAAGCGTAAGAGAAAAAACCGTGGAACTACCAGTACGGTTTCTTTTGACCTTGGCTTTAACAATTACCTTTCCGATGGCAAGTTTCCTGACGAAAGCAATGCGCCCTATGCCGTCAATCCCTTTTATTCCTGGTATATCGCAGTGGGCGGGCTGAACAAGACCCACGTAGCAGGTCCCTTGTATATTAACTGGGGCGCGAACGTAAGCTGGTATAATTTCAAATTTGAGAATACCCGCACCCGGATCACTAAAACCGACGAGCAGGTAAGCTTTGCCATAGACCCTACGGTAGAAAATCCTATCAAAAGCAAACTGGTCGTGCCGTATCTGAACGGCTCTTTGGTGCCTTTGCTGAAGTTTAACAGGAGAAGAAACAAGTATGATGACGACAAAGGTTTTAGAATAGGCGTAGGCGCCTATGCAGGCTACCGCCTGGGCAGCAAAAGCAAATATGTGACCATAGAAGACGGCGACCGGGAAAGAGCCAAAGAACGCACCAATTACTATGTCAACAACTGGCGTTACGGCGCCCGCCTACAGTTAGGTCTCGGCGGGATTGATGTGTTTGCCAACTACGACTTAAACGAGTTGTTCAATGAAGGCAAGGGACCGCAACTCAATGCTTTCAGCTTTGGTATTATGTTCTGATCAGGGCTTCCACAAGTATTGCGGCATAAAGGCCGGACAGGGATTGTACTTGTCCTTTCTGCTGACTTTGCCGGGATGCTTGCGGGTCTCTACCTGCAAAATGAGCGCAATCTCATGCGAGCCCCCGGTAGAAGCCGGACCCAGTTTAGAGACAGTCATATCATAACTATAGCCAAAGCTCAGCCTGTTGACAGACAAGCCGAAAGCAACCGCCAGCGCATCATGATTGACCGTGCGGGGCATGTCCTGCTGCAACGGCAGGCCTTTGTACCAAACGCCCATCATTAACATACGGTAATAATAATTCAGCCCCAAGTCCAGTTGATTGAATTTGCCCTGCTGGCGATAGTTAAAAGAAGGATTCAAACTCGATGAGATGCCGCTGCGCATAGGTCCTAATTTCATAGGAATCTTCATACCAGCGTGCAGAGAGATACGCATGGGTAAAACACTTTCTCCTTCCAGCACCGACTGGTTGGGTTTATTCAGATGATGCATAGAAAAACCAACCCATGTTCTTTTGTTGTACAGGATCACACCGCTGCCAATATCAAAATGGTTGACGCCGCCGAGGTTTCTCAGAGAAGGATCGGTGCTGGGCGCGTTGCTGTTGCCAAAATCAATCTGGTCTCCAAACACCAGCTTGGAGTAGTCCAGGCTTTGCGTCACATATCCTACCTGCAGGGCGGGCATTAGGCGCATACCATCTGCCAGCGGAATGGAATAAGAATAGATTCCCGCTACAGCAGTAGACTGTAAACCTGCCGACCCGGCGCGGTCAGTATGGACGATAAAGCCTAAGTTGCTGTTAGAGCCTTTCACATTATAGTCGTAGGCAAAGCCATAGGTGACAAACGCTTTAGGCAAGTTAGCCCAATGGTTCCGGTAATTGACAGACAGACGGTGCTGGTTGGTCGTGCCTGCAAAAGCGGGGTTCAGATACAAAGGCGCAGAATAGTATTGCGTAAAGCTTGGGTCTTGTCCAAAACTCTTCGTCAAAGCAAAGCATTCCAAAAAGAATAGCAGTATATATTTTATCATAGGCTTCTATACATTAAAATCCAAAACCGTTTCTCATCGAATCAAGGTAACATCGCCTACCAGCGTATCAGACCGTCCGTCGCTGAACTTAAGTTCTAACTTGTAGACGTAAACATCTTTCGGGCAAAGCTGCCCTTTGTAATAGCCGCTCCATCCGTAGTTTTTCTCACGGCTTTCAAAGAGCAACTCTCCCCAGCGTTTGTAGATCATCATATGAAAGGAGGTGATGCCTTCCAGCACAGGCAGGAAGACATCATTTTTGCCCGCGCCGCTTCCATCGCTGCCCCCAGGGCCCGAAGTGTTGGGCGTAAATGCATTAGGCACCTTAATTTTGCCGCCTTTTTCTATCAGTACCGCGCCAACTTTTTTTAAGGTATCGGCACATCCGTGTTCATTTTGAGCGATGAGGGTAATGTCATACGTGCCGGGTTGGTCATAACGATGTGTAGGCTCTCTGTCCGTAGAAGTCAGCCCATCCCCGAAATCCCAGAAATAGGCGGTGCCATTCACGCTCAGATTGACCAGATAAATATCTTCTCCCAGGAAAGCTTTGTCAGGGCGCAGGTTGAAAGCGGCAATAGGGTTTTCATACACTTCCACACTAAATTCCTTTGTTTCGGTAGCAGTCACCCCAATGCTGTTGCTGGCTTCCAGCGTCACCGTATACACACCTGGCTCGTAGTAGGTATAGCTTGGATTTTCTTCCGTAGAAACGCCCTGGCCTTGCCCAAAGCTCCAGCGGTAAGCGCCTGGCGCTGCATACCGGCTCAGGTTGCGAAAATGTACGGTAAGCGGACGGCAACCTGTAGGAGGTGCATAGGAAAAATCTACTTCCGGCACAAGAGGTTCAATAAAAATAGGTTTGGACAGAGTATCGGAACAGCCCAAATCATTTTGTACGATCAAAGTAACAGTATAATTGCCGGAGGCTTCGTAGGCGTGTACAGGGTCTTTTTCGTTGCTGCTGGCGCCATCGCCAAAATCCCAGTGAAAAATGTCGGCACGCTGGCTTTGGTTGGAAAATACAATATTTTGATCGGGAAGATAAGCTTTGGCAAGGCGTATGTTAAAATCCGCTTTTGGTCCTTGTGAAAGGTCAATGACCAGATCAGTCTGCTTTTTCACTTTAACACCCAGGCTGTTGCTGGCTTCCAGCATCACCCTATAAATACCTGACGTAGTATACTGATGGCTTGGATGAATCTCCCTGGAAAAACTGCCATCCCCAAAATCCCACAGATAAGTAGTCGTATCCGTAAACCTGGACTGGTTGAAAAACTCAACGGTCAAAGGCAAACAGCCTTCTATGGTAGAAAACGTAAAATCGATGACAGGCAAGGTTTGTTTGATAATGACCTGGGCAGAATCTTTATCAAAGCAATATTGACCGGATACCAGTACCTTGATCCAGTAGGTGCCGGGGGCAGCATATTCGTGTGTTCCCGGTGCAGAGAGGGTAGAAGTTGTACCATCTCCGAAATCCCAAAGATACGCCCATGCGCCGGAAGTAGTTTGGCTGGTAATAGTAACTGTTTTCTGTGGTATTTCCAGAATGGTAGGATTGACCACAAAGGAAGCATCTACCGTTTCCTTAGGGTCTATGCTGATGTTTTGAATCGTTCCGGTACTGACACAG
The DNA here is from genome assembly GCA_038232695.1 of Cytophagales bacterium. GTDB lineage: Bacteria > Bacteroidota > Bacteroidia > Cytophagales > Cyclobacteriaceae > JAJNNC01. The sequence goes on from JBBSNI010000055.1 coordinate 3,569, forward strand.
TTGGCTATATTGCTGGTTTTTAGCTGAATAGTTGCCGAAGAAGCTGTACCTGTTTTTTTATCATACACCACCTCGAACCGGTCGCGGCTCAGGTCAGGATTGTTCAGCGGTACTGGGTTCAGCGTCCACTGGTAAGCCAGGCCTTTTTGTTGCGCCTCTACCAGATACTTTACCTGCTGGCAATCCGTGCTGATGAGCGTAGCCGTAAAATCCGAAGAAGGCACCGGGTTGACAGTCACCAGCTTTTCTGTAGCAGAAAAACACAAGCCGGAGCGGCTGGACTGAAGCCGTATCCTGTATTTTTTAGCAATGTTTGTGTCGTTGTCCAGGGTGTAGTCAAAGTCCGGGTTATTTCCACTCAAAGTTACATCAGCTACCAGGCTGCTATCCGTTTCGTCCAGGATCGTCCACTGATAGGTAGCAGGGCTGAGCGACTGTGTAGCGGCGGCTACCTGGAACTGGTAGTTTCTCGGAGCGCAGTTGTTGTCGCCTCCCTGAAGGTTGGTGATCACAAACGCTGAAGTAGGCGCGGGGTAAACGGTCACAGTAGCTGTGTCGCTAACAGCGCTACAGCCGTTAACAGATTCGGCTTCCAGCCATACTTCGTAAACATGATCTATCAAGCTGCTTTGGGTATTTACAAAAGCCGGAGCAGTCCAGAAGTCAGCAGGGGGATTGGCGGTAGTGATGTTTTCTGTGCCTGTCTTCAGGTCTTTGATATGCCACAAGTAGGCGTTTACCGCAGCAGGCTGGTCTGCCAGCAGCGTATCTACAGAGAAGGTAACCACCAAGGGTGAACAACCGCTAAGCATATCTGCCTTGAAAGTAACGAAAGGAGTAGGCTTGACTTCAACACTCTTAATAACTACATCCGAACAGCCGCCCAGGGCGGTAGTCACGCGATGCGCTACCTGGTAGGTGCCTGCCTGGCTGAAGGTGTGCGTAAAAGGATTGTTACTGATTTGGGTAGCATCTGCTGTAAAATTTACTCCATCATAATCAAAATCCCATTCATAAGTCTGTATAAAATCATTGTTAACGACGACCGGAATGGTAGCGGCGCTGGTCAGCAGGGTACTGTTGCCTTCGCAGACGGCGGGTACATCAAACGCCGCCAGGGGCTTATGATATATATGCACATAGGCGGTATCTTGGGTAAAACAGTTGACGCCCTGTACGGTATTGGTCAACACAGCCATATAAGAACCTGGATTTTGGAAGGTACCCATAAAGGTTGCCTGTGAGCCGGTACCCGTTTTACTACTATCCTGCTGGTAGGCAGTGCCGTTGAAGTGATAAAAATCCCATTGCCAGTTTGAAATTAAAGGATCAAATCCCGTTGAAATATCTTTCAGTTTAATGGTAAATGAAGGATTATTGACAGGGTCATAACATAGACCGGCTAATGGCAGGTCATTTTCATCTGTCAACAGAATGGCAGCCTCTGCCACAGATACAATGTCAATGTACCGGGTGATTGTTCCGCCGCATTGCCCTACGGAGTTGAGGTCTCTGACGGTCAAATCAATTCTTTTTCTTCCTTTGTTGACAAAGCGGTAAGTAGGGTTCTGGAGCGTTTCAGTTTTTACCAGGACAGTTCCTGCATCGTCGTCGTACATTTTCCAGTCATAGGCAAAAGAGGCATCTGCGAGGGAAGCTGTCAGATCCTGAAAATAAATTTTTTCACCGGTGCAAAAGGTAGTAGTGACTGTGCCCGTACTACTATTGCGGCGGGTTTGAAAAGCCGGGGCAGCTTTATCTACAATTATGATCCGGGCTTCCGTTTCTATGTAAGTACTATCCCCATTCGGGTTGGCAGGATTGAGCGGGCCGTCTAACAGATCGGCATCATAGGGGTTACAAATGTTCCAGTTTCTTAGCTTGACGGTAAACACTTTTCCTACGTCGCTAACCGTGGTGGTGCCAGGCACAGCTACGTTCAGGCTTTGCGAACTGGGGTTGATCACATACGCCGGAAGATACTCCACGGTACCTGTATAAGGATAGGTAGTAATGCTGTTGTCTACTACCACGCCTGCTATGGTGCTTGGAGTGGTTCCGTAAACCCACTGGTTCCAGCGATTTTCTTTGTTGGGTGCATCTGTCTCACCGGAAGCGGGTACGCAGTTCCAGATACTTTCGTCATCAAAGAGCACATTGGCAGACTCGCCGTAGCAAACCCTGTACAAGACGGGGTTGATCAGCGGCTTGCCTCCATTGGCATCGTCCTTATCCCATACGCTTACTTCGGTTGTTTTTTTAGAATTAACGCAAACGCTGCCATCAACGACGACATAGATTTCTATTTTATAATTGCACTGGTCGCCTTCCTTCTGATAGGTATGGCTTACAGTATCTTCATACCATGTATAGGGTTTGCCCTGAACAAAAAAAGTGCTGGTGGGGATGGGTATAAAAGTAGTGTCTTTTGCGTTGCCCCACTTCACATGAAACTTAACCGCAGAACCAGCCTCTACGCTGTATTTGATACCCAAATCCTGGGTGACAGGCGCACAAAACCTGTCGTTTTGTCCTTTCAACTCAAAATCTTTCCATTTTTCGCATTGTGCAAAAACATCGGCAGAAATCGACAGCATGTATACGCCCAAAAATGCTACGAAAACTACTTTGTTTTTGAAAATAAGCTTAGCGAATCGCTTTTGTATTGCTGACATAGTCTGACAAATCTTGTTTTGCAGTACACAGATTTTACTGTGGAAAAAAGAAATAATACAAAAACTAAACCGCGAGAAGGATTTGCCACAAAAGGGGTTGTAAGAAAAAAGAAGAAAGCAGCCAAAAAGGAATAAAAACAAAAATCCCGCTCTTATTTGAAGCGGGATTTAAGAAAAAAGAATTTTGTGACAGCATCAGGCTGCAGAAAGGCGTTTGAATTTAGATTTCTCAAACTTTTCTTCGGCATAAGCCCTGTCCAATCTGAATTCTTTCACATCTTTTCTGGAGGGCAGTTCATACATCGCATCGGTAGTGATCACCTCACAGATGGAGCGCAGACCGCGGGCGCCTAACTTAAATTCTATCGCCTTCTCTACAATATAATCCAGCGCATCTTCTTCAAAAGTGATGCTGATATTTTCCATCTTGAAGAGCTTTTTGTATTGCTTGGTCAGCGCGTTTTTCGGAGAGGTGAGGATCATTTTCAGCGTTTCTTCATTCAAAGGATCCAGATGCGTAAGCACGGGAAGCCGGCCGATAAGTTCGGGAATCAAGCCAAAATGCCGCAGGTCTAAGGCGGTAATGTATTGCAACAGGTTTTCTTTATCGATCCGGTGGTCGGTGGAATTCACTTTACTGCCGGAAAAACCCAGCGGCTTGGTATTGAGCCGGTTAGCGATCAGACGGGCAATGCCGTCAAAAGCCCCGCCGCAAATAAAAAGAATGTTTTCAGTGTTGATGCTGATCATCTTCTGGTCAGGATGTTTCCGGCCGCCCTGCGGGGGAACATTCACGTGTGTTCCTTCCAGGAGTTTGAGCAGGGCTTGCTGTACACCTTCGCCGCTCACATCCCGCGTAATAGAAGGATTGTCGGCTTTGCGGGCGATCTTATCTATTTCGTCAATATAAACGATGCCTCTTTCGGCAGCTTCTACCTCATAGTCAGCGGCTTGCAGCAGGCGGGTAAGAATACTTTCTACATCTTCTCCTACATAGCCGGCTTCGGTCAGCACGGTGGCGTCGGCAATACAGAAAGGGACTTGCAGGATTTTAGCCAGCGTTCGGGCCAGGTAGGTTTTGCCGGTGCCGGTTTCTCCCACCATGATAATGTTTGATTTTTCTATAGAAACATCTTCTTCATCGGCGTGCTGCATCAGTCTTTTGTAGTGGTTGTAGACCGCCACCGCGATCACTTTTTTGGCTTCTTCCTGCCCAACCACGTACTGATCCAGGTATTTTTTGATCTCTACCGGTTTGATCAGGTTAAATTCCGGTGTTTTCTGCTTGTTTTTTATCTTAACTTCTTCTTCCAGTATTTGCTGCGCCTGGTTGATACAGTAATTACAAATATGCGCATTGATACCTGAGATCATCAGGTCAACGTCTTTCTTGGTTCTTCCACAAAATGAACAGCTAATTTGCTGAGGCATGATAATGAGATTGGTAGCGTGTAATTAATATAAAAGAAAATTGCTGATGGCAACCTATCCTGCCATCAGCAACTTGAGTCATTTAAGATACGTTGCCTTTCCGTTTGGCGTGGTATCCCCGGTCTAATACTTCATCGATCAGACCGTATTCTTTGGCATCCTGTGGTCGCATCCAGTAGTCCAGGTCAGAGTCTTTCTCTATTTTTTCGTACGGCTGACCGCAGTGGAAAGCTAGAATGTCGTATAAATCTTTGCGAAGCTCCTGTAGTTGCTTGAGGGTAATTTCCATATCCCTGGATTTTCCCTGCATCCCGCCGCTGGGCTGGTGGATCATGATGCGGGCATGAGGCAGGGAAGAACGTTTGTCAGAAGCGCCGCCTGCCAGCAATACGGCACCCATAGAAGCTGCCATACCCGTACAGATGGTAGCAACGTCCGGATTCACATACTGCATGGTATCGTAAATACCCAGACCGGCATACACCGAGCCACCGGGGCTGTTGATGTAGAGCAAAATATCTTTTTTAGGGTCTACCGACTCCAGGAACAAAAGCTGTGCGGTGATGATGTTGCCAATATTTTCTTCTACCTGCATTCCCAGGAAGATAATACGGTCCATGATCAGGCGTGAGAATACATCTATTTCACGGAAATTGGTAGGACGTTCTTCAATAACGGCGCGGGTCATATTTTCTACGTGATGTACGTAGCTATCAAAGGTGCTGCCGCTGATATTTTTGTCTTTGACAGCGTACTTTCGGAATTCATCTTTGTTGATCATTGTTCTGAGGGTTTAACATGAAAAGAAAAAGCCTTTCCTGGAAAAGACTCTTTATTTAAACGAAAAGTTCGAATCTTAGTTATCACTGTCTACTTTCTCCTTGAATTCATCCGGCGTCACCTCCTGTTCCTCAATAGTAATGCTTTCTTTGATGACATCAAAAATTTTCTCATTTCTGGCCTGGCTGAACACATTCATGTAGTTGTTGCCCTGGTCGCCCTTCAGATAATTGTCTACAAAGGAGTCTACATTATCGCCTAACTGTTGCAAAAGCCCGGCACCGAGTTGTGCCTCTATGATCTGCTGCGCTTTGTTTTTGACATCTTTGTACTCGATCTTAATGTCTTTATCTTCTGAAATTTTGTTGGAGATAAGGTTCCACCGCAGGTCTTTGGCATAATCTTCAAACTCTTCCTGCACCTGTTCTTCCGTAATCTCATTTTGGTAGCGCGCCTTCAGCCATCGCTTCAGAAATTTTTCAGGAATTTCAATCGTGGTATTTTTTACATAATAGTCACGAATATCCCGTAGCAACAGGTTTTGCGTTTCTGTCTGATAACTTCCCTGTAAGCTTTCTCTGACTTTCTCCCTGAAAGCCTCTTCTGTGGTGACTGTATCTTTTCCAAACACTTTGTCGAAGAAATCCTGATCCAAGGCTGCCGGAACTCTCCGGTGGATTTTGTCGGGGGTAAACTCAAATATTCCGGAGATGCCGGCAACTTCCTCTATCTCTTTATCCAGGAGCATAGCTATATCCTGGTCTTCGGGAAATACCGCCCTGATGTCAAAAGATACGGTTTCGTCTTTGCTAGCACCGGTCAGCGGTTCGGCTTTATCTTTCCGTTCTGACAGGTCTATGAGGACGTCCGCTTCTGTTTCGCTGCTGGCTTGTATGAGTTTGCCATGAAGCATATCCTCTGCCTGGCTTTTCTCTACTTCTTCGGGCATACTAAATTGTTTGCGAAGGTTCTCAATCACCGTATTTACCTCTTTGTCATCAACGTGTACCTTATAACGGGTTATTTTGACCTGGTCGGAAAGTTCGCAGTCGAATTCATTGATAAGGCCAATGTCAAAGCTAAACTCAAAATCTGTCTGTGTATCCCAGTCAATTTTCTGGTTAGACTCCTCATCGGGCAGCGGCTCGCCCACCATTCTGATGTTGTTGTCTTTGATATATTGAGGCAAAGACACGACCAGCAGGTGGTTGATTTCCTCTACTTTGATGGCTTTGCCGTACATTTTTTTGATGATACCCGCAGGCACTTTGCCGGGGCGGAAGCCTTTCAAGACCGCTTTCTTACGATATTCCTTTACCTTTTCCTCAATTTTAGGTTGATAATCTTCTTCCTTCAACTTAATTTTGATGGAAGCTTCGGTGTTTTCTTTTTTGTCTAATGTAATATCCAAGGTTGTGGTGTTTTAATGGATCAAATTAAAAACCCTCCGTCTTAGCAACTGTTCAGGAAAGTTACTAAGAAGAGGGTACATGATAAACCGTGCGGATGGAGGGACTCGAACCCACACACCTTGCGGCGCTAGATCCTAAGTCTAGTGCGTCTACCAATTTCGCCACATCCGCTTTTTAAAAATGAGAGGGCAAATTTAAAGCATTTATTTTGTTAAGCAATGTCTTAGAGCTAAAAAATCAGTAGACCTTTATTGACTTACTTTTCCTCAAATTTTGTTATATATTGACAAAACAAACCCTATTGGAATGACGCAGGACACTATGCTGGCAGTAAATACGGAGGAAGAAAAAAAAGAGATTGTAAGAAGATACCGTCGGTTGCTGCGCTATGCCAAGCCCTATCTCCAGGAAGGCGACGCCCGGCTGATCAAGAAAGCTTTTTACACCTCTATGGAAGCGCACAAGGAGATGCGCCGCAAAACAGGAGAGCCTTACATCTATCATCCACTGGCCGTAGCCGAGATAGCCGTCAACGAGATCGGTTTGGGCACCACCTCTATCGTCTCGGCGCTGCTGCACGATGTGGTAGAAGATACGGAAATAGAACTGGAAGACGTAGAGCGGGAGTTTGGACCAAAAATCGCCCGGATCATAGACGGGCTGACTAAAATCTCGGGTGTATTTGAATATGGCACCTCACAGCAGGCGGAGAATTTCCGCAAGATGCTGCTTACCCTCTCCGACGATGTGCGCGTGATCCTGATCAAACTGGCAGACCGCCTGCACAACATGCGTACTTTGGACAGTATGCCCAAGGAAAAGCAACTCAAAATAGCTTCCGAAACGATCTATCTGTATGCACCCCTGGCACACAGGCTGGGCCTGTATGCGATCAAAACAGAGCTGGAAGACTTATACCTTAAATACACCCAGGCAGAATATTATCGTGATGTTGCCAGTGCTATCAGTTCTAGCAGGGACGCCCGCAACCGTTTTATCAAAAGATTTATATCGCCTATTCAAAAAGAACTCAGGAAGCAGAAGTTTGATAATTTTATTATTAAAGGCCGTCCTAAGTCCATCTATTCTATCTGGAATAAGATGAACAAAAAAAGCATTCCTTTCAGCGAGGTGTATGATTTGTTTGCCATACGGATCATCGTGGACGAACCTCCCGAAGAAGAAAAAGCCGTTTGCTGGAAAATTTATTCCATCATTACAGATTTCTACAATCCCAACCCTGAGCGTCTGCGCGACTGGATCAGCACACCAAAATCCAATGGGTATGAGTCGCTGCACACGACGGTGATGGGGCCTGGCGGGCAGTGGGTGGAAGTACAGATCCGTACCAAGCGGATGGACGAAATTGCCGAGAAAGGCTATGCAGCCCATTGGAAGTACAAAGACAAACCTGGCAGCAACCGACAGTCGGGGCTGGAAGAGTGGATTCACAAAGTGAGAGACCTGCTGGAGCAAACTAAAAAGCAGACCGGCGATTCAGCCATTGAGTTTGTCGATGATTTTCGCTCCAATCTGTTTACAGAAGAAGTGTTTGTCTTTACGCCCAAAGGAGAGCTCAGAATACTGCCCAGCGGCGCTACGGCACTGGATTTTGCTTTTGACATTCACACTGAAATCGGGGCCAAATGCCTGGGCGCCAAGATCAACCAGAAGCTGGTTCCTATCAACTATATTCTTTCTAATGGAGACCAGGTAGAGATTCTGACTTCTAACAAACAAAAGCCCAGCGAAGACTGGCTGCGGTTTGTGGTTTCCTCCAAAGCCAAAGCCAAGATCAGAGAAATCCTCAAAGAGGAGAAAAAGGTGGCTGCCATAGAGGGCAAAGAAATTGTAAAACGAAAGCTGAAACAACTTAAAATAGACGCTAACAGCGAAGTGATAGAAAAACTGATTGCTTATTTTAAGACAAAAACACCGCTGGAGTTCTATTACAGGGTAGGCGAGGGCATCATTCCCGCCACTTCTATCAAAAAGTTTTATGAAGAGACGCAAAAGAGAAATGGCAGTGAAAACGGCAAAGCCGCTGAACTTAAAACGCCAGCGAAACAACTGGTCAAAACACAAAAAGAGCAGAAGAAAGACCTGATCCTGATTGGAGAGGATATGGATGTGCTGGACTATAAACTTGCCAAGTGCTGCAACCCTATTCCGGGCGATGATGTGTTCGGCTTTGTTACCGTAAATGAAGGTATCAAAATCCACAGAACCAATTGCCCTAATGCGCCCGAGTTGATGTCGAACTACGGCTATAGGATTGTGCAAGCCAAGTGGACGACCCTCAAGGAACTGGCTTTTCTGACCGGGCTCAAGGTAATAGGCACCGACCGCCTGGGGCTGATCAACGACATCACCGAAGTGATCTCTGCCGAGTTAAAAGTAAATATGCGCTCCATTTCCATTGAAACAGACGAAGGAATCTTTGAGGGAAACATCATGTTGTATGTACATGACAAATCCCATTTGGATGTGCTTATCAAAAAGCTGGAAAAAGTAAATGGGATCGTCAGGGTGACCCGTTTTGATTCAGAATAACCTCTTTTGTTTTAAGAATATAATGAATGTTCTATATTTGTAGCTGGCAAATCATACTATGGCTTTAAATCAGGAAACATACCACAAGGTAAAAGACACATTTATCGCTTACCTTGAAGAAAAAGCATACCGCAAAACACCGGAACGCTTTGCGATCCTGGAGGAAATCTACTCCAGGGACGGGCATTTCGATGTGGAGTCTTTGTACATCAGTATGAAGAATAAAAACTACCGGGTGAGCCGGGCTACGGTCTACAACACGCTCGACATCCTGGTGGAGTGCGACCTGGTGAGCAAACATCAGTTTGGCAAAAACCTGGCGCAGTATGAGAAAAATTATGGCTACAAACAGCACGACCACCTCATCTGTACCAATTGCAACAAAGTGGTAGAGTTTTGCGATCCGCGTATTTATAATATCCAGAAAATGGTAGGCGAGCTTTTGGATTATAGCGTACAGCATCACTCTTTGATCTTGTATGGTAGCTGTAACAAAAACCTGTGCGAAAATAAAAGCGAACAGCCCGCGCCGGTCTCCGATACGGAAAAAGCAGGTTCCTAAACTCTTTCAAATCAATTAACTCCCTGATGGTGTTAGCCCAACTAACACCTTTTTTCATTCAAAAACTATCCGAACATGAGCGTTGATGTATTACTGGGCCTTCAATGGGGCGATGAAGGTAAAGGCAAGATCGTAGATTTTTTAGCGCCTAAATATCAAATGGTTGCACGCTTTCAGGGCGGCCCCAATGCCGGGCATACGCTTGAGTTTGACCAGATCAAACACGTACTGCACCAAATTCCCTCCGGCATCTTCCGCGCAGACATTCAGAACCTGATCGGCAACGGCGTAGTGCTGGACCCTGTGATCCTGAAAAAAGAGATTGAAAGTCTGGCGGCTTACCATTTGAAAATAAAAGACAACCTGTTTATTTCTAAAAAAGCGCAGTTGATATTGCCTACCCACCGCCTGCTGGATGTCGCTTACGAGCAGTCTAAAGGAAAAGATAAAATTGGTTCTACCCTGAAAGGGATCGGTCCCACCTACCAGGACAAGATCGGGCGGCATGGCTTGCGCATAGGCGATGTGCTCCAGTCTGACTTTAAAGAAAAGTATCACTCGCTGGTAGAAGAACACAAACAAAAGCTGGCGTATCTGAAAGCTGACTACGATCTGGACACTGCTGAAAAAGAATTTTTTGCCGCTTTGGAATATCTGAAGGATTTCAAGCTGGTAGAGAGCGAGTATTTCATCAACGAAAATATCAAAAAAAATGTCTCTATCCTGGCGGAAGGCGCCCAGGGTTCTCTGTTAGATGTGGATTTTGGCAGCTACCCTTTTGTCACCAGTTCTACTACCATTGCCTCAGGCGCCTGTACAGGATTGGGCATTGCTCCCCGGCATATCGGAGAAGTATTTGGTATCTTCAAAGCGTATTGCACCCGCGTGGGTTCCGGGCCTTTTCCAACGGAACTGAATGATCAGACAGGAGAATACCTCAGGGAGAAAGGTCATGAGTTTGGTTCTACGACCGGCAGACCCCGGCGTTGCGGATGGCTTGATCTACCTGCTTTGAAGTATGCCGTGATGATCAACGGAGCTACGCAGTTGTTTATGATGAAAGCCGACGTGCTCAATGATTTCAAGGAGATCAGCGTGTGTACCCATTACCGCCTGCCAGACGGAAGTGAGACTGATAGGGTGCCTTACGAGATTTGTGACGCAGACATTCAGCCTGTTTACAAGACCGTGGCGGGGTGGAACCAGTCTCTGTCTGCCATCCGGGATTTTGATCAACTGCCTGCGGCATTAGAGCAGTACATTGCGCTGGTAGAAGATTATGTGCAGGTACCCGTCAACCTGGTATCTACTGGTCCTGACCGTACACAAACCATCATAAAAAATCAGGCGGTGCTGGCAGGCTAAAAATAAGCGTGGCAAGGGCCATGACCCAGTCCGCGTCTGAACGTCAGCATCAGCTCATGAGTACCATCCGTATAGTTGACAATCCTGGAGAGCGTGCGGTCGTAAGCGTAGCCGAAGGTGATGTTCTGGTTGAGTATGATCTCAAAAAGAAAAATGATCGCATCACCGCTCCGGTAAGAAGTCCCGACATTGACGATGTCCTGGATAAATAGATTGGCATTCAGGTCAAGCCCCATCGGCTGCCCTTCCTGCACCCTGATCAACGTGGAAGGCTTGAGCTTTAACGCATCACTCAACGTAAATACGTGTCCGCCGGTGACAAAATAATAGCGAGCTTCTCTGGCTTCGCTAAGGAAATCTTCCTTTTTGACTACTTTGTTGTTGATAAGATAAGGAACGGAGATGCCTGCATAGGTAGTCTTGTTGCTAAAAAAGGCGCCGGTACCAAAGTTAGGGCTAAACCTGACTACCATGCCGGCAAAGTTAGGGTCGTTGATCTGGCCGTTGCGTAGTTTGCTAAAGTCAGAGCGCGTATAATTGAACCCTGCCTGCAACCCGGCGGATAAGGTACCTACCGGTAAGCCGATCTTGTAAGAGTAACTGCCATAAATACTATAATCATCGTGTACCCCGATCTGATCCCTGCTGATGAGCAGCCCTGCCCCGACCGGCCAATCTTTAAAAGCGGTATGGGCAATCAGCGTTTCTGTCTTCGGTGCCCCATCAAAATTGACCCATTGGTCGCGGTACAATAGGCTGACACTCAACTGCTTTTGATGACCCGCATACGCCGGGTTCAGGATCAATCCGTTGAACATATACTGTGAAAACACAGGACGCTGCTGCGCCCAGGCTGCTGGTATGCCCAGCCCCTGAAAGAGGCACAGGCACATCCAGACGATAATGATTGCTTTGATTTTCATGCTCGATTATCTCAATAGTTCCAGATACCCGGACAGCGGCTCTTTTCCATCATATTTGTCAATGATGTAGTAGTAAGTACCGTCAGGTAATTTTTGTCCGCCAATATATAATCCCCGGTTGCCGTGCCCATCAAAGTAAGTGGTTTCGTTATCGTACATCTTACTCTCGAAAACCAGGGCACCAGCACGGTTGTAAATGCGTACCGTATTCTTTTCAAATTGATCGATACAGGCGATGACAAGCTTGTCGTTCTTGTTATCTCCATTAGGCGATACGCCGTTGAAGACTTCCAGGCTGGTGCCTACCTTGGCTTTTTTGGTGATCACACAGCCATTGTCATCCGTGATCTTCACTTCATAGTCGCCGGCAGGCTGGTTGATCAGGTGAAAGCCTGATGAAGCAAAGCCGACCGGGGTGGTCCACTGTATGTCTACAATCTGGATAGGCTCGGTCAACCGAAGCGTCAGCGTTCCGGTAGCACCCAGACAGGTAGACGGTGTGGTTACAATCTCAAAGTCCGGTACCACTACATCTTCCAGGATGGTCACCTCCGCTGTCTGGCGGTAGCAGCCTGTAACCGCCTGGGTAACGGTTACCTGGTAAGTGCCTGCTTTCAATCCGGTAGCAATATTGGTCCGGGTGCTGGCAAATACTTCTTTGCCGGCTTCATTGGTCCAGACGTAGGAATAGTCTGCATTAGGGTCTATCAGGGTGCTATCCAGTACAGCAATGGCGCTGCCGTTGGGGTTTTTACAACGGGTGACATGGCTCAGCACTTTGGCTACCGGTGATGGCATGTTGTCCATCACCTGTTTGGCTTCTACCTCATGTGTGAACTTTCCGCTGATACAGCCGGTAATTTTATCACGGGCCACCACCGTATATTCCTGGGGCGCCAGGTTGCCTACCGTAGCACCTTGTGCGACAGGCTTTTGCGTAACATCTGTGCCCTTGTACCAGAAGAAGTTGTAGCGCGAAATGTCACTGGTTATCACAGCGCTTAACTGACCGTTCGGATTTTTCACATCGCAGTTGGTCACCGGGAAATCCTGGACTATCTGTATGATAAGGTCCTTACCGCGGCGGTCTTCAATCACCTTGCTCGCACTGGCCGGAGCGCAGGTATTGTCTGTCAGGTCTTGGACGAAGACGGTGTACTCACCATTTATTTTGTTTTCCAGCATATTGCTCTGGGAAACCTGGATGGGCGCAGCATTGGTATCTTTTCCGGTATACCAGGTATACTGATACGGGCGACCCGTCACGTTGACACTGGCTACGATCATACCGTCCGGTTTGATACAACTGCTGTAGCCGGTAGCATTCAAACTTACCACCAACGGCACGGCAATGCCTTCAATCCGATAGGTGCGGGTGGTAAAACATTGCGTGAAATTATCTTCTACGTACACTGTATAATCACCAGGCACCAGATTGCTTGCTTCCAGCAGGTTGTCAAAGGCGGGTATATGATCGGCTGCATTGGTATTCATCGCGCCGCGATACCAGCGGGTAGTGACATTGCTGCTGTTCATCGCCTCAATAGAGATTTCTCCTTCTGCTACCTGGCTAGGCTCACAGGCAACAATAGGCTTAGGCATCTCGGTAGGTACGACTATCAAGGGTTCGGCGTTGTCTACAATAGTAATGAGTGCCGGGAAAGTTTCACAACCCGTAGTACGGTCCGTGGCTTTTACCAAATACGTGCCTACCATCAAACTGTCAGCATTCAATGAGTCCAGGCTCAAGCCATACGTAGAGGCGCCAAAAGGGTTGCTGATCGTACTTTCATACCATGCAAAGCTAAAATCGCTCAGATTTCTTACCGTACCATTGAAGGTTACCTGGCTTACCTGCGCCTCTCCATTACCCCAGCAGAAAGTCTGGTCTTGAATTTTGCTGACAATTAGCATAGGTAACAGAATTTTTTCACGGATGGTATAATAGGCTGAGTCACGGCATTGCCTGTCGTTGTTCAACACAACCACCTTATAGTCACCGGCTATTACATTACTTATGGTGCTTTCGGTGGAAGTACTGTTGATCACGGCTGTTGCGGGCAGGGCGCTGTCATCGGCATACGTCCAGGTGAAAGTGTAGCCACCGGCGGGAACTATGCCGTCTATTTCGTTGGCAAATACCTCAATACTACCTCCAATGATCCCTGAGCAACTGATAAAGTCCGTTATCCTTCCCTCGTTGATGAGCGGCAATACGGTATTCTTTTTAATGACTACCTGTACAGACTGTGCCGAGGTACATCCAAGCGAATGCGTCGCCCAGAGGTAATAAGTGCCTTCCGGTAAATTGTTAGCTACGTTTTGTCCGGCACTCACCGTAACGCCAGCATTAGTCACCAAGTCATTGAAAGCAGTAGCACCCGCTGCATCGTTGCTTTCATAACGCCACTCGAAGGTGAAGTTAGCATCAGGTAAATTGATGATGTTGCCATCAAACTCGATTTTACTGACGGTGATACTGGCATCATCCATACAGGTCGCAGGCACGTTCCAGGTATGCCCACCAGCCACAAATTTAGGCTTGACAGGCGTATTTGATATGGTCCATTGACCAGTGACCGGGCATAAGGTAGTGTTGTTCGTCACCGAGACTTGATAAATACCGGGCATCAGGTTTTCTATCCGGCTGGTCACGGGCGATACACCCTGGTTGTCAACAGAAGCGACGGGGTTGCCGTTTTGATCTGTCCAGGCAACGGTATAACCCGAAGGCGACACTGTTCCATCCTGCTCGTTGATAGCAATGGTCAATGAACCATTTCCTGTGGCACCGCAAAGGGTGTTATTCTTTCTGGATGAAAGTATGATCACTGGTTTCTTTGAAGCATCATTGACCGGTATGCCTTTCAGAAGGGAAAGACAGTTGGTGATCTTACTTCTGGCAGCAACCCAGTAAGTGCCTGCCATGAGGTTATCTAATAGCCTATCGCCTGGGGTTCCTGTGTTGCCGATTTTCAAAGCATTGAGCGCAGGATCGGCAGGATCGAAATCACCCTGAGCGGCATACCAATAGAAATCATGATCTGCCAGGGCAAAGCCATTAGACAAGCCGGTAACTTCTATGCTACCCAGGTTAGGACCGCAATCAGTTTGAGGCTGCACGTTCCATGCTTGGATTTCCGGTGGTATCTGGCTGTCTAATAGCTTGTTTTGTCCGCTAAAGACAAGCACCGTATCGCAGCCTGTGGTATTGTCTGTGATGCGGACGGAGTAATCACCTCCTACCAGCATTACCAGATTTTGGTAGGTGGAGGTGTATGGAGCAGCCCCTATGTTTTCGTTGAACGCGCCGCTACCGGCAGCACCTGGTATGCTGGTATTAAACCAGGAGAAACTAAATCCTGTATCCGCTGTAGCGTCTCCTGCTTTTTTGCTTACTTCTACCTGGATCTGTCCGTTGCCTGTAGAGCCACACATAGTATTCGGTGTAACCTGAGCACTGACCACTCCCGGTTTTTTAGCATCCTCCGGTACGGTATACTCTATTCTGGTAGAGCGGCAGCCATACGCGGCAGGTAGATTCTTCACGTCTACGATAACCAGTATATACTTACCTGCTTCCAGATTTATGATCGTATCCTGGTTGTTGGTTGGGTCGGGCACAAACAAAGGATCATAATTTTCCGGGCTATCCGGGGTTGCAGGATCGGCCAAAGGCGATTTGTATTTTACCTCATCTTTAAACCAGTAATAGTAAAAGTCAACTTTTTGATCGTAGCCTGCATACCCTCCGGTGGCTAGCAAGAGAGGGTCTATCTGTGCTTTAATAGCACCGTCAGGTGTACTACAAGAGGTAGCCGGAAGAATCTGAGTATTCGGTTCCGGAACCGGCAACAGGTTAGCTCCTGCCTGTAAGGCAAAAGTCTCGACAGTCGTACAGCCTGTGGCGTTGCTGGTTACAGCTACGGTATATTGCTCTGCCCTCAGACCCGCAATGGAGTATTTGATAGAATCCTGCAATGGAAAGCTTGTGTCAGGGCCTAAGTACCATTGATACGTATAATCATTCACCCTGTCGCCTGGCAAACCGGTTACTTCCAGCGCACCGTTAGGCGGGAAACAGTCTGTCTGAACTGCATCGTTGAAGTTGAAAACCAGATCCAGCATAGGGTCTCTGCCCACCGTGGTCCTGTAAGAGATAGAGGAGCAACTGGTGGTATCGTTGGTAGCGATGACCGAATAGGTGCCCTGGTCTATGCCGCTAAGCAGCGGGCCGGTACCGGAATCGACCAGCACAGAATCTACGCCGGGCTTGGTGATCTTGTACCAGTCGTAGAGGTAAGCACCGGGATCATTGGTACTTATGCCTTTAACGACTACATCTATTACGGTGATGCTGCCATTGTTAGGACTACAAATGGTAACATCGGAGGGGGTGAGTACCAGGGCAATTTCGCTGCCTACGGCAATATCATCATCCAAAGAAATGAGGGTGTCTGTTTTACAAGCAGTTATTAGGCTGGTGACTTCCAGAATATAATTACCTACCGGCAGATTCTCAGCCAGATTGGTGTTTAGAGCTACTTGCTGCCTTACACCTCCTACATTTCTGTACCAGTCAAATATAAAGTTAGCAGTACTTCCTGCTACATTGGCTTCCAGCTTACCATTAGGATCATTAGAGTCGCAGGAGCTTTGCTTTACGATTTGTATATTGATATTAGGCTTGGGATAGTTTCTCAAATCCT
>JBBSNI010000056.1:0-19875 GCA_038232695.1 Cytophagales bacterium
TAAAAACGGAAAGTTTGTCAACGACGACGGCAGCATTGAGAAAATCCCGGCCAGTGCTGTGGCTGAACTTACCACCGCGCTGCAAAAAGCCGTGACCTACGCCTATCAGCAGGGAACTACGGTTATTTCTTCTGCCGGCAACAGCGCTATCAATGGACAGAAAGACGGAAGCGGCATCAGCGTACCCGGTGAACTGGCGCATGTGATCAACGTGTCTGCCACTGGCCCTATTGGCTGGGCGCTGAACCCGGATACCAACCTGGACAGGCTGGCAAGCTACTCCAACTATGGTAACAAGATAGATTTTGCCGCGCCCGGCGGGGACTTTGTATATCCCGGTGATGAATTAGCTACGGTAGCCGGACTTACCCGGCCGGTCTGGGTATTTGACCTGGTGTTCAGCGCTTCTAATAACGGATGGAGTTGGGCAGCGGGTACCAGCATGGCTTCTCCGCATGTAGCAGGCGTAGCTGCCCTAATCGTGGGCAAAAATGGTGGGGAAATGAAACCTTCCCAGGTAGAAACCGCGCTCAAACAGTCTGCGGAAGATATTTACAAAAAAGGAAAAGACATCTATTCCGGTTTTGGAAGGGTAGATGCCTACCAGGCAGTAGCCGGCGGTATGTGAGCCGGACTTACGACTAAAATAAAAAAGGGATGCCTATCAAGAAAGGCATCCCTTTTTTTATGATTTGCAACTTCTTCGAGAGTTTGTTCTCAACAACAAGCTTCTTTTAATATAAAGAAAACAAACTCACAAAGCCTTCCCCTGGTACCAGCGTTCCCGGATGACTTCCTGCAACTCGGCTTGCACAGCGCAGCCCGCCACCAGTTCGCCGCCAAAGATAAAGTTATCCGTGCCGCTAAAGGTTGTCACCGTGCCGCCCGCCTGTTGCACCAGGAATCCACCGGCGGCTACGTCCCAGGGTTTGAGGTTGTATTCAAAAAAGCCTTCAAACCGGCCGCAGGCTACATACGCCAGGTCAATGGCCGCGCTGCCCATACGGCGCAAGCCGTGGGTCTTTTTCATTAGATCATCAATCACCTGGAGGTATGCCGACATCTCTCCTTCTATAAACCGGGAGTAAGGAAAGCCCGTCGCCAGCAAACTTTCCGAAAGGTGCTGCACCGGCGATACCCGGATCTCATAGGCATTCAGATACGCTTTCATCCCCTGGCAGGAGTAAAAATACTCGTCATGCGACGGGTCGTAGATCACGCCTAATACTACCTGCTTGCCATCCATGAGCGCTACACTGATAGAATACAGGGGTACGCCATGCACAAAGTTGGTGGTGCCGTCTACCGGGTCTATCACCCAGTTGTACCGCTCGGCTTTACCATCTTGTACCGTGCCTTCTTCGGTGATAAAACCCGCGCCTGCTACCACATCCCGGAGGCCGTCTACCAGCTTTTTCTCTGCTTCTTTGTCTACATAAGATACCAGATCGTTTTTGCCTTTGTATTCTATAGCAGAAAGCTCAAATTTTTTGGCTTCCGCCCGGATAAAATCTCCGGTGTCTTTGACAACCCGCAGGGTTTGTTTGAGTACAGTTTTTAAATCCATTGGTTTAGTCTGTTAAAGTGCGAAGGTGGACTCTACATGAGAAAAAATATGTTTAACCACTAAGAACACAAAGTCTAGGCGACCCCGTCTGTGCGATCCCGTATTACACCGCAGCGGCGGCCGCAAAGGGCACAAAGGTTTAGGTTGCTATCCTTGCGCTCTTTGTGTATACCCTTTGTGTCCCTCGTGGTTAATAAAAATCCTTATGTAGAGTAGCAAAGGTGTTACAATGTTAAAGTACCAAAATATTAAATTGTTACAAGCGTCCACCGCTGCGGTGTTGAATACTTTTTATCTAACAACTTTTCTCTTCACCAAAGCTGCCAGCAGCACAAACACCGAAAGCCAGGCGGCTGTTCGTGCCAGGTAATCGCCGTGTTGTGCATAAAAAGTAAGTTCATGATTAGCCTGTACGCTGCCGCGAAGAATGTCTTGCGTCCAATACGCAGTAGCCTGGCGGATGTCGCCGCGCTGGTTGATAAAAGCGGAAATGCCCGTGTTGGCAGAGCGGGCAATGCTGCGCCGGAGTTCTACAGCGCGCAGCGTCGCATAGGCTAAGTGCTGCTTGTGTCCGGGGGTATGCCCCCACCAGCCGTCGTTGGTGATGATAAAGATCAGGTCTGCGCCATTGCGGACATACTTTGCCATAAAATCGCCGTAGATAGATTCGTAGCATATGGCAGGAGCTACCGCGGCAGCGTCTTTATCACGAAATACGGTACGCTCGTCCTGCCTGCCAAACCCGCCCGAAGTGCCGCCCAAACTAAAGAGTAGCCTGGACAAAAAACCCAACACCTTCGGATACGGCATGATCTCTACGCCCGGTACCAGCTTGGACTTATGATAAAACACCAGGCTGTCCTGCTCGTTGACAAAAAGCGCGGTGTTGAAGACATCGTAATAGCCCATATCTTCCCGGAACCGTGCTGTTGGCGTGGCTTCCCCGGGTTCATACTGAAGGAAAGTGGTCATGCCCGTTACCAGCGAAAGATTTGGGTATTGTTTTTTGAAACGGACAATGCTTTGAAAAATATCGTTGGTTGCCATAGCCGGCTCATAATAAGCACCATCAAAAGCACTTTCGGGCCAGACCAGGAATTGCGTACTGTCGGTCAGCTTGGTTTTGGAAAGGGCAATGAAGCGGGCAACTTGCTCTTCATAGGGAATGAAGTTTTCACTGTCAGCAAATTTCTCAGTAAAAGGATCGATATTAGGTTGCAGCACGACCGTTTCTACCGCTTTGCCCTTGCTTTCGTAGTTGTAATAGATAAAGTAAGAAGCAACGATCGGCACCAGCACCCACAGAAAGGCATACAGTAAGCTGCGCCAGCGGAACACGCCCCGGAAGATGGCGTTGTCCTTCAGAAAGACAAAGAAGAAAGCCAGGTTAGCCAGCAATATCCACAGCGTACCGCCAAACACACCCGTATACTCATACCACTGTACCCACTCCGGAAAGGAAGCGAAGCCATTGCCCAGCGTCAGCCAAGGCCAGGAAACGTCCCAGTTGAGGTGAATGTATTCAAAAGTCATCCAGTAAAGCACAAATCCAAAGTAACCCCAGGAGGCGCCTGCCGCCCGTTTGGTCAGCCTGAATAGCAGGAAAGGTACGCTCATCAGCAGGGCATTGGCCAGCAACATAAAAATAGCGCCGACCACCGTAGAGTTGTACACCCACCAGGTCGTCAGCAGGTTCCAGAGAAACAACGATAAGTAAACATAGCCGAAAAATGTCCATCCCGGGCGGCGCCCCGGACGCTGTGCGATATGCTCCTCTAAAGCAAACAAAGGTACAAAGCCTATGAAAAGCAAGAAAGCCAGTGGCATCACCGGCCAGCCCAGCCATAGCAACAGCCCGCTCCCCACCGAAAGCATAGGCAGATAATACTTACTCTGCGTAATATCTCTACTCTTTTCCCTGGATAATAATGACGATTTCACCTTTAATAGTTGATGTGGAAAAATAAGTGATCAATTCTTTTAGCGTGCCGTTGACCGTTTCTTCGTGCAACTTGGTCAGTTCGCGCGAGACGGAAGCTGACCGCTCTCCAAAGAATGCCGCAAACTGCTGCAAAGATTTCAGCAAACGGTGCGGCGACTCATAAAAGATCATGGTGCGCTTTTCTTCAGACAACTGCTGCAACCGGGTCTGCCTTCCTTTTTTGTGCGGCAGAAACCCTTCGAAGACGAAACGGTCGGCAGGCAAGCCGGATTGTACCAGCGCTGGGATCAGTGCCGAAGGGCCGGGCAGGCATTCCACTGGTATGTTTTCTGCCAGGCAGGCACGTACCAGCAAAAAACCAGGGTCAGAGATGGCAGGTGTGCCGGCATCGCTGATCAACGCCATCTTTTCACCGGCTTTCAGACGTGTTAGCAGGCTGCTCAATGTCTGATGCTCGTTGAAGGCGTGGTAACTTTGCTGCTTTGTGCTGACTTGGTAATGCTTCAGCAGCTTCCCGGAGGTGCGGGTATCTTCGGCCAAAATGGTGTCAACCGACCGAAGGATGCGTACCGCGCGGAAAGTCATGTCCTCCAGGTTGCCAATCGGCGTAGGCACTAAAAATAAGGAAGCTTTTTCCTGCACTGTGGAGATTAGGTTTTGGGGCTTACAACTACTTTATTGCTTTGTTATTCCCACTTGAGCATTGAATGTTGAGTGTTGATTGTTGAATATTTTTTTAAACACTCAATATTCAACATTCAATTTTCAGGGAAAGCTCTCGATACCACCCTGACGTCAGGCTAGCTTATCAATCGCTGCGGCCAGCTTATGGTCTTTGTCGGTGACTTTGTTGCCAGCGTCGTGCGTGTTCAACTCGAAGCTTACCTGGTTATAGACGTTGCTCATGTGCGGGTGGTGGTTCATCTTCTCGGCCACCAGGGCTACCTGGGTCATAAAACCGAAGGCTTCTACGAAATTTTTGAACTCAAAAGATTTTTTAAGCTTGTTATCTTCTTCTTTCCACATAATAAAGGTTGGTTTAGGTTGCAAAAATAAATAGGAGGCAGCCGTCTACCGGCCTTTTCCGGTAAAAACAAGTATCATAAAGCCAAAACTCCTTCAATTTTGTAGGCTTCCCGGTATTTGCGTACCACATGCTCGCTGGAAGGCATCATCACCTGCGCCGTCACACTGACGTAGTTGCCCTTGCTCGACTTCTTGGTTTTTAGCTCGTTGTTGGGAAAAAGCGCATACACTTCCTCTTCCTTACCGCTGGGAACAATGAATTTGAACATATATAAAGACGGCCAGGCATGAAGGCTGTCTAATTTTTTTCTGAAAGATTCTACGTTAACCATTCCTGTTGTTTTAATGGGGTAAAGATAAGGAAACATACCTATAGCCCCATTGATTCCCAAAAATAATGCCCTGCTCTACCTATGCAACCTTGCTAAAAGCATAAAACAGTCCTGGGTTTTGAAATTTATCCGAAGGGTTTTGCACTCTCTGAATCATTATGAAGAAACAGATACTATGAATAATTAAATTTTTTGTTACAAAAGTTGAATAGTAGATTTCTGTTTTCACTTTTTTTGCTCTTTTTTCTAAAAAAACAGTACAAACCTTAAGTTTTCAATATTTGTAAAGAGACACCCTGTTTTTTGCAAATCTGTTGATGACGACTATGTTTTTTAGCTCCTTTTAATAGTGTTTAATTCGTATTTAATAATTTTTGCGAAAAATGCTTATATTTTTAAAATATTTTTAAATAAATGTCTTAAACAAAATATCCAGTGTAACGAAAAGAGTGTTTTGTTCGTAAATTTGTAATGTAAACCGATTGAAAGATTTACAAACAAAAAAGTAAACAATCACAAAAAGAAAAAATGATGAAAACATTAAGAAAAAAAGCATTACTGTTTCTGGCAGTAATCATGACAAGCACCGGCGTTGTTTTAGCCGCCGAAGGTTCGGATGCTAACGTAAGTGTACGGCAGATCAAATCCGAGCAAAAGAAAGCCGTCATCCGGGTAACCAACCTGGCAGAAGGCAGCACCGCTATTCTGAGGATCAAGGATACGCAGGGGCATGTTTTGCACCGGGAAGCCATCCGGCAGAGCGATGCTTACATGAAGAAGTACGACTTCTCGAGCCTGCCCAGCGGGGAATATATGGTAGAACTCAGAACCGAAGAGGGTACTATCACAGAGTCTTTTGATCTGAAATCCGGGAAGGCCCAAAGCCAATACTTCAAGCCTGCCGTGCAGGTAGCGCCTGGCATGATCAAGGTAGCCTTTGTGAACCGCATTGCAAGCCCGGTTTCTCTAAAGCTATATGATAGACATGGAGAAGTCCTCTACCAGGAGACGGTGTCTTCTCAGGAGACCTTCTCTAAAGGATTGAACGTATCCAAACTGAGCGCCGGTCAGTATTCGCTGTCCATTCAGGGTAGCGACTATGTATACTCTAAAAGCATTGAGGTGCAAAAGCATTGATGTGAAATAGTGTTTAGTACAATTGCTTTCAAAATAAAAAATGCAAGCCCGTGGGTTTGCATTTTTTGTTCGATACCCCCGCTGATAAACCAATGATTTCATTAATTTTGCGGCTTTCGTTTTTTGTCTGACCCACCGAAACCTACCGTGCCGCTCTTATGAAAATATCTGTCCAATGGCTCAAAGAACTGATCCCACTGCCCCAGAGCGCCGATGAAATAGCAGAGCGGCTTACCCTGTCCGGGCTGGAAGTAGAAGGCATAGACAAATATGAGCAGGTACAAGGCGGTCTGGAAGGCTTGGTCATAGCAGAAGTGCTTGCTGCCGAAAAACACCCCAATGCCGACCGCCTGAAGATAACCAAAGTAGACATCGGCGAAGCCGAACCTGTGGCTATCGTCTGCGGCGCGGCCAATGTAGCGGCCGGGCAGAAGGTGGTCGTTGCCAAAACAGGCAGCACCCTGTATCCTACCCGGGGCGAGCCTTTTACCATCCAAAAGACAAAAATACGAGGAGAAACCTCCCAGGGCATGATCTGCGCCGAAGATGAGATCGGACTGGGCACCTCGCACGATGGCATCCTGGTGCTGGACACTTCCCTGCCCAACGGTACACCGGCTGCCACCTACTTCAACGTCGTATCCGACACCGTGCTGGAAATCGGGCTGACACCCAATCGCGCCGATGCCGCCTCTCACCTGGGCGTAGCCCGCGACCTGAAAGCTTTGTACCGGCAAACCCTGCATTATCCTTCCGTAGATCAATTTAAAGTAGATAACCACGATCTGCCCATACAGGTGCAGGTAGAAAACACAGCCGCCTGCCCCCGCTATTCCGGTCTTACCCTCAGCGGCCTGACGGTCCAGCCTTCGCCCGCCTGGCTGCAGGCGCGGCTGCAAGCCATCGGGGTGTCGCCTATCAACAATGTGGTGGATGCGACCAACTATGTCTTGCACGAATTAGGGCAGCCGCTCCATGCCTTTGACGCCGACGCCATCGCCGGTGGCATCGTGATCGTCAAGACCCTGCCCGCCGGTACCGTATTTACCACGCTAGATGAGAAAGAAAGAAAGCTTCAGGCAGAAGACCTGATGATTTGCAATACCCAGGAAGGCATGTGTATCGCCGGCGTGTTCGGAGGCATACGGTCGGGCATCCAAGCCGGCACGAAAAATGTCTTCCTGGAAAGCGCCTATTTCTCACCGGCCTTCATACGAAAGACCGCCCAGCATCATGGACTCAAAACAGATGCCTCTTTCCGCTACGAACGGGGCACCGACCCGGATATCACCGTACATGCTCTCAAACGAGCCGCATTGTTGATCCGGGAATTGGCCGGAGGCACCCTTTCCTCAGACATTGTAGATATTTATCCTGAGCCCATTCAAAATTTTACCGTCCGGGTTTCTTACAAAAATGTAGACCGGCTGATCGGAAAGAAGATAGAAAGAGACAGGATCAAAGAAATTCTGGAAAGCCTGGACATCAGTGTGCAGCCGCACGAAGAGGGGCTGACCGCCTCGGTGCCGCCCTACCGCGTAGACGTGCAGCGGGAAGCCGACGTGATAGAAGAGATCCTGAGAATTTATGGCTACGACCAGGTAGAAACGGCTGACTATCTTCATGCCGGTTACCTGGCCAGCTTCCCGGAGATGGACGAAGGCACCTTGCAAAACAAGATCAGTGAGATGCTGGCCGCACAGGGTTTTTATGAGATCATCACCAACTCCCTGACCAAACCGGCGTATCATGCTGCCTCAGCGGAAGAAAGTGTGAAAATCCTTAACAAGCTCAGCGAAGAGCTGGGCGAGATGCGGCAAAGCCTGTTGTATACCGGGCTGGAAGTGGTAGCCCACAACATCAACCACCGGCAAAAAAATTTAAAATTTTTTGAGTTCGGCACTACCTATCGCAAGCAAAAAGGTAAGTATCTGGAAAGAAAGGAGTTAGCCATTTTTATGACCGGACAGGCGCAGGCTCCTCACTGGAGAGTACCTTCAGCGGAAGTATCTTTTCACGATTTGTCCTCGGTTATTAGAAAAATATTTAATAGGTTTGGTATAAGCGAGCCCGTGCAAAAGCCACTGAACGATCCTTATTTTACCTACGGGTTGGATTATGCCAGTGGCGGGGCAATACTGGCGGTTGCGGGCAAAGTAGCGACGGAAGTAGCTGCCAGGGCAGGGGTAAAGCAAACGGTATTTTATGCCGTCGTGCAGTGGCCGCTGCTGGTGGATCATGTCCGCCGGGCAGGTAGTAAAGACAGGCTGGTCTACCAGGAGATCTCCAAATTTCCGGAGGTAAGGCGCGACCTGTCGCTGGTGCTTGACCGGCAGGTTACGTTCAGCCAGGTAGCGCAGGTTGCCCGGCAGCACAGCAACCACCTGGTCAAGGATATTAATGTCTTTGACCTGTACGAAGGGGAGAACCTGGAAGCAGGCAAAAAAGCCTATGCCCTTGGTTTTGTTTTGCAGGACCAGCATCAAACCCTGACGGAGCCGGTCATTGAGCGCACCATGAACCGGCTGATGGCGGTATTTGAAAAAGAACTGGGCGCCGTGATCCGTAAATAATGAGCAAAAGCGATTGACAAGCTAACCTATGAACCAACACCCATCACTGACCTCCGAATTCTCTATGCTTGAGCGCAAGATAGAATGGCTGGTCAACCAACATGTTGCCCTGAAAGAGGAGATCAGCCAACTGCATGAGGAGAACGCACAGCTACAATCGGTGATCTATCAGAAAGAAGAAGAGATCAACCATTTTCAAAAGACAATTAAAATCAGTAAAATTGTAAACAATGCAGTAGCGAATCAGGAAAACACTACTGAACTAAAGCGTACGATTAATGAGTACATTAGAAAAATTGACAGATGTATTGCTCATTTGAGTCAATAAATTGAAAGAAATATTTTTAATGGGAGAGTTATCCATCAGAATAAAAATAGGAGACCGGGAGTACCCCATGCGTGTGGAAGCCGAAGAGGAAGAGCAGATCAGAAAAGCCGGGCGGCAGGTCAACGAACAGTTGCGCGCCTACCGCGAACGCTTCGGTACGACCGACAAACAGGACCTGCTGGCTATGGTAGCCTTCGATGCTTATATGCAAAAGCTGGAGTACGAATCGGCCAAAAACAACCTGGAGCAGGTATTGACAGAAAGGGTGGCAGGGTTGAACAAGCTTATCGGC
Source organism: Cytophagales bacterium (assembly GCA_038232695.1). Lineage (GTDB taxonomy): Bacteria > Bacteroidota > Bacteroidia > Cytophagales > Cyclobacteriaceae > JAJNNC01. The sequence goes on from JBBSNI010000056.1 coordinate 9,198, forward strand.
AAAGCCGCCACATGATATGTTCTACCTGTAAGCTGTTCGTATCTTTCTGCATGGAAATACCCTTACGCACTTATTAACCTTCGCCCTGGTAGCTGAACCGCTATTGCTTTATCCGTACGTCTAACTAAAGATAAAGCCATGAGTGAATTAATGTTATTTCTACTGCTGGCCGCAGTCATTGCCTCCTTTGGGGCAGGCCTATTGGTCGGCAAAGGGCTGGGTAACAAAGCCAGCCTGCAACAGGAAGAAGCCCTGAGAAAAAAAGAAGAGGAGATCAGGTTCCACGAAGAGAAGGCAAGAGAAAAAGCCGCCTCTATCATCAAAGAAGCTAGCCTCCACGCCGAAAATATCAAGAAAGAGAAAATCTACGAAGCCAAAGAACACTACCTGAAGCTCAAATCAGACTTTGAGGAAGAATCTAACCGGAAGAAGGGTATCATCATTGGCAACGAAAACAAGCTCAAGCAGAAAGAGCAACGCATCAACGAGCAGGCAGAGAGAACCCGCAAGGCAGAGGCCGCTATTAAAGAGAAAGAAGACATGCTGGAAACCCAGCACGAACTGATCCGGAAGAAGCAGGCAGAACTGGAAAAAGTGACGCAGCAGCAGATCGCCATGCTTGAGCAGGTAGCCAACCTGAGCGCCGAGGAAGCCAAACGGCAACTCATGGCAAGCCTGGAGGCAGAAGCCAGTACACAGGCCTCGGCTCACATCAAAAACATCGTAGAAGAAGCTAAGCTGACGGCTACCAAAGAAGCCAAGAAGGTCGTCATAGAAACCATACAGCGTACTGCTACCGAACATGCCCTGGAAAACTGCGTATCGGTCTTCAACATCGAAAGCGACGATGTAAAGGGCAAGATCATTGGCCGCGAGGGACGCAATATCCGCGCCCTGGAAGCCGCCACCGGCGTAGAGATCATCGTAGACGATACCCCCGAGGCGATCATCATCTCCGGCTTTGACCCCGTACGTCGCGAGATCGCCCGGCTGTCGCTGCACCGCCTGGTGATCGACGGGCGCATCCACCCTGCCCGTATTGAGGAGGTCGTGGCCAAAACGACCAAAAATATGGAAGAAGAGATCGTAGAAACCGGCGAGCGCACGGTCATCGACTTGGGCATCCACGGCTTGCATCCCGAACTGATCAGGATGGTGGGGCGTATGCGCTTCCGCTCTTCTTACGGGCAAAACCTGCTGCAACACTCCCGCGAGGTAGCCAACCTCTGCGCCACGATGGCTGCCGAGTTGGGGCTGAACACCAAGATGTCTAAACGCGCCGGACTGCTCCACGACATTGGCAAGGTATGGCCCGAAGAGCCCGAACTGCCCCACGCCATCCTGGGCATGAAGCTGGCTGAAAAGTACAACGAACACCCGGAGATCTGCAACGCCATCGGCGCCCACCACGACGAGATAGAGATGACCACCATCATCTCACCCATTGTGCAGGCCTGCGATGCTATCTCCGGCTCCCGTCCGGGTGCGCGCCGCGAGGTGGTAGACTCCTACATACAGAGGCTCAAAGACCTGGAAGCTTTGGGCATGGACTTCCGCGGGGTGAGCAAGTGCTACGCCATACAGGCCGGGCGCGAGCTGCGCGTCATCGTAGACGCCGACCATGTGACAGACGAACAAGCCGGTATGCTCTCCTTTGACATCTCCCGCAAGATAGAAAAAGACATGCAATACCCCGGACAAGTGAAAGTGACCGTCATCCGCGAGATGCGCGCGGTGAGCTTTGCGAAGTAAGATGTGTTAAAATGAAATATTCCTTTGAATTTGGTGTTTTTAACCGCAGAGGAAACAGAGAAGAACCTCGGAGTTTCGCAGAGTTCCTCCGCGGTTAAACTTCTGTAAAACTTCCTTTCCAAGGTCGTATAACTGCAGACCTTGGAGGGTTATTTATTTTTTGAACATTTTTGACAATGCATTCAGACAAGGACTGATGTCAAAATATAATCCTTTAATTCCTGCTTCATTTTCAACAAGTTCTAAATAATCGTAATGCTCAATGAGACTTTGAGAACCGCCAAATTGAAAACCAAGCACTTCCAGCAACACATATTCGTGCGAAGTATAAATAACATAGAACGAATTCCTTTTGCTCTTGCCATCTCCCGAACTCATCAGCGCATCAAGGAGGGTTCTGAATTGAATGATTTTAGCGTTAACCCTTTCATTTTCTTGTTTCTTATCGAGCGCATACAGTTGACCATCGATAGCGCTGAAGTCAAAAGGATTTTCTGCCAAAACCGAGTCTCCAAACTGAATGATCTTATTCAATGCTGATTCGCTATGATCCTCCTTCTGCATCATAACACGTAAACTATCCGCATAATCTGATTCTTCATAGGGAGAATAGCTTGGTTGAAAAGTATAGCCATAATACAAGTGCCTTTTTTCCTCTAACGTCAAAGTGGAATCCCCGCGCTGGTAACGTTCCATTAAACTTGGGTAAAACAGCTTAGAATCTTTCTTCTGGATATTCTTTTCAATTTCCTTATAATCCGGCTTTTCAAAATTCCGACGCTGACCGTAAGAGGATATTCCCATGAAAAGTAAGATGGATAGTATTGTTATTTTATTCATTGTTGTTTGTCTTTAGTGTCCAAGTCTGTTTCTCTAACTCCCAAGGTATGTGTCCCACAGACCTTTTAAATAATCCTCATCCTGAGTATAGGCGTTGCAACGACTCGTATGGAATCACATTTCCAATATTCAAATAACTGATACGTTTCTATAGGATACTTGTAATGCTCGGTAATCATTAGTCTTTGATCAGACTTAACTGTGATGGTGCGTCCACTATACTTATCTCTGTAGCGATAGTATTCTGCTTTTCTAGCCACGATCTTTTCCTTTCTCTCTATCTTAGGAAGCACCAGCAAGTCAATGAACAGCAGGAAGCCTAATAATGCAAAGACGATATTCATCTTTCTGCATACTTTATAGGTCGTACTTCTGTCTTCCTCGACCCTTACTGTCTGTTCAGTATTTATATATTGATCATTGCCCAGTACAGCTTCAAGCAGACGATCATAATGTTCTCTTTGGTGATGATCACGCAAAACTTCATAGGCTTCGGTCAAATCTATGAATTGCTGTTCAGCATCAGCCTTTTTATTCTTGTCCGGGTGGCACGCGATGGCTTTGCTTCTATAGGCTTTCTTGATCTCAGCCAATGTTGCCTTCCGGTCAATGCATAACACGGCGTAATAGTCTGTCATTTTTTGATTGGAGCTTTTATCTGAGCAGGTCTGCCTGCGCGGCTCTGTGGAGACACAGATCTGGGGAGATAAGTTAAAGTGAATAAAATTGCGTAAAAGCAACGTGAAATAGCAGACCAAATAAAATAGCTACAGCCAGCTATAAATTATTGATTTTACTGACGTATCACTAAATACGTTTATAATCAATATAGACAAATGTATTGTAAATAAAATGAATAGATAGCTTGCGTAGATAAGACCATTTTGACCCCCATGTATGATTGCCGCTATAAAAAATATATTATAGCATAAAGAAGTAATCACGTTGATTGCAAGTAGTCTATTATTTTTTAAGAATCTACTCATTTGCTATGTTCATATTTCCCCCCAGTTCGGTGTCCCTCCCAGGTCTGTGTCTCCACAGACCTGAATCTTCCGATGTCTCCGTTCTCCCCTTTTTATACTTTCGTTCTGATCACGATGCCCAGTACTTCCAGTAGTTGGGGGTTGTCCATCAGGGCGATGCGGGCGGTTTTGCGGAAGCGGCTCATGTAGGCTTTGAGTTCTTTGCGGGCCTGGTCGCGCACGAAGGTGGCCTGCTGCGATTCTCCCTTGCTTTGGATTTGCTGCTGGCGGGTGCTGTACAGGGCTTCTACCATCGCCCGCGTCTGCATGAGTTCTTCCTGGCTTACATTGTAGCGGCTCATCACTTCGGTATACGCATCAATGGCATAATAAAAAGCATATGCCTGCTCCAGCCAGCCGTGGGTATCGGTCTTGCGTTTGCCGCGAATTTGCAGCGCTTCGCTGGTGGCGCGGTCGTTCTCAAAAGCCACACGGGCTATCTTCAAATGTTTTTTGTAGCTCTTGTCTACTTGCAGCAGGTCTGCCTGAAATGTATCGGTGCTGCGCAACTGCTCGCTGTATTTGCTCTGTTTAGAAAAGTTAAGCATACGCACTTTCTGGCATAAAGCATTGCCTTCCATAAGTTTCTTGCGGTCGTAGCCGAAGCCGGCCATTTTCTTCTGAATCTCCGTATGGTTCAGGGCATTGTCAATAGCCGTCTGTGAGGCCACAATTTGTTCGCTGATCGTTTGTTTCATGTCGTATTTTTTTTAGATGATTGAAAGACACAAAATTATCCGTCAACTCATGCAAAAAAAGCAATGAAAACCGGAATGGTTACACAGGTAAGAAACTGGCAAAGCCTGTAGCCGGTCAGCCCTGGTTGCATCGTTTGGGGGCAAAGCCTCCGACCTGGTCGGAGTGAGTGAATGGTTAGGGGGCAGTGAGTCCGACCTGGTAGATATTACATGCCCCTTACACCACTGTGAGTCCGACCCCGTTTACTTACCTGTACCTTACTTTTCGAGCCTCTCCGACCAGGGAAAAATGACTGTTTTGCTACTATCATGTAATATCTACCAGGTCGGAGTCTTTTCCCCCGACTCATGCAACGCGCCAGACCTGGTCTGGACGATTGGTTCGCACTGATGCAGTGATTCAGACCAGGTTGCTACCATGTAAGCCTGCCTGTGCAATAGGTCAGACGCCGCGCTGGCGCCTACTGTAAGATAATGGGCGGCTTATGACAACTTGCTCCTGCTTCTTGTTTTCCAGCGCATTTCTTTTCACTTTTGGTGATCTTAATCTGCAAACCTGCGCTACCCTTACCTGCATGAGAAAAGAAAACTACATCATCACCATCACCGTCATTGCTGCCCTGGGTGGCTTTTTGTTTGGCTTTGACACAGCCGTTATTTCCGGAGCTAACCCTTATATTCAAAAATACTTCAACCTCAACGAAATCTCCCTGGGCTGGGCCGTGTCCAGCGTCATCGTCGGCTGTATCATCGGCGCCTTCTCTGCCGGCTTTGTCAGCGACCTGATCGGGCGTAAGAAAGTGTTGATCCTCACATCCCTGCTCTTTACCCTGTCGGCAATCGGTACGGCGCTGGCCACTGACTTTGACTTCTTTGTGTTTGCCCGCATCCTGGGAGGCATAGGTGTAGGCGGCGCCTCTGCCATGTCGCCTACCTATATTGCCGAGATTTCACCGGCCGACCGGCGCGGGCGGCTGGTTTCTATCAACCAACTGACCATCGTAGTGGGCATCCTGGTGGTGTACTTTACTAACTATGCTTTTGCCACCGCTTTCGGTGATAATAGCTGGCGCTGGATGCTAGGCAGCGAGACCATTCCTGCCGTAGCTTTCTTCTTTCTGCTGTTTATCATCCCGGAAAGCCCCCGCTGGCTGTACAAGAACCACCAGGTAGAGAAAGCCCGCGAGGTACTCAGAAAGCTGGAAGGCGAACGGACAGTAGCCCACGAACTCGAAGAGATTGAAGAAACCCTGCACGGCGACACCGAGAAGATAGCCTTCGGCGACCTGTTCAAAGGCAAAATGGCTAAGATAACGATGATCGGGGTGGTGCTGGCCATGCTGCAACAGCTTGTTGGCATCAATGCCATCATCTACTACGCGCCTACCATCTTTGCCAGCGCGGGAGCAGGACTAGAATCAGCTTTGGGACAAACGGTTGCTATTGGCGGTGTGAACCTTATTTTTACTTTTGTGGCGATCTGGCTGGTAGATAAGCTGGGCAGAAAGCCGCTGCTACTGGCTGGCTCTCTGGGCATGACGCTTTCGCTTTCCCTGTTGGTCTTGTCGTTTCTGTCAGAGTCAATGGGCGGCTTCGGCGTATTGTTCTCCATCCTGGGATATATCGCTTCCTTTGCCGCGACCCATGCGGCGGTGATGTGGGTGGTCGTCTCAGAAATTTTTCCCAACAAATACCGGGGTTCGGCTATGTCTGTTGCGCTGTTCATGCACTGGAGTTCTACCTACCTGGTGACGCAAACTTTTCCCTGGCTGCTGGCTAACAAGGGAGGCGCTTTCGCGTTTGGAATCTTTGCCGTCATCAGTGCGCTAAGCTTCTTTTTCGTCTGGTTCTTCGTACCGGAAAGCAAAGGAAAATCATTAGAGCAAATAGAGAAGGAGTTTAACCTGGCGTAGATGGGAGACGGGAGATGGAAGCCGGAAGACGGAAGTTTGCTGCTTCGGTCTTCCGTCTTCCGACTTCCTGCTAAAAAAACAACTATGAAACCACTTTGGGGTATTGACCTTGGCGGAACCAAAATTGAAGGAGTTGTGCTGAAGAGCGCAGACAACACAGAAGTGCTGTGCCGGAAAAGGATTCCTACCGAACAAGACAAAGGATATGAGCATATTGTGTCTCAGATCGCTACACTTGTGGATTTGATAGCCCAGGAAACCGGGGAGAAGCCTAAGACGATTGGCTTTGGCACACCGGGCACTTTAGACCCTATCCTGCATACGCTGAAAAACAGCAATACCACCTGCCTGAACGGCAAGCCTTTCAAAGATGATGTAGAAAAAGCCTTGGGTATTCCTATCCAGATCGCTAATGATGCCAACTGTTTTGCACTGGCAGAAACCCGCCTGGGGGTGATCCGTGAGGAGATGCCTGAGGCTAAAGTAGTCTTTGGCGTCATTATGGGCACGGGCGTTGGCGGCGGGCTGGTGGTCAATGGCAAGGTGCTTCACGGGCGGCAGGGCATTGCCGGCGAGTGGGGACACAACTTCCTGGACGCGTCAGGCGGCGTAGCATATACCGGCAGGAAAGGTGTGGTAGAAACCATACTGTCGGGGCCGGCGCTGGAACGGTACTACGCCTCATTGGGCCAGCAAAAACGATCGCTCCAAGAGATTTACCAACGCTACGGACAAGGCAATGACCCGGACGCTATACAAACCATTGAGCGGCTGACGCATTTTTTTGGACTGGCTATCTCCGTTATTATCAACATCATAGACCCGGATGCCATCGTGCTGGGTGGCGGCGTGGGAAATATTGCCGAGCTGTATACCCAAGGGGTAGAAGAAACCAAAAAATACGTGTTCAACAACCGCCTGGATACGCAATTTTTTACGCCCAAACTGGGAGACAGCGCCGGCGTATTCGGTGCGGCTTTGCTGGTCAGTTAAACAGATACGGCGGTTTTCTGGTTATCTTTTCAATAATCATAATTTTTTGTGGAGCAGCGTCAATGGAGTAGACTGGCCGATGATATAAAAGATATTATTCTTGAGGCAGACCAGCACTTAACGATCATTTTTTTAAACAGTGCCTGGGAAAAACAAACAGGCTTCGCGGTGGAAGATTCTTTGGGAAAACCACTCACAGATTTTCTTTGCCCCCCGGGCGGGCAACAAACAGAAGCCGATACCACCGCACTACAGGCGTTAAGAGATATCCCCCAGAGAGTAAACCTAAAGAAAGCCGATGGGTCCTGCCCCCCCTTCACGCTCATCCTCCGTTTTGCAGAAGGTACTCAGCGGGATGCCGCTCCCTCCTGGACAGGCGTACTCTCTGAAAGCTATGACGGGACAAGCTGGCAGAACGGACTGGAAGCCAGCGACGAAAGATACCAGTTGCTGGCCGACAACGCCCTGGATATTGTCACCTTGTTTTCTACCGATGGAACCTTTTACTACATCTCTCCTTCTATCACCAAAATTTTAGGATATACGCCCGGAGAGTATGCAAGCTTCAACTCTTACGAGAATGCGCATCCCGAAGATCGCCAGATACTCATGGAAAGCCTGGAAGAAATCAAAACAGCAAAAGACCAGCATGTCATGACCTTCAGGATCAAACACAAGCAGGGGCATTACATATGGCTGGAAGGCAGAAGCTGCTTAATAGAATACGATACCGCTAAAGATACCGGCATCATCCTTTCCGTATCCAGGGATATTTCTGCACAGAAGTGGACAGAGATCAACCTGAGAGAAAGTGAATATAAGTACCGCCTGCTGGCGGAAAACGTAAGCGATGTGATCACGCTGTTCAATGTGGAAGCAAAATACGTCTATGTAAGCCCTTCTGTAGAGCGGTTTCTGGGTTATACGTCCGAGGAGATGCTGCAAAAAACGCCCAGGGATGTCATCAGGCAGCCTTCGCTGGACCAAAGCTTTGCTGCGCACCGCAACCGGCAAGACCCTGACGAAATTATCTATACCGAAACAGAATACATCCGGAAAGACGGAACCACCCTGTGGGGTGAAAACACAACTTCTACCCTGCGCGACGAAGAGGGCACCATCATCGGCTACCTGATGACCACGCGCAGTATTGATAAACGAAAAAAAACAGAGCAAGCCCTGATGTATAGCGAACAAACCCTGAAAGAAGCCCAGAAGATCGCCAGCATGGGTAGCTACGAATACGACCTGATCAGCCGTAAGATCACCTGGTCTGACGAGTTGTACCGTTTCCTGGGAATAGACCGCTCTTTCAGCCCTGAGCAAAATTCCCTGGAAAACCTGGTACACCCTGCCGATAGAGAAATGATTGTTCATAGTTTTTTCAAATCGATCCATCAAAATAAAGGATTACAAATGGACTACCGCATCGTTCGCCCCGATGGCAAGGTGATCCATGTGCTGGGTATCAACCGACTCATCACCAACGAAGAAGGTCTGCCTGTAAAAGCCATCGGCATTATCCAGGATATTACCGGCAGGAAACGTGCGGAGAACAGGATAGAAAACCAAAATAAAGAATTGCGCAAACTCAACCGGGAATTAGATCAGCTCATTTACAGCAGTTCGCACGATCTGCGCTCGCCGCTGGCTTCTGCCCTGGGGCTGCTGGCTATCATACAAATGGAAAAAGATGAGGCTGTCAGAGAAAACTATCTCAAGCTCATGGAAAAAAGCCTGCAAAGGCTCGACAACTTCACCCGCGACATCCTGGACCTTTACAAAAACGCCCGTTCTGCCCCCGATATTGAGCCGGTAGAGGTGCAAAAGATCGTACAGGATATTCTGGAAGACCATGAGTTTATGGAAGGCGCCGACCAGGTAGAAAAAACCGTCAGCATCAGTCAACCCGCTCCCTTTTATTCGGAGAAAAGACGAATCAGTATCATCTTTAGCAATTTGATCTCCAATGCGATCCGCTACCATAATTTTAAACAGCCCCGGCCTTTTATAGAAATCTCCGGCACCATAGACAAAGACCGGGCGGTGCTGTATATCAAAGACAACGGACAGGGCATCCGGGAAGAACACATTAGTAAGATCTTCGATATGTTTTACCGCGCCAACTACCAGAAAAAAGGCTCCGGCCTGGGGCTATACCTGGTCAGAGAGACCGTAGAAAAACTACAGGGCAGTATCCGGATCACTTCTGAATACGAAAAGGGAACCACCTTTACCCTGACCTTGCCTAACCTGGCTTCTGAAAGGCGATAGTTTTTCCTTCTTCGTGGCTTTGCATCGCCAGTTCAATGATCCGGATACCTGCCAGGGCTTCTTGTGGATCGACCGGCAGCGGTTTTCCTGCGGTCAGTGCCTCATACAACTGATCATAAAAGAGCAGGTAGTTGCCCGGCAGGGAAGCAATTTTTCCCCGGAAATGCAGTTCCTGCACTTCGGTGTCCAGCGTACCCCAAATACTCTCAGGCTCCTGCCCCCAGCCTTCGCTACCAGGAAGCTGCCCTGCTTTTAGCGCATCTTCCTGCGGGTCGAGCCCGTATTTGGTAAAAGTGCCCAGGTTGCCCAGCAGCTTATAGCGTGGCCCTTCATCTCTAACCAGGTAGCTTGCTTTCAGCACCACATTTAAGGTATCGTAAGACAAGATCAGGTTATAGCTGTCAAAAGCTTTCCCGCCTTTCCGTTGTATCGCCAGTTTGGCTGTGACGCTTTGCGGCAGCCCAAACAGCACCAGTGCCTGATCGATCATATGAGCGCCCAGGTTGTAGAGAATGCCGGAGCCGGGACCTGCCTCTTCTTTCCAGGTGTCGGGGGCTACGTAGTTGCGGTAGCGGTCGTAGTGCGCCTCGTATTCTACCAGGTAACCCAGCAGGTCGCTGTTGATGACTTTCTGCACGGTGAGAAAGTCGCTGTCCAGGCGGCGGTTCTGGAAAACTGTCAGGTGCTTATTTTGCTTTTGCGCCAGCGCGATGAGTTGCTGCCCTTCTTCGGTGGTGTTCACGAAAGGTTTTTCTACCACTACATGCTTGCCTGCTTCCATCGCCGCTTTGCACATAGCAAAGTGATGCGGATTAGGGGTGTTGACGACCACCAGGTCTATGGCATCGTCCTTTAGAATATCCTCATATTGTTTGACGACCTGTACCTCGGGGTATTTCTCCTTAGACTTTTGGTGGTGTCTTTCTAAGATACAGTAGAGTTCAAAGTCAGGATGCGCTGTCAGCAGGGGGGCATGAAAGACTTCGCTGGACATGCCATAAGAAGCTAATGCTACTCGGATCATGGTTGAAAGGTGTTAGGGTGTTAAGTAACAAGATAAAAATAAGTGTTTGATTTGTAAGTTTTAGATTTACGTTCAAAGAGAAAAAAGAGATCAGAAATGCAAAGCTACAGTAAAGTTATAGAAGCAGATATGCTATATGTGTATAGCCAGATGGATGAA
>JBBSNI010000057.1:0-19724 GCA_038232695.1 Cytophagales bacterium
GGCAAGTAGCCTGCTGCGTCATATTAACTCTATAACTGAATGTCAACACGCCCTAACATAATAGTATTTTTAACCATTAAATTTTTTAATCATGAGTACCACGAACAATCATCTTGTATTATCTTCAACCACTGTGGAAGGTACGAACGTAAGAAACCTAGCTGACGAAAAGTTAGGCGATATAAAAGACCTGATGTTGGATGTTAACACCGGCCGTATAGCCTATGCCGTATTGTCTGTCAACGAAGGTTTCCTAGGCATTGGAAGCAAGTATTTCGCTATTCCATGGAAAGCACTGCGCTTCGACACAGAACGGGAAATTGCTTTGCTTGATGTTAACAAGGAAAAACTGGAAAACGCGCCGGGCTTCGACAAAGATAGTTGGCCTTCTGGTCCGCAGCACGATTTTGTCAACGAAGCACACAGCTACTTTGGCTATGATTCTTTCTACAACCAGTCTAACAAAGAAGCTTCTTACGACCGGAACGTAAACGACCAAAAGTATAACAGCAATATAGGAGACACCTCTGTTGAAAAGGACGCTAACAATCCAAATCGTAACAGGCTGTAAGAACACTAATAAATTGATTGAACCCAAAGGAAAGACGCTCTGCTACACAGCAGGGCGTTTTTTTATGCCCTTTATTTTTGCCTGGTATCGTATCACTAAAAGAATGCCGCCCACAATCAGCCCCATGCCGATGGCGTGATAAACCCGGAACTGCTCGCCTAAAAATACTACTGCCATGATACTTCCGAACACCGGGATCAGGTGGGAAAACAGACCGGCTATGTTGGCACCTAACGTTTTAACAGCTTCGTTGAAAAACAGGTAAGCCAGAATAGAAGGAAAAACAGCCAGATACAGCACCACCCCCAGCAGGTTGCCACCCAGATACAAAGGCGCCAGCACAAAACTTTCTGCTACCAGAAAAGGCAACAACATCAAAGTGCCCAGCAGAAAGGTGACTACCAGAAAGCTCAAAGGATGGATCGCCGGGCGAAACCTCAGCAGCAGCGTATACCCTCCGTAACAAACCACCGCTATCACGATCCACCAGTCGCCGCTGTTGAAGGAAGCTGTCATCAAATTTGCCAGGCTTCCTTCAGAGATCAGAAACAGGGTGCCTGCCAGCGAAATAAGGATGCCCGCTACCTGTACCGGACGAAGCCTTTCTCGGAAAAATACAAAAGACATCACAGCCACCACGACCGGAAAGAAAGATTGCAGTAGCAAACTATTGATTGCTGTGGTACTGCGCAATCCTATATAGATCAGCGTGTTAAAACAAGTGATCCCTAAAAAAGATAGTGGAATCAATATCTTCCAATGATAGCGGAGTACCTGCATATCTTTCCTGACCTGCGCGGCGGCAAAGAACGTTAGGATGACAAAAGCCATGAGCCATCGTCCGAAAGCCAGCGCCACCGGGGGTACTTCCAGGGAGACAGCTTTGCTCATGACAAAGTTGCCTGCCCAGAATAAGGTAGCCAGCACCAGCAGTCCGTAGGATTGGGTGGAAGAAAATTTCATTATTATTTCCCCCGTTGTTCTTCTTTGCCGATAGAGATCAGGTTGGTCAGCAGGCGGTACGCACCGGGCACACCGGCGGGCAACTCCCGGAAGAAAGACAAGCCCGTGTAAATATAATAGCCCTTACCGTAGGGGGCGGCCAGCAGGCTGCCGTCCTGACGGTTTTCACCCGGGTCAGTAAGCGATAGAACAGATTGGTAGCGTATGTCCCACTTGTTGGGAAAATACAGACCGCGTTCCTGAACCCAACCTTCAAAGTCTTTTTTAGTAATTTTGTTGGGTGTATTCAATACCGGGTGGTCAGGCAGCAGAAAATCCACAGGGGATGTTTCATCCGTCACCCGGTCGCGCGAGAGTTCCAGCGGATAAGGCGCAAAGTTCTTGTTGACCAGCCCATAGTTATTATTATACTGAACGATCAGGGTGCCGCCGTTGTGGACATATTCGAGCAACTTGTCGTTTTTGTAGCGGAGCCAGTCTATGGTATTGTAGGCGCGGACGCCGATCATCACGGCATCCAAATTTTGCAGGTAAGCGGGCATGATCTCGGTGCTTTGCAGAAAGACCACTTCGTAACCAATTTGCTCCAGCGCTTCCGGCACTTCGTCGCCGGCGCCTGCGATGTAGCCTATCGACTTGCCCTTCTTCTCAATGTCGAGCTTAACCAGCCGCACATCAGCTTGGGGAAACAGCATTTGGGTAGGAATATGCGCATAGTCGATGATCTCTAAACTTTTGCGATAGGTTTTCCCATCAATAGTGGCTACCGCCGTAGCCGTGCCTGTACTCTGCCCTTGCGGCGGATATATCTGAAAAGTACCTTCGGCTTCCTGTCCTTTCAGTGCCAGGTCAAAAGAGAAAGAAGCCGGTTCGGCGCGCCATCCTTCCGGCAGTTCGAGAGACAGACTTCCCCGCAGCGCTGAGCGGCCAGCCTGTGCCACCACTTTGAGCGTTTTGGGCGTCTGGTCGGCAAAGACCATTACCCTTTCGGGCAGACTCAAAAATACCGGCGGGGTCACCACAAACGGACGATAGGTTTCTCCCTGGCGGGGATCGTTGCTTTTGTACACCACCGGGGAGGTAAAAGTTGCCGGCTTGCCGGCAATGTTCACGGTATACTGCACCTCTACGGCCGGGCCGGTATCGTCCGTTCCGATCAGCCGTGGGTCGTCTACCTGGAAGGTAAAGCCGTCGTTGGGCTGCCTGAGCCAGTAAGGGCCGGCGTAGGGCATTTCTTGGGGCAGCACCGCCTGCAAGCTGAACACGGTATCCACGTTTTGCTTCAATACCGTTCGAGTTGTCGTATCTCTGTCGAGAGCCGCAAAGCGGACACGGGTGAGCGTAGCGGGTATCTTGGAGCGGTTGATCGCCTCTACCTGGAGGGTGATGGTATCGCCTGGCGTGGCGGCGTACTCGGCAATGCCGGGAGGGCGGTCGTTGTCGGCTCCACCTCTGCGGCGGCTCAGGGCGTTGGTGCCTGCCCGGGCTTCCAGGTACAGCCCCATACACGCCCGGACCACCTCTTTCAGATCGGCGAGTTTTACCTGTTTCCAGTAGCCATCCGGCAACGCCTCCAGGGCAGCATACGCCTGCATCAGCACGGGCACTGTCGCTGCCGGGTCTTCCGGCTGAAAGTTGCGGTACGCCTGCTGCAAAAGTTTTCCGGCTTTTTCTCCACCCTTCACCCGTGCCCAGGTCGTATCTACGCCCTCGAACAAGCTGCGCTGCGCCATCGCTCCTTTGATATGGCGAAAGTATTCTATGTCGGAGCCCCGCGCCCCGGTGCTGCCAAAGCCCTGCGACTGGTGCTTGCTCCGGCTCGCCGCGGCAATTTCCGTGACAGACTGACCCAGCAATGGCTCATAAACGCCCATCTCTACAGCAATGATAGAGTCATTGACATGGCTTACCGAGTCAATGTTTTTGGTAAACCAGTCGGTATCGTTCAAGACCAGGCGTTTGGGTTGCCAGGGTGCTACGGATTTGATTTGTTCGGGAAACCGTTTAGGGTTGCCTGCCCTCTCGAAGGCTTCGGCAGCCAGGGCACCGGAGGCAGCATGGTGTCCGTGACCGGCTCTTTCATCAGGTGGGAAGCGGGTGATGATCACATCCGGGCGAAAGTTGCGGATCACCCAGACTACGTCGGAGAGTATCTTATCTTTATTCCAAAGCTTTAAGGTTTCATCGATAGATTTGGAGTAGCCAAAGTCGATGGCACGGGTAAAAAACTGCTGGCTGCCATCCACGCTGCGCGCCCGGATCAACTCCTGCGTCCGCAACACACCCAGCAAGTCCCTGATCTCCGGTCCGACCAGGTTTTGCCCGCCGTCGCCGCGCGTGAGCGCCAGGTAGCCCGTGTTCATCAGGCGCACCTGCGAAAAGTAGCCGATCACCACCTGGTTTTCATCGTCCGGATGGGCGGCCAGGTACAGGACGCTGCCCAGTGTATTGAGTTTTTTGAGGGCTAACTGTATTTCACTGGCCGAAAGTTTTTCAGGCGCCTGTGCCTGTAGCATATAACACCGAAAGGAAAGCAGGCAGAAAAGTATGGCTGCCGCGTATGTCTTTTTGAATAACTGCATAGAGGATGTGTGGTCTATAAGCCTTAAAAGTAATCAATAATTTCGAAATACGATTGTAAGGAGAATATTGTACCTTTGACAGATAAAGCATTGACGATCAAACACTAAAACAAACACTATGAAAACTACACTGACACTCATTACTTTTTACCTGGTCGTCTGCACGGCCTGTGCGCAGTCGGAGGTTCCTGCTGCTGAGGTGCAGATACGGGCAGCGGTGCTGGCCGCTCCGGCTGAGCAACGGGAAGAAGCTACGGTCTATGGCTACGATAAGGCAGGGAAATTTACCCTGCTGCGCAAAGGCAGCAACGAACTGATATGCCTGGCAGACAACCCGCAGCAGGAAGGCTTTAGTGCTTCCTGCTACCACCGCGACCTGGAGCCTTTTATGGCGCGGGGACGTGCCCTGAAAAAAGAGGGCAAGTCAACCCAGGAAATCTTTGACATCCGGGAGAAAGAAGTCAAAGCCGGTAAGCTTACCATGCCCAAAGACCCTTCTACGCTGTATGTTTATTCTGCCCCGGCAGCAGACTATGACACGGCAAGCGGCGAGGTGCAGAACGGCAACTTCCGCTATGTGGTCTACATTCCTTACGCGACTGCCGAAAGCACCGGCCTGCCCCTCAGCCCCGAAGCTCCCGGTATGCCCTGGATCATGGACCCTGGTACTCACCGCGCCCATATCATGATCAACCCCCCGGCCACAGAGAACTGACCAATTCTACTTTGTCAAGTTACCCATTTGCATTTGAGCATTGAATATTGAGTGCGCCCGACGCCCGGGTGAATAATGAGGGTTTAAAAAATATTCAACCGGGCGCCGGGCGCACTCAATGTGGATTATTGGTGGAATCAGTCAGTAAAACTAAGTCACTTGGGCGTCAGCCATAATGTTTCCCGGGCTGACTGCTGTATCTTGTCTTTGGAGTAATATACCGGGAAATACTGGTCTTGCGCCCATAGCTCAAACGTGTTGCGGTAAAACGGACTGTCAGGGTCGCCGGACTGCCCCGGTGTGTTGCTGCCCAACGTCCGGTCCCAGTCGCCGGTATCTACGATGATGCGGAAGGAAGCCCCTGACGACTGATTTTCGTTGCCGCCCGTGCTGCCTACCGTATGGCTATAGCCGCCTCGCGGGAAGGGTCCTACTTCCAGCTTCTTACGCATAGCCTCATTGACCGCACCGCCCAGGGGATGGCGGAGGGTAATGTGTTTGTACTCCGCCTGTCCGTACTGCCAGCGTTCCATATTCTTTCCGAAGCGTTTGGTAAGTTCTGGTACCGCTTCTTCCAGGCTTTGCAGCAGCAGCGCATTGCGGGCGGCTACGGGGTCTTCGCCCAACGCAGGCGGCGGCGCCACCAGCCATTGCACCACGCGGCTCATGGGCAGGTAGGTAATGATCTGCTGCACTTCTTTGGGTACCATCAAAGTATGCAAGTGCGCTTTGAGCCGGTTTTCCCAGGCCACATAAATACCAGCGGCCACGGAGTTAACCTCTAACCTATAATCCCAGGCCAGCAGCCGCTGCCGGGCGTCTTCTACAGATTTATCAGCAGACAGATGCCTGAGCAGCGGTACCAGTTCGCGGGCGGGGATAGCGAGATAATCAGTCTGTAGCTGCATCATATCGGTCAGAGTATGCCTGCGACCGGAGTGCAGCACTTCGGCGATGCGGTCGGCACGGTAGGCGTCTGCCCAATCGTAGCCTATGGCATTGCGGTAAGGAAAGGCATCGGTTACCTGGTTTTCGTTAGCCGTCGCTTTGATGCCATCTTCCGGGTTGTAGACATGTGGCTTGGCCTGTATGGGCAGATAGCCATCCCACTCGTAGCGTCCGTCGCCCGGCACAGGCACCAGCCCGCTCCAATGCGTACGGATCGGGGCAATACCGACCGCCTGCCAGCCGATATTGCCGGCGCGGTCTGCCCACACCATATTTTCCCCGGGGATGTGGCTGTAGTGGCAGGCTTCCCGGAACTCTTCCCAGGTCCGTGCCTGGTCCATGCGCAGGCTGGCCAGGTAGGGCGAGCCACCTACTTCCAGCCAGGCGCAGCGCACGGCATACGCTTTATGGTGGGCAGTATCTTCATACACTACCGGGCCGTGGCGGGTATACTTTAAATCTACGATCTCCGGCTGTTGCCCTTTGACAGGAATGGTATCCCGGATCATACGCATCGGCTCCCAATGGTCCTGGTAGCGGTACTGCTGCGGGTCGTTGGGGTAGGTGTCGTACACGTATAGGTCTTCGCCGTCGGTACCAAAGACGGTAAGTCCCCAGGCGCCGTATTCGTTGTGACCAATAGAGATACCCGGTATCTCAGGTTCGCCCCCACCGATGACGTTCCAGCCAGGCGCGATTAGGTGCGCCCAGTAGCGAAGCGAGGGCACGGCCTGCGCCCGGTGCGGGTCGTTGGCCATGAAAGGAAAGCCGCTCTGGGTATGTTTGCCGCTGATAACCCAATTGTTGCTGCCAATGTTCTCCTGCTCCTGCTGATGGCTGGCAAGGGCAGCCCGCGTCTGCTCTAAACGCTTATCAGCGTTGGCAGCCGTTGCCCGTAAGGCTGGCTTGACAATATCTTCCGGCAAAAACGCCACAGGCTTGCGGTAAGCTTCATAAAGATCGAGAATATCATCGAAAAGTAGTTTGGGCTGAAGGGCACTGTCTAAGCTAAGGTCAGGCTCGCCGGGGTGGAAGTTCATCAGATTCTTTACCTGGTCAGCGCCTACCCGTGCGACCGACCTGCCAATCTGAAGTTCGTCCCCAATGTTGCCCAGCAGCCCTTGGTGGCGTGAGATGACGACATCGGGCGTCCAATAACCAGGTTGGATACCCAGCAGCCCGAACTCAACAGAAAGCAGGTCAGGATGCTTTTCTGTTTCGGCAATGTAGGCGTTGACCCCGTCGGTAAAAGCCTGTATGATCTGTGCGCCGTGAGGGTGGTAGTGGTTGAGTTCCTGCTGTAGGTTGCCCCGGAAGCGGAACAGGCGGGTACCGATGTCGCGTTTGAGTTCGCGTTTGCCCAGGATCTCTGCGACGGTGCCCGTTGCCTGCCTGCGCCATACTTCAAACTGAAACAAGCGGTCGCGGGCAGCGCAGTAGCCTTGGGCAAAGAACAAGTCGTGTTCATTTTGTGCATAGATATGGTTGATACCCCAGGGATCGCGGTAGACTTCTACAGGGGCTTGCAGGGCAGATAAGGTTAAAGTATCAGACTGGCTGTAGCCGGGAGACAGGGAAAGTGAAAAAAATAAAAATAGCAAGATATACCTGCCGGTTTGTGGTGGGGCAAGTTGAAACACTGATTGCATAGGTTGGGCGCTTTTGTGATAATAACAGTACACATTGGTGCGCCGAAGCTATGCAAAAAGTAGTAGTATGACAAGAGGCAGCTTGGAGCAGGGTGTTGTAGGTTGGGAAGATAATGGAAGAGACAATCAAGGAGGTAAGACGTAAGAGGTAAGAGGGTGTTATGTCATTCCTACTTCCGTCTTCCGTCTTCCTACTTCTTACATCCCACTTCCAACTCCCGTCTCCGTTACACCATCGCAGAGTAGCCGTCGCTTTCTTGTTGGGTGTTGAAAGCAGGAGCCGAGTAATCTTTGGAAAGATAATGAGCCGGGATGGTCGATGGACTTCCGTCTCTTTGCGCCCTGTAGTGAGGCGACATGATCTCAATACCCGTTTCATTGCACACATCCTGGATGTTCTGGTGCAGGTCGGAATAAATCAGGGCTTGCTTGTTGGGCTCTTTGGTATAGGCATTCACCTGGTAGGAAACATAAAAATCGTCCAGGCTTGTCTGCAACACAAAAGGCTTTGGCTCTGGCAAAATATAATTTGTTCTCAAGGCTGCCTCTATCAATACCTCATGCATGTCTCTCCAGGGCACATCATAGCCTATCGTCACGGTAGAGTATATGATCAGCCCCCGGTCGGGCGCGTCGCTGCTGTAGTTGATGGTGTGGCTGTTCATCACCGTAGAGTTGGGGATAGAAATGATCTCGTTTTTGTTGGTTCGTATTCTTGTCACCAGCAAAGATTTTTCTATGACAGCCCCGATCACTTCTCCGATCTTGACAATGTCGCCAATCTTGAACAAACGCATGTAGGTGAGCACAATGCCTGCAATGACGTTAGACAGGGAACCGGCAGAACCAAAAGTGAACAGAAAGCCCAGGAAGACAGAAACGCCTTTGAAAATGGGAGAGTCGCTGCCCGGCAGATACGGGAAGATGACGACCACCATAAAAGCGACCACCAGCGCCCGGACGATCTGGTAGGTAGAACCCGCCCAGTCCGGGTAAAAACCGGAGATTTGCAAAGCGCCTCTTTCTATCTCTGTTTTGAGGTAACGGATGGCTTTTAACAAATAACGGAACAACACGACAATGACCACAATGGTAAACAGGTTGGGCAGGTAGTCCCAGAAAGCGGAAGCTATTCTTTTCAGCGGATTGAAAAAATACCCAAACAACGTCTCGGCAAAATTTTGCGTCCAGGGAAAAAATCCAAAGAGGATGGGCAGGGCAATGTAGACCACCAACAGCATCACACCCCATTTGAGTACCGTGTTGATCGTTAGGAATGCATTGACCAGTTTTTTTGAATCCAGCAGCGTATAGCCTTTGATCTTTAGTTCCTGTATCCTTTTTCCCTTCTGTTTGCGTATTACCACGCCCGTCCACCGGAACGCCCTGCTTACATAACGGATCATGAGGCCAAAGACCAGCACGGTAAGCAAGGCCAGTCCTATTTCTTTGGCCAGCGTAAAAAAGCTGGTCTCCGACTGATAGTTGGTCACCGCTGCGCCAATGATGGCTTTGTACTGTGCTGCCAATGTATCTTTAGTGGTATTATTCCAGAGCGCATCCGTCTCAGAAACGCTCATGATGATGGTTTCTCCGGAGACTATATCCAGGGTAGTTTCTGCAGGGACAAGGCGTAAGGAATTAGGATCAAACTGGAAGTTTTTGGATAAAACATGAATTCTGTTGCTGATCGCTTCCGCCCTGTCTTTGGCTGAAAAGCTTCCCAGCTTGCTGTAAATAAGGAATAAGCTGTCTTTGAAAAACCCTCTGACCGGAAAAGCTTTTGAATTTGACCGCAACGAATCAATCTCCGCCTTCTTTTGCAAAAGCCTCTGGCTGTCCTTTTCTTTCAGCGACTGAAGCTGTTTCTGTAGTTCGTCTTTTTTGAGGTTATCGGTGGTCTTGAGCGAACGGAGTTCCCTTTCCAAAGCGGCTTGCCTAACTGAATCGCCGATGCGCTGCTTTTCAATCTCCGCCAGTTTTACCTGGTATTCCTGAAGAATGGTCGTGTTCAGGGAGTCGTTTACCAGGGCAAGGCTATCGGTTTGTGCCCGGGCGGCAGGCAGCAAAAAGCAGGATGATACACCCAACAGGAAGACAAACAGTTTTACTTTCATGTGATTTTCCAAAGTTTAAGGACATCACTTCAAAGCAAAACCCTTACCCTCCCCTGTAGAAAGGTGATCAATGAAGGACAATACAGACAGGCGTACTAAAATCCGATCATTTGGCTTTTCAGTTTTTAAAAATAGTAAATCAAACCTGCATCGCTGATGATCTAACCATAGAGGAAACGGAGAAACCTCCGTGAAACTCTGCGGCAAAACCTCTGTGTAGCTCTGTGGTAAAAAAAAAGCTATTGGATCACAAAACTATTACCTTTGCCAATATGATGGATATAAAAAAACAGCACAGAAACCCGGTAGAAGCTACTTCTGAGGAGATCATAGCAACCTCATCAGCAAGGCATCTTTCCATGCCATTACCCCTTATGGAAGCCTTCTACACTATACAGGGAGAAGGGTTTCATCAGGGCAAAGCCGCTTACTTTATCCGTTTGGGGGGTTGCGATGTAGGTTGCCACTGGTGCGATGTGAAAGCATCCTGGGACGCCAGCCGGCATCCGCAACAGTCTGTGGAGGCAATAGCCCGGCAAGCCGCACAGTTTCCGGGCCGGTTGGCCGTTATTACCGGTGGCGAGCCTTTGATGCACGACCTGACCGCCTTATGTGATGCCTTGCACCTGTACGATTTTTCGGTGCACATTGAGACCTCCGGCGCTCATCCGCTCAGCGGTGCGCTCGACTGGATTTGTTTTTCACCCAAAAAATTCAAAGCACCCTTGCCTGAGATCTACGCGCAGGCCGATGAGCTAAAGGTGGTTGTATACAACCGGAGCGACTTTCGCTGGGCAGCGCAGTTTGCCGAAAAAGTCCGCCCGGATTGTAAACTGTTCCTACAGCCTGAGTGGAGCGTCTCTGATAAGATGCTCCCGCAGATCATCGAGTATGTGAAGGTAAACCCTGCCTGGCAGATTTCTTTGCAGGTTCATAAGTTTATGAACATCCCATAACCTGTATTCAAACGCAATCCGGAAATTCATAACCCATGCAATGTTTGGGTGTATCTAAAGAAAAATAAAAACATACAATGCTTAAAATTGAAAAATTGTGTGCTTTTCAATTTTCTCGTGTATGATCGCTGTTCTTTATCCGTTTTGTATTTTTTTCCTTTTTCTGAGCCTTACCTGTCATAGTCAGACTATCGTAGGTATGGGTACTGAGACGCCCAATCCAAACGCCGTATTAGACCTGGTCTCTGCCAATGGTCAGCAGGGCTTCCTGGTGCCCCGCCTGACTACGGCGCAGCGGATAGCCTCTTCTTTTGTAGCCAGGTTGAGCGATCAGGACAACGGGTTGCTGGTGTTTGATATGACGGAAGGGTATTTCTATTTTTGGCAAAATGGCTCATGGCAGATAGGATTCGACCAGACAGATACGGCTGCTTTTCAACAAAAAACATTGCCGGCCAACCAGCTATGGGTCGGCAATACTTCAGGAGTCGCTTCGCCGGTCAGTATCTCAGGCGACGTTACCCTGAACAGCAACGGCACCATGACCATTACGCTGGATGCCGTCAGTACTGCTAAAATTCTCAACGATGCTGTGACCAAAGAAAAGGTCAACGCCGATGTGGCAGGCGATGGTCTGGGGCAAGATGCTGACGGAAGGCTGCGTATCAACGTGGGCAGCGGGTTGCAACTTAATGCTGACCAGCTAAGCCTGACCCGTATCAGCAGCGGTCAGTTGCTGGTGGGGCAGGGCAACAGCACAGACATAGCGGCAAAAAGCGTTTCTGGTGATGTGAGCCTGGATAATAATGGCAAGGCTACCGTACAGGGGCTGCAAGGCTATCCGGTGAGTACTACAACCCCAGCTACCGACCAGGTGCTTACCTGGAATGGTTCTGCCTGGACGCCTGTTGACAACATAACGCAAAACGGCAAACGCATGAATGGACAGCTCAACGTAGGCGCAGAGTCCCTGGCTGCCGACAGAAAACCCGGTATGCTCTGGCTTGACTCAACCGGATTAGGTAGCATCAAAAGGTGGACAGGTTCTGCCTGGGAAATACTGCTCGCCGGATTCTTTAGATAAAGCATAGTATAAGCCGATCTAAAATGAAAATACATCCCCTCAAATATTCGGATTTGTAAAACAGACTTTCTATATTTGCCACTCTTTTCCAAAAATGACCTTGGCTGCTAAAGAGGTGCTTTTGGGTTAGTATTAAAAACACAACAGATTATGAAAAAAGACATTCATCCGCAATACAGAAAAGTAATCTTCCACGATACCTCCAGCGATTTCAAATTTATGACCCGTTCTACCATGAACTCTACTGAGACGATAGAATGGGAAGACGGCAATTCTTACCCGTTGGTAAAGATAGAAGTCAGCGCGGCGTCCCACCCTTTCTACACAGGCAAGAAAATGTACGTAGATACGGCCGGACGTGTAGAGAAATTCAACAGAAGATACAAAAAAGAGTCGGACAAGGCGTAAAACATTAACATACGTACGATCAGCAAGTCTTCGGAGTGTTTATTCCGAAGACTTTTTTATTTTTGGAAAAACATAGCCTATGCTCTTTACTGACATCTACGGTCTGGAAGAAGTAAAACACAGCCTGATACAAGCAGCGCGCTCAGGGCAGGTAGCCCACGCACTGCTTTTTCTGGGGCCCGAAGGCAGCGCCAACCTGGCGATGGCATTGGCGTTTGCTACCTACCTCAACAGCGAACAGCAACAGGCAGATGGCTCCTGCGGCCCCGGACCTGCGACCGATAGGATGCACAGGTACATCCATCCTGACCTGCATTTTGTGTTTCCGGTAGGTGCTACCAAAAATATCAGCGGCAAAGACGTGGTCAGCGATAGCTATGTGAAAGAGTGGCGTTCGTTTATTACCGAAAACCCTTATGGCAGCCTGGCTGAGTGGAGCACTTATTTTGGATCTGAAAACAAGCAACTCAACATTTCTAAAGAAGAAAGCCGCCACATCATCCGTAAACTGAGCCTGAAAGCTTTCGAGGGGCTTTATAAAATCGTGCTGCTCTGGATGCCCGAATACCTGCATCCGGCAGCCGCCAACGGCATCCTCAAGATTCTGGAAGAACCGCCCGACCGCACCATCTTCCTGCTGGTAGCCCACGACGCCGAAAAGCTGCTGCCTACCATCCTCTCACGCACCCAGATCGTACATATCCGGGCCTTTACGGATGAAGAAATAATCTATATTTTAAGGGAACAGTCAGGAACCACCGCCGCAGCGCAGGCTGTTAAGATCAGGCAGGTAGCTACGCTGGCTGAAGGTAATTTGAACCAAGCAATGCGCCTGCTGCAGGAGGCAGAAGAAGATAGCCACCGCTTTTTCAGAGACTGGATGCGCCTGTGCTACCTACAGGATTATACCCGGCTGGTCGCACTGACAGACGATTTTCAGAAGCTCGGTAAAGAAGCACAAAAAAGCCTGCTGCATTACGGGCTGACCATGATGCGCGAAACGCTGGTGATGCAAACGGTTGATACTTTGCAGCAAAACCATGTAGAAGAGATCATGCCTGTAGAGAAAGCGTTGATCCGCCTGCAGGGCGATGAACTTTCCTTTGTGGCCAACTTTAGTAAGGTGGTTAATTTTGAAAAGATTGAAAAGACTACCAGTTTTCTCAATGAAGGTTATCACCACCTGGAAAGAAATGCAAACCCCAAGATGTTGTTTCTGGATATTTCTCTGCAAATAGGGCAGATGATCCGCAAAGACTGACGTTAATTTTAGATGAAGATAAGGATAGGTACCCGAGGCAGCCAGTTGGCACTGTGGCAGACACATCACGTGGCGGGTCTGTTGGCACAGGATGGCTTTACGCCTGAGATTGTTGCCATCGCCACCAAAGGCGACAAAAGACAGGATATTGCTATTGCTGAGATCGGTACGAGAGGCGTTTTTACGGAAGAAATAGAAACCCAACTTACGCAGGGCAACATCGACATAGCCGTACACAGCGCCAAAGATATGCAGTCGGAGTTGCCTGCCGTTTTTGACCTGATCGCTTTTACCGAAAGAGAAAAGGTGAACGACGTGCTGGTCAGCTTCCAAAAAGACATCAACCTGGAAGACAAAACCAAAGCCTGGGTGCTGGGTACTTCCTCGGCCCGTCGGCAGGCTACCCTAAAGCATTATTACCCTCACGTGAAGGTAGTAGAGATGCGCGGAAACCTCCAAACCCGGATGGTGAAGATGGAAGTAGGCTTTTGTGATGCTATATTGCTGGCGTATGCCGGCGTACACCGGATGGAATATACCCATCATATTGTCCATGAGTTTCCCGTATCTCAGTTTGTGCCTGCTGTCGGACAGGGCAGCATCGCCATTGAGTCTATGCGCAGCCTGCCTGCGGAGGTCAGGGAACATGTCCGCCATCTGGTCAACCATCCGCAGACAGAGACACGGCTGCTGGCAGAGCGCGCTTTCTTGCGGACGCTGCGCGGCGGGTGCAGCATCCCGGTTTTTGCGCTGGCGCACCTGACAGCCAACAGCCTGACGATCGAGGGCGGCGTGATCAGCCTGGACGGACAGCAGATGATCCGGGAAACCGTGCATGGCAAACCCTCTGAAGCTGTATCCCTGGGCGAACGGTTGGCACAAAGGGTATTAGACAAAGGTGGAGAGGCTATATTAGAAAATATTAGAAAGGAATAACGATGTAAGAAGTATGAAATAAGATTTGCACTCTTATCTCTTACATCCTACTTCTTACTTCCAACTTCAGGTGAGGTGGTTCAATTAATGAGGACAAATAATTAAGATAGAAAATTGTTTTGCCTGTATTCATCAGTGATGCTTTCAGTGTTTACGCTAATATTTTTTTAGCTAAAAGCCTTTAGAAGAACCGAGGTTTTTGGCTAAAAAAATATGGCTCCTACGTTTGATTGTTTTTCTCAAATCGCTCTTCATACTGCACCGGACTCAAATAGCCGATGGAAGAATGCTTGCGGGTCAGATTGTAGTAGCCTTCAATGTATCGCCGGGCGACCCCGTCAAAGCTGCGATAATAAGCGTCTTGGAGACCATAGAAAATCTCACCGTCCAGAAGTTCAGCCGCGTGGCGTGCACCTTGAACCTGCTGAACAAAGACTCTGCCTGGGCATTATCATAGTGATTGTCTTTACGGCCGCGTCGGTGGTCCGATCATGCTCTGCCGATACTCATGCCCCTTCAATAAGGCTCTAAAAGCAGTGGAAGCATACTGTCCGTCACCATCTGACCGGGTCGCCGGTGCGATGCACAATCAAGCCTTTCTGGGGCTGTCTGTCCCTAATCACCTTGTGCAAGGCGGTAATCACTAGTGCCAAAGGCACTGACAACCTTACCGCGTAAAGAAGACGGCACGGGAGCCTGTGTCTTCTCTTCACGGGGAAGAACAATCACTTCTACTAATTCTCCTTCGCTGAACGGTAGCGCATCGAGGTGTATCACACCGTTAGCGGCAACTTTCTTTTCAACTCTATAAGCTTTCATGAACCATTTAATTTTGTAAAACAAATGTAATCTGACACCTTTACACAACAAGTCAATTTGTGTTATTTTAATAGTGGCCAATAATCCCTTCACCCTACTGCACCGCCAGCACTGTCCGGAAAGGCGTGGTGTCTACCAGCGGGATGTCGGCATCAAAACTTTCGTTGATCGTT
Organism: Cytophagales bacterium; assembly: GCA_038232695.1. Taxonomy (GTDB): domain Bacteria; phylum Bacteroidota; class Bacteroidia; order Cytophagales; family Cyclobacteriaceae; genus JAJNNC01. Next base: position 15,183 of record JBBSNI010000057.1, read on the forward strand.
TTGATCACCTCGTTGGCAATGAGCACATGCCCTTTGGGGTTGGGATGTACCGCGTCGGTGGAGATAATACCGTTGGGTAAAAAGTCAGGTTGGAGCGTCACCCCATCTGCCACCAGCCCCCGGGTGCCGTCAGCCGCTGCCACTGCCTGAGGCGACATGCCCAACTGCGTTGCCTGCTCAGGCGTAAGCCCGGTGATGTCTGCAAAAACAGCGTTGATGTCTGTCACGGCCACCCTGCCGCCTGTGCCGGCTGCAATCTGCCCTATGATCGCGTTGAAAGTCGCTAAGCGGGTGTTCAGCACGATCTGCTCGTTCAGCGTGAGTACATAGTTATCGCCGACGGGGTCCTGCAACCCGAAAGGTCCTTTGCCAGTGTCATCTCTTCCCAGGCGCGTAGCTACGGAGAAGGTGAGCAGATCGGTACTGTTGGTCTGCCGCAGCTTAGGCAGCACGACGGTGCTGTCGGGAGCGCCTACTGCCGCCGAAATGTCCGCTTCGGTCAGGTCTTCGTCTGTGATCACGACCGGATTATTCCCAGCCGCAAAAGCTATCTTTCTGCGGGCGGCTTCTTCCGCTGTCATTTTTCCCAGGGCTACGGCTGCCTGTAGGCCATTGTTATAGTCCTGGTAGCCTGCGTTGAGCGCATCGGCATTGGCCTGGTCTAAGGGAGCCGGGTTGAAAGGCACCGCCCGGAAGAAGGGCAGCAGCGTAACAGGCGGAATGGTGATAGCAACCCCTTTGGCGCCGGGCACAGAGAGCAAACTGTTGATGATACCGCTATAGGCTTCTGTAAAGCTGCTGATGCTGGTCAGCGTACTTGAGTTGGTTGCCTGCGCGGCCGGGTCTTGTTCGCCGTCCGGGGCGGAGCCGCCGGAAGTAGCCCAGGAGAGTACGTCGTTGCCTCCCAGCCACACCGTAAAGAATGTGCCCTGGGCTGCTGTCGCATCGCCGATCATAGAAGCCGCAGGCGAAGAAGCGAAGCGACCGAAAAAGAAATTAGACTGACCGTAGCCCGGCACAACCGCCTCGATCACCCGCGCACCGGGTACGCCAAAGTTGTTGAGTTGGGTGATGTCGCCACCGTATGGCGTGACGGGATCGCCCGGTGTAACAGGTACAATGCCGGCAGGATTAATCCGCAGCGCAAAGCGTCCGATGGGAGCAATGCCAGGCGTACTCAAATCATTCAGAGATACATTAAATCCATTCGGCGCGTTGATGTCAGGCTGGTTGAAGGCGCCGCCGCCCACCCCCTGGATGCCAAACTGTTGCGCCAGGATATTCGGAAAAGCGTTGGCTTGCCCGTTGGTATAGAGCGCCCCATCCATCAGCCCGGCGGTGAGCGAGTTGCCAATGGCTACATATTTGGTAAAGTCTGCCGTGCCGGGGTCTCCCTGCAACGCCGCAGCAGGCGGCAGCGGGTTGTTTGCCTTTCTTTCTTCGATCAACTCGTCTTCTGTGTTGCAGGCTAAGAGCAGCGTCAGGCTCAGGAAAGATAGCAGCCTGTATTTTTTTATGTCTGTGATCAGCATTGTTTTCTTAGTTTAACAACTCGTCAAAAGTAATGGAAATATAGTAGACAGCACCCATGCGCGGATTGGCAAACGAGGTAGTATACCGCTCGTTGAGTATGTTGGAGCCGCCCAGCTTCAGGATAGAGTGCAGTGCAGGAAGCTTATAGCTCACCTGGGCGTCCAGCGTCTGGTACGCCGGAATGATGCCCTCGCCGATAGAAGACTCCCAGAAATAGGCTTGCTGCCAGCGCCATACCAGGTTGAATCCTATATTGTCGGTTACTTTCCGGTTGGCCAAACGGAGGTTATAACGCCATTTGGGCGTATTATAACCTGCCTGGAAGCCCTGTGCGATCAGGTCTTCCTGATCAATCAGGTCGTTATACGCTACATTGCCTCCCAGCAGATACCCTCTATCCAGGGAATACTCTATGCCCAGGGCAAAACCGTGGGCATTCACTTTGCCGTCGGCATTCACATCAAAACCAAAACGCTGGAAAGGCACCGTCTGACGGATCAGCCCGTCCGGGTCGGCAGGACCTTCATAGGGTGGGTCACCGTCATTGTTAGGGTCACCCACCGCCGTCTGCGTAAAGTCTATGGCCGACATAAAGTCGCGGTAAGAGCTAAAATAATAATAGGCGTCAACAAGCAGTTTATCATTGACCAATCCTTTGTAGCCCACCTCATAAGTGTTGACTTTTTCGGTCTTGAAATCCTCGAAAGCCACAGGTTGCAGCAGCGCCCTGGAAGCCGTCAGGTCGCCGGTAGTCTGGTAGTTTTGCTGGGCAGCGATCAGGCTGTTGGTGGTATAGACGGTGTTGGTCTCAAAGTTATACCGGTCTATCAACGCCGGGTTGCTGCCTACCAGCCGTCGCGTCACCACGTCCAGGTCGATGAACTGGTCCTGGGTCGTCGGGATGCGGAAGCCCCGCTGGAAGGAAGCCCTGAAGTTATGGTCTCCGGCCACCGTGTATACACCCGAGATACGGGGGGAGAACTGTCCGTCGAAGTATTCGTTTTTGTCGTAGCGCACCGAGCCGGTCAGGTCTAGCTTTTCGCTGAGCAGTTTTTTAGAGATTTGCGCATACGCGCCCCATTCATCGATGGTAAACTCTTCGCCATCGTCCTGCAAGGCAAACAGCGTCCCGTCAGAGTCCAGCGCGTAGCGACGGTAGTTAGCACCTACGATAAGTTCGGCAAAATTGATGCGGTCAGATAAGTTGTACATACCTTCGTAATGCCAAAGGCTGGTTCTATCCAAAAATTTAGCGCCCCCTTCCGAGATAGGCACCTGCCGCAGCGAGTCGTATAACTGCTGGAACTTGCCATTACTGAGATTATTATCTCTTAACTCATCGCTGAGGCTTCTGGCAACGGCATGTGCTATATCGATAGGAGCACCCTGCAACCTGGCACCCGCAAACGCGCCGACATAGAGAGGAATCGTGGTCTGCACATTAATAAGCGAAGCCAGGGTGTTGGCTGCATAGCTGTCGCCGGAGTTTTCCTGGGTCGTGTAGCCTCTCAAAAAGAAGTGGGTGCCGCGCAGTTCTGCCTTGGCTGTCCAGATAGAAAAATCATCCAGCACAAAGCGGTCGTTGGCGGTGTAGACCGTGCTTCCGTAGCCGATGTTATATTGCACCAACGCTTCCACGTTATCAGTCACACGGTAGTGCAATGCGCCGCCAAACTTGAGGCTTTCCGTAGTATTGTCCAGCAGTTCTTTTTCCGTATAGCCGGTAGGCGTAAAGTTGCCGCGTTCGTCTAAGGGGAGCAGCGCCTCCACGCCGGAACCCTGCCCTAAGAAACCTACATTGAGTAGTGGATCGCCGTATACATTCACGCCGTTGTACGTGCGCAGCGAGGCGCGATTGTCAGGGTTGATGTCTTCCGGGCTTCTTTCTACAATATCGCTGGCATCGCGGTAGTCTACGCCTATGAAATCGGCGGCTCTCAAGAACTCCGCATTGAGCTTAAAGGCAAACTTATTATTAAACGCTTTGGCATAGCGGATGCCGTAGTTTTGGTACAAAGACGGGTCGTCGTCTACCCCGTCGGCGTGGGTAACACCCAGCTTGGCCACAGCGCTGAGCCCCTGGTACTCAAACGGGCTTTTGCTGTTCATCAGAATGATACCGTTGATGGCGTTGGGACCATACAGTGCCGAGGCGGCACCGGGCAGCAGTTCTACGCTTTCCAGGTCGAGCTCCGGGATGCCGACGATGTTGCCTATCGGAAAGTTAAGGCCGGGCGCCTGGTTGTCTATGCCGTCGATGAGTTGGACGGTGCGCACGTTGCCGTTGGCGCCAAACCCCCTGGCATTAATCGATTTAAAAGTCAGGCTCTGTGCGCTGATGTCAATGCCTTTCAGGTTGGCGATCTGGTCGTAGAAGTTGGGGGCGGCCGACTCCCGGATAGCGCGGATGTCCATTTTCTCAATAGAGACAGGCGACTCCAGGATGCTCTCTTCCACCCGCGAAGCCGATACGACGACCTCTTTGCCCAGCAGCGTTTGTTCAGCCAGGCTGATGTTCAGGTTAGCCGTCTGACTTTCTACCACCACTTCCTTTGTTGCGTAGCCGATGCTGGATACGACCAGCGTGAAGGGAGGCGATTCATTGACTTGCAGGCGGAAGTTGCCCTGGGTGTCGGTCACCGTGCCCGTTACCTTATCTTTGAGAAGGATATTAACGCCTACCAGCGGCTCGCCGCTGCCCGCGTCGGTGACTTTTCCCGACAGGGTGGTGCTTTGCGCCTGCAAATGATAAGAGAGCAGGGTGGAAACAGCTAATATGAGGGCGGTAAATAACTTTTTTTTCATAGGTTGTTGTTACAAATTGCCATAAAACGGGAAGTTGCCGGCTGTTATTTTAGAAATATTTCAAAGAGCAGGCAAATTATTAAAAATATGTAGATTGTTAGTACTTGCCTGAAATTTTTTATGCATGACGAGTATTTCATTCTGAAGGTTGGAAAAAAAAGATCCTAATGTTTTGTAACACATTTCATTTTTCAGGTCTAAGCA
>JBBSNI010000058.1:0-19512 GCA_038232695.1 Cytophagales bacterium
CAGCGCTTCTTCCCGGATCACCCTCTTTACCAGGCAGTAATGGTGCGATTTTCTGCCACTGATCCTGGCGTAATTCGTATCTGCGCATAGTTTTTTAAGTCAAAGTTCGTGACTTTCTCAATGTATGTCAACACGCCCTAGTCCTTATCCTGTGTAGTCATTTTTCTTTTAGCGCAGTGGAAGAAAAAAACCGCTAAGGACCTTTACATAGCCTCTAAAAATTAATAAACCAGAATGGTGTTCATATGCAAATTCAGTTTTTAGGGCAGGGATACGAACCAGCTTCAGAATATGCGGTAGGAAAGCATTTAATAAAATTCTTTGCTGACAAAAGCTTTCACTCATTTACAGGCATTTCAGCATTCGCAAGTCTGGCTGGAATAAATGGACTGGCAAAGCATATTTCAGCAGCCAAGAAACATCTCGATACCATCACTATTGTTACAGGCGTTGACCAGGAAGGAACATCAAAGGAAGCGTTGGAAGCACTTTTAGCCTTGGAGATTGACGCTTACGTCTTTTATCAACCCTCAGCAACGATTTTTCATCCAAAGATTTATCTCTTTGAAGGCGGGGCAACATCAGAACTCATCGTTGGTTCTTCTAACCTGACGACACGAGGACTTTTCACGAATGTTGAAGGATCGTTACTGGTCAGCATTGACAACAGCGTCGAGGCTGACAGAAAAATAGTCGAGCAGTTTAAAGCGTATTTTAGTCCCATTCTCGAACACACTGATCCGAATTTGAAAATACTATCAAAAGAGCTGATTGCTGATTTGGTGAAAGCAAAGGTTGTTCCGACAGAAGCAGCGCGTAAAGCAGCAAATAAAGCTGAGAGAGCCGAAAGAAAAGAAGTTGAAAGTATGATCCTGAAGATTTTTCCCAAACGGGCTACCGCAAAAGTTCCGAGCGAATTTAAAGGAAAGTCTGTCCCAAAAGAAAAATTAGCAGAGAAGACGACACTCCCAAAACCCATCATAAAGAGCAAAGCATCTAAATTATTATGGCAAAGCGGACCGTTAACCCAAAGAGATTTGAATATTCCCAAAGGGTCAAACACGAATCCAACAGGCTCGATGTTGTTCAAAAAAGGCAAAACAGAGGGTATTGACCAAAGGCATTACTTTAGAGATAAAGTGTTTTCTTCTTTGAAATGGATAAGAGATACAAAGCCTGACACATTGCATCTTGAAAGAGCCAAGGCGGTATTTAAAATAGTTGTTGATGGAAAAGACTGCGGTGATTACATATTGACTATCACGCACAACACAAGGACGGATACTCCTTCTTACGAGCAAAGAAATTCAATGACTTCCATCAGTTGGGGAAACGCCAAAAGGGTAATTGCCAAAGATGAGCTCATTGGTAAAAGTGCCAGCTTGTACAAAAACACAGGCAAAAAGGATGAGTTCACGCTTATTATTGATTGATAGCGCCACTAATGCTGATCCAGCCAGGAAATTTAATTAAAAATTTGTTTGCAATTCCGTTTTACATTTCTATATTTGGACTGAATTAGTCCAAAAATGGAATCAGAAAAAACATTCGGCGAGATAGTAAGGCAGCTTCGTGAGGAAAAAAACTTGACCTTACGGGAAGTCGCCCAAGCATTGCATATGGATATATCAATGCTTGGCAAAATCGAGAAAAACAGCCGGAAGCCGACGAAAGCACTGATTTGTAAAATCTCAAAATTCTTCCATGTCAGCTACAAAGATTTGATCATCGCTTTTTTGAGCGACACTGTTGCTTACCATGTATTGGACGAAGAAGATTATGCCAGCGAAGTATTAAAAGTGGCAGAGAAAAAAGTAAAATATTTAACTACTAGAAAGAACGCCTAACTATGAAGCTCATTACAGAAGCATCAGCCGAAAAATTAAGAGGTGGATTTTATACGCCCGAACCCATCGCAGCATTTATTCTACGTTGGGGAGTTAACGGCAGTAGCAATTTTGACATTTTAGAGCCAAGTTGTGGCGATGGTATCTTTTTAAATCAATTAAAAAAACAAAACCTGAAATACAGATCAGTGACTGCTATTGAGTTCAATGAAACCGAAGCAGAGAAAGCAGAGGCTATTGATTTGAAAGACAAACAGATTATTATCGATGATTTTCATACCTACTGCAATAATACTTTGCAACGTTTTGATCTGGTCGTAGGGAATCCGCCTTATATCCGTTACCAGTTTTTTGACCGCAAACAGCAGGTTGAAGCCTCAGACATTTTCATCAAAGCAGGATTGACCTATTCTAAACTGACAAACGCCTGGGTTTCGTTTGTTGTGGGGGCTTCTTTGTTGCTCAAAGATAGTGGCAAGATCGGGTTTGTCTTACCTGCCGAAATTTTACAGGTTTCGTATGCACAGCAACTAAGAAACTTCATTGCACATTTTTATAATAAGATCAATATCCTATCCTTTGAGAAACTCGTATTTCCCAATATTCAGCAAGAAGTAGTTTTACTGCTTTGCGAAAAAAATAATACAAAAGAACACAACATTGAACATATTGAGTTGAGAGATGCTGGCGAGCTAAGAACGCTGGATGTAGCAAGATTAAAAAGTCCGAAAAAGAGGATTGATTTTAAATCAAACAAATGGACTTTCTATTTTTTAGATCAGGAAGAGATTGACTTCCTGGAAACCATCGCTCAAAAAAGAAATATTCCGACACTCGGAAAGTTTGCCAACGTGGAAGTTGGAATAACCACAGGTTCCAATAGTTTCTTCACCGTTCCGCTTTCCACCGTTGAAGAATACGACTTACACCACTATGCCAAACCAATGGTAGGCAGAAGCGTTCAGGTCAACAGTGTTGTTTTCGCTGAAGAAGACTGGCAAAAGAACAAATTCTCGAAAGCAAAAGCACACTTGCTTGTTTTCCCTGAAAGACAAAAACTCAACCCAAAAAACGGAGCAGCAAGGTATATCACACACGGCGAAAGTTTAGGCATACATAAGGGTTACAAAACAGGCATTCGTGACGATTGGTTTGTCGTCCCTTCCCTGAAGATTTCGGATGCGCTTTTTATCAGACGAAACAATTTATATCCGCGCCTGATCATCAACGAAGCCCAAGCCTATACTACAGATACCATGCACCGTGTGTTTTTGCGTCCCGGAACCGATCTCAAAGCCTTTACAGCCAGTTATTATAACTCACTCTCTCTTGCTTTTACCGAGGTTTGCGGACGAAGCCACGGAGGGGGCGTTTTAGAACTCATGCCAAACGAAACAGAAAGAGTTTTGCTGCCTTATCAAAAAGACAATGCAGCACTGCTTCCACAAATTGACAGACTGATTCGCAATAAGACAGATATTGAAGAAGTACTCAACATCACCAATGAAGTAATATTAAAACAGCATTACGGTTTGACAGAGAAAGAAATAAACGTAGCCCATAGCATCTGGAAGAAACTTTCTGCCAGACGGTTGAACAGGGGCAAATAAATGCTCACTTCTTTGCATCCTATACCCAACGCAGGCGTCTACACCTTCTGGTTGCCGTACTCAGCCGAAACGTCTTCCTGCTCGTCGAGCATTCTCTGGAACTGGATCAGCGTAATTTTATGAGGCTGTTTATTGATTTGATCATTGTAACCGGCGTCGGCAAAAATTTCCATAGGCTGTCCCTTTTTGTTTAAGACGACCCATTTTCTCAGGATTTCGTATTTATCTACAAAAAATTTGTCGTGGTACTTTTTCAGGGCATCCCGGTTCTCTTCGGGTACTACTTTGGTGAAGGGCTGCCCGACCAACTCTTCCCGGCTAAAGCCATATAACTTCACGTAGTTGTCATTTACTGCCGCAAACTTCCCATCCTTGTTGGTAATACAAATCGCCAGTTTGGTGTCGTTGATAATCTTCTGAAAATCGGCCGGAGCAGCGTCCAGTTCTTTCTTGATGTGTTTGGTTTCTTTTAAATCAATCATAGTTTGTGGGTTATAAAGGTTACAAATAAAATTTCTTACCGAGAATATACGCCTCCACAGCATCGGGTACTAAGTATTTGATAGAAACGTCCTGCCGGATGCAGTTTCTGATAAACGTAGCCGATATATCCAGCAGGGGCGCCTCTACAGGCACAATGCCAGCATGGTCTCTGAGCGCCTCCGGTACCTGGGCAACGCCGGGACGGGGATAGGTATATACGCCTGCCTGCTCCAGAATCTGCCGGTAGTTTTTCCACTTGTGGAAATGCGCCAGGTTGTCGGCACCCATGATCAGGTAAAACTGATGCTCCGGATGCCGCTCGCTCAGGTACGCCAGCGTATCGACCGTAAAGCTCGGCTTGGGCATACTGAACTCTATGTTGCAGGCACGCAGGTCATAGTTGTCTTCTACGGCCAGTTCTACCATACGCAGCCGGTCAATGTCAGGTAGCAAGGTGTGGGCAGGCTTAAAAGGATTCTGGGGAGACACTACAAACCACACCTGGTGGAGGCCGGTAAGCCCCCGCACCGTGTTGGCAATGATGAGGTGCCCTACGTGGATAGGGTTGAATGATCCGAAAAATAGGCCTACTTTCAAAGTATTGTCGTGTCGCTAATTGGAAGATGATTCGGGCATCAGCACTTCGTCGATCACATGCACGTAGCCGTTGTCGGCATGGCGGTCCGGGAAAATGACCAAAGCACTGTCTATGGTAAGCTGGTTATCTATGTTGATGATATGCACAGAGTCGCCGCCGAGCGTAACTACGCCTTGCATATTTACCAGATCTGCCGCGCTGTAGTTGCCTTTGGCTACGTGGTGCAGCAGCAGTTCTTTCAGCTTTTCCTTTTCCATATCGGCGGGCAATTTTTTCAGGGTCAGTTGCCGCATTTCTTCAAAGGCTTTGTCAGAAGGAGCAAACAAGGTATAGGGTCCTTCCTGGGCAAGCTGCGCATCCAGCCCGGTCGTGCGCAACGCATCCCGAAGTATTTTGAGCGACTCGTTATCCCCTACCGTCTGGTAGATATTTCCTATGCTCATCCTGATTTCCGAGCGTTCTTTTCCTACCATCACGTCTGCTTCTATCTCGGGATCATTCACTTCCGTGTTTTCCTGTTTTCTTTCGGCGCATCCTGTCAGCAGCAGGCTGGTGTAGGCTATCCAACAATAAGCAAAAAGTTTCATAAGTTTTTCTGTTAAAAAGGGTTTCTGTGATAATAGATTTAACAACAAAAAGTTTGATAGCGGAGTATTCTACTTTTCTAATTGTGCCATTTGTGGTACCATGTTACATACCAAAAAGCAAAAAATTTAGTAAATGCCACCCCAAAAAATTTATCATTTTGATACAATTTCTCTAAAAAACATACATTTTTGAGAAAGCTAAATAGAAGGTATTTTAGAATGTTATAAATTTTTTATATAAAACTTTAAATAAAATTTTATCTTAATTGAAATTTTTAGCACTTTTAAGATTACATACCCTATAATTGCTTACCCTAATGTATAAGTATTTGACTTTCTAAACTTCGCATATTTATGAATATAATTGCCAGAGTTTATCCTTTTTCTTACAAACCTCACATGGATTTCCTGATAAACGAACATGGTTTCCATGACTTTCATCTGTATCAGCAGGAGAGCAAAGACATACAGGGAAGTTGGAAGTTGTTCCAGGACTTAGTAGCCTATACGCTTTTGATCTTCCGCCGTATCCAGTCTTTCAGAAAGGCAGAAATAATAGTAGTCTCAGGCTGGATTGCCGTTGTCTTAAAGATGCTGATCAAAATGAGGATCATTTCATGTAAAAAATTTTACTGGCTGGGTTTCCTGTTGCACAACAAAAAAGTGTTTCCTTATATCAAGTGGCTGCTCCGCCTTACAGCTATCCGGCAGGAGACCTACATCGTCAATGCCGCTTATGATGCTAAGCTTTATCATAAAGAACTGGGCATTCCATCCTATAAACTGAAAGTCCTGCCCTATGGCGACTGGAACGAACTGACTATTACCGAACCTGTACAAAGCCAGGCTACGGAAGAATACTACTTTGCCGGCGGCTACACCGACCGCGACTATGCCTCACTTATTAAAGCCTTCCATAATATCGACAAAAAGCTCATCATCGTGGGTTCGCATCTTAATAAAGACCTGAAGGTGAAGGTCCCTACCCACATTGAGATCAGGAAAGACATCGACCGGAAAGAGTTTCATCAACTGGTCAGAGATGCCAAAGCCTGTATACTGCCGATGAAGCAGGCTACGGGCGCTTCCGGCCACATGGTACTTTTCAACTATATGAAAGACGGGAAAGCGGCAGTGGTATCTAATGTGCCGGGGCTTAAAGAGTATGTAGCCGATGGAAAGTCTGCCCTACTCATGAATAATATCGTACAAGACCTGCCGCACCTGATCCAGCGGCTTGAAAATGAGCCGGAGCTGGGCTATCGCCTGGGCAAAGGCGCCATACAGTATTACAAAGATCACTTTGGTCCTGCGGCTATGTCCAGACAGTTTGCCGATATTATATTCTCTGAGGAAGAACAGGCAGAGAGTGATACTTCTGAGAGTGAGCCTGCGAAAAAGATGAGGACTACTGTTGCTTGATGGCTAACTGCCCGCAGGCGGCATCAATATCTTTGCCCCGGCTGCGCCGTATGTTCACCACCACGCCCCTGTCTTCCAGGAAAGCGGCAAACTGGTCCAGGCGGCCGGCTTCGGTATTGCGGAAGTCCGCTTCACGGATAGGATTGTACTCAATGATGTTCACCTTAGCAGGCACCTGTTTGGTAAACTGCCACAGTTCGCGGGCATCTTCCAGCGTATCGTTAAAGTCATAAAAGACAATATATTCCAAAGTGATTTTTGTGCCGGTTTTGCTGTAAAAATACTGCAACGCCTCCCGCAGTGCTTCCAGCGTATTGGTTTCATTGATCGGCATGATCTTATTACGCTTCTCATCGTTGGCGGCGTGCAGCGATAGCGCCAGGTTGAATTTTACCTGGTCGTCGCCCAGCTTGCGGATCATCTTGGCAATACCCGCCGTAGAAACCGTAATTCGTTTAGGCGACATGCCCAGCCCTTGCGGTGAAGTAATGTGGGTAATAGATTGCAACACGTTGGCGTAGTTGAGCAGCGGTTCGCCCATCCCCATATACACAATGTTGCTCAGGGGCTGCCGGTAGTGTTCCATTGCCTGCCGGTGGATCAACACTACCTGGTCGTAAATTTCGGCTGCTTCTAAGTTGCGCTTGCGCTCCATATAGCCTGTCGCACAAAACTTACAGGAGAGCGAACAACCCACCTGCGAAGAAACACAGGCCGTCATGCGGTCGTCTGCCGGGATCAGCACACCTTCTACCCGGTGGGCATCGTGCAGGCGGAAGATGGATTTGATGGTTTGGTCGTGGCTTACCTGCTGCTGCTCCACAGCGGCGGGGCGGATGGCAAAGTGGGTTTTCAACTGCTCGCGCACCGGCAACGGCAGGTTGGTCATCTCCTCAAAAGAGACGGCCGACTTCTTCCACAGCCATTCATGTATCTGCCGGGCACGGAAAGGCTTCTCCCCCATCTCCGTTAGAAATGACTGGATTTGCTCCGGTTTCAGGCTTCGGATGTCCTGCTGCGCCTGCCTGTTTACTGTTTCCATCATACAAAGATAAAGCATGAATTTTTTGAATTCGTTCGATTTGTCTAATTTTCCGTGTTTGCCGGGTGGTAGGATTGGAGTAAGGGATCAAAACTTGGGTTGATCTACAGTAATCGTTTTTTTAACCACAAAGACACAAAGTATACACAAAGGGCACAAAGATTTGATTAGCTGTTACGGGGCGTCTCCACACCGGGAGGCGCGTAATAGTGTCCTTTGCGGCCGCCGCTGCGGTGCCAAACTTAGTGCCCTTTGTGTTTAAATGCATTTCCCTGATAATAGAATAGCACATGAAAAAAGTTTTACGCACTACCAGCCAGGCTATTGATCGTCTGAACGAACACATTGGGCGGGGGGTCTCCTGGCTCAACACGGCACTTGTGCTGCTGATCTGCTACGATGTGGCAGCCCGCTACCTTTTTAACACCTCGTCGGCAGGCATGATAGAGCTGGAGTGGCACCTGTTCTCTTTTATCTTCCTGCTGGGGGCGGGCTACGCCTTGCGGCACGACCGGCATGTACGGGTCGATGTGTTTTACCAAAACTTTTCTGAACGGAAGAAAGCCTGGGTCAACCTGGTGGGGGTTGTCTTGTTTCTGATTCCTTTCTGCGTGGTCACCGTGTATACCTCGTGGAAGTTTGCTGCCAACGCTTTTGCCATACAGGAAGGCTCACCCGATCCCGGGGGCTTGCCTGCCCGCTATGTGGTGAAGGCCGCCATTCCGGTAGGTTTCTTTTTGCTGCTGCTGCAAGCTGTTTCCCTGGCCTTCCATTCCCTGCTTACCCTGACCGACCCTACCGATACTGCTCATGGCTGATGTACTGCCCCTGATCCTGTTCTTTTCTATATTTCTGCTGATCCTCTCCGGCTTTCCTGTAGCCTTCACCCTGGGAGGGGTTTCGGTGTTGTTTGGGCTTTTTGTTTTTGGTCCCGACTTCTTTTACCTGCTGGCCTTACGCATCTATGGTACGATGAACAACTATGTGCTGCTGGCGGTGCCTTTGTTTATCTACATGGGCATCATGCTGGAAAAGTCAGGGCTGGCAGAGAGCCTGCTGGAGACCATGGCGCTGCTCTTCGGCAAGTTCCGGGGCGGGCTTGCTATCTCCGTGGTGATCGTCGGCACCATGCTGGCAGCCTCTACGGGCATCGTAGGCGCTACCGTCATTACGATGGGGCTGATCAGTCTGCCTACCATGCTCAAGCGCGGCTACAGCCCTGAACTGGCTACCGGCACCATCGCTTCGGCGGGTACGCTGGGACAGATCATTCCTCCGTCGGTGGTGCTGGTCTTGCTGGGCAGCGTGCTGAATGTCTCGGTAGGCAGCCTGTTTGCGGCAGCTATTGTGCCCGGCGTAGGGCTGGTCTTGTGCTATCTTTTATATGTAGTAGGTGTCGCCTTTTTCAACCCAAAAGCGGCACCGCCCATGCCTGCCGAAGAAGTGGCGGCGTTTCGCCGGGAAGGCATGTTCAAAAGGGTATTGGGCGCGTTTGTGCTGCCTTTCCTGCTGATCGCTGCCGTATTGGGTTCTATCTTTGCCGGGATCGCTTCGCCGACCGAAGCCGCCGCCGTAGGGGCTATGGGTGCCTTACTGCTGACTATATCCCAGGGCAAATTCAGTCTGACGGTACTCAGGCAGGTCATGCAGGAAACGACACACCTGACCTGTATGGTGTTTATCATCCTGGCAGGCGCCACCGCCTTTGCCCTGGCCTTCCGGGGGATGGAAGGCGACCGCTACCTGGTCAGGCTGATAGAAAACGCTGATCTGTCGCCGATGGCGTTTCTGGCCATTGTGATGGTGGTGGTATTTGTCGCCGGGTTTTTTATTGACTTTATAGAGATCATTTTCATCATTGTGCCTGTGGTAGCGCCTATCTTCATGCGCATGGGCATCGACCTGTTGTGGATCGGCATTCTGCTGGCGTTAAATCTGCAAACTTCTTTTCTTTCTCCTCCTTTTGGCTTTTCTTTGTTTTATCTGAAAGGCGTAGCGCCCCCGGAGATCACTACCGGGCAACTCTACCGGGGTATCCTTCCTTATATTATTATACAGTTGATCTTTTTGGTACTGGTCATTGTCTTTCCGGAGATGGTCACCTGGCTGGTGGAACCTTAAAAGGTTGATGAAAATTTGAGGAGATTTTTATGTGTGCAAAAAATACGTTTAGCAAACTGGATGAGCGGTACAAAAGCCATCCTGATCAAACATAAAGTTTGTACACTTGCTATCTGTTCTGCCGCTTAAAGAGTCTTCCGGTGCAAAAAGCTATTGATATGGTAATGAATTTTGCTGCGAAACAGAAAGTTCTTTTGCCAGTTGTTCTATTTACTTGCCTTTAAAAAGAAAAACTTATAAATTCCGCGACAACTTTTTTCATGACTTAGCCGGAGCCTTGCGTATGGATCAGCGTCGTTTTATAGAAAAGCAGGTTGATGAACCCTATTTTTTATCGGTTTACCAGGAGTATTTTCCCCTGCTTTTTAACTACGGCATACAGATCGCCGGCAACCGGGCGTTGGTGAAAGACGCTATCCAGGATCTGTTTATAGAACTTCGTACCAAACTTGCCCTGCTGCAAGCCGCCCGCTCTGTCAAAGCCTATCTTTACACCGCCCTGAGAAGAAAACTGGTTAAAATGACTGCCGAGGAAGGCAAATACCTTCACCTGTCTGATCAAACCTCTTTTGAAGTAGTCATTCCTTACGAGTCGTCGCTTGTTGCCCGCCAGGCAGGCGACGAACAGCGCGCCAGGCTTGCCATTGCTTTTGAGACGCTGACCAGGCGGCAAAAAGAAGCCGTCTATCTCAAATTTTATGAGGCGTTGAGCTACGAAGAAGTTGCTGCTACCATGCAGTTGGAGGATGTGAAGTCGGCGCGAAATATCATTTATAAAGCGATCAGGGCCATGAAAAGTAATATGCTGCTCCATCGCTCCGCTTCCTTTATTTCTTTACTGTTAACCTTCATAGCTCTCCTGACATAAGCTTTTCATTTTTGCAATTCTTACTCTATTTCTTTGCTTATTTTTCAATGATAATCAGCAATCAATGTTGCTGATGTAAAAGTGAAAAAACAGACTCTTATTTTAGATGTCATTCCTATTATGCGCTTCCTCATATCTTAAAAGAAGCTCCCATGAAACACAAGTACCTGCACTATACTGCGGAAGATTTTATCCTGGATGAAGCGTTTCAGCAATGGGTGCAGCAACCTTCCGGCGAACAACAAGCCTTCTGGGAGCAATTTCTGCACCGGCATCCCGAAAAAAGGGCAGCGGTGGAAGAAGCCAGACATTTTCTACGGTCGCTTGCCTTCAGAAAAGTAACGCCTACCGCCCAGGAGTACCACACCGTTCTGCAAAACATTGAGGCAGGGCACCCAAAAGCAGTAATAAGCGCCAACCACTTTAGAAAAGCTTCTTTCTGGCAGTGGCAGGCAGCCGCTGCCCTTTTTCTGGTAGGGCTGGGCACTTTGATATATCTGTGGTGGGTCGTACCTGCCCAGACGGTTACCTGGCAGACCGCCTACGGCGAAAAGAAAGAGATCATGCTGCCCGACAGTTCTGTGGTGGTGCTTAATGCTAATTCTACGCTACGCTATGCGGCTGCCTGGGACGACCGGCAGCCCAGGGAAGTCTGGCTGGCGGGAGAGGCCTTCTTTGAGGTAAAAAAGAAACCTGTCACGTCTCAGCAATTCCTGGTACACGCCAGCACGCTCGAGGTAGAAGTATTAGGCACCAGCTTCAATGTAAACCATCGGCGCGATAAAACCCAGGTCGTGCTCAATACCGGAAAGATCAGGCTCCACCGGACAGATACAGACCGTGACCCGCAAAACGATGCGCTGGTGATGCAGCCGGGCCAGATGGTAGAATACTTTGAGCAGGAGAAAAAGTTAGTACAAAAGACAGTCAACCCGGCAGCATACTCCTCTTGGCAAGAGAATGTATTGATCTTCGAGGGAACTTGCATCTCAGCGATTGCACAGCGGCTGGAAGATACCTACGGTTTCAGGGTTGTCATTCAAGACCCATCGCTGGCAGACACCAAATTTACGGCGACCATCCCTACCGACCGGGTAGAAACGCTACTGTCGCTGTTGTCCGAACTGTTGGGTGTACCGGTCACCCAAACGGGACGTACCGTAACCATTGGAAAATAATCAATAAAGTATATATCTAACCCTTAATTTTAGTCAACTATGTTTCACACTTTACATCTTTTTAAATTTCGTAGCGTGTGGTCAGTCGTCTGGCTGGCATGTGTCTTAGGCTGCTTCTGTCAGCCGGGCTATGCCCAGTCGCTGGCTTCCGCACCGCTGGCTTCGTCCTTTATGGAGGCGCCCGACAGACCTCATGACCCGGCGCAGCAGGCAGAAAACGTGAAAGCACTGCGCTTGGTGCTGGATGACCTGGCAACACAGTACCGCGTAAAGTTTGCCTTCCTGGACCAAACCGTAGAAGGCAAGTTCATCGATGTCCGCCAGGTACCTGCCGCAGCAGGCGCCGCCCGCAATCCGCAGGAACTGGAGAAAACGCTCAGCCATATGCTCGAGCCCTTAAAGTTACAGTTCAAAAAAATCAATGAGTTTTACACCATTCAGCCCAACAGGAACCACCCGGTGGCGCCCCTCAAAACCAAAGGTACGCTAAGACCTGAAGGTCAGCCGGAAGCCTCCCTGGATCGTATCATCCCCCGCCAGGCGGCTATGCTGAAGCCTGTACGCCCCTGGGAAAAATCTATCAGCGGCAAGGTGACCG
Organism: Cytophagales bacterium; assembly: GCA_038232695.1. Lineage (GTDB taxonomy): Bacteria > Bacteroidota > Bacteroidia > Cytophagales > Cyclobacteriaceae > JAJNNC01. The sequence continues at coordinate 12,355 of JBBSNI010000058.1, forward strand.
ATGAGGAAAACGAACCCCTGCCCGGCGTCAATGTATTGGTAAAAAACACCACGATAGGTACGGTGACCAATGTGGACGGTAACTACCGCCTTTCGGTACCGGACGATGCACAGACGCTGGTATTTTCATCCGTAGGCTATACCTCAGAAGAAATAGCCATAGGCAACCAGTCGGTGATCAACGTCAGCATGTTGCCCGACATTCAGTCCTTGTCTGAGGTAGTGGTGGTAGGCTACGGCACACAGAAGAAGAGCGACCTGACCGGGTCGATTTCTTCTGTACTTCCGCAAGATATTACCCGCCTGTCGGAACGCCGCCTGGAAACTGCCTTGCAGGGACGTGCGGCAGGCGTACAGGTAACGCGCACGGAGGGCAGCCCCGGCGCAGGCTCCAGTGTCAATGTTCGCGGGGTAGGCTCCATCGGTAATACCGAGCCGCTCTGGGTCATAGACGGGGTGCCGCAAAGTCCAGGCAACTTTTTTAATATGAATGATGTGGAGTCTATCGAAATCCTCAAAGACGCCTCCGCTTCTGCCATCTATGGAGCGCGTGCCGCCCACGGCGTGATCTTAGTGACAACCAAGCGAGGTACCGATGGTAAGGTAAAGGTAAACTTCAACACCTCCGTAGGGCAGCGTCGTGCCGTCAACCTGCCTGACATGCTGGATACGGAAGGATTTGTAAGAGCCAGCTCGATAGGACGTATCAACGCCGGCTCTACCCCGGAACCCGCCTGGGACAATCCTGAAAGCCTGCCGAATACCAACTGGGTAGACGAAGTATTTTCCGGCAGCGGCATAGAGCAAACCTACAACTTGTCTGTTTCGGGTGGCAACCAGAATGCCAACTACTTCTTGTCAGGAGGATATGATAAGGAGGAAGGTATTATGGTAGACAACTCCTTTGAACGCTACTCGTTGCGGGCTAACTCCGATTTTAAGATTGGCAAGTATATCAAGATCGGTGAATCACTATTGGTTTCCCGCACCCGTGAGAACCCTACTGACAATGACGGAGGCGACCTGATCACCATTTTCCGCGCGATACCCATCATGCCGGTACGCGACCCGGACAATCCCTTTGGGGGCTGGGGAACGGCTCCTTCTTACTTCCAGGGACCCAACCCACTGGCAGCGCAGCTCCAAAACCACATATTGGAAACAGCTAACCGCCTGAACGGAAACGTATATGTTGAGATCCAGCCCCTGGAAGGCTTGACTTTGCGGGGAAGCGTGGGCGCCAATGTAAGAGCCTGGCGTTACGAGGATTTTTCAGAAGCATTTAGCTACGGCGCATTGTCTAACTCTCTCAACTCGCTGGAGTACCGTAGCCGGGACGATGAATCGCTCAATACCAACCTGGTGCTTACCTATACCAAAAGTATTGGAAAACATGATTTCACGGTATTAGGCGGCTATGAGCGGTTCAGAGACGATGGCATCTATTTCGGCGCCGAAGCCCAGGACTTCCCGCTCAATTATACCCGCAGCTTTGCGCTGGCTTCCGGTGCAGTAAATATCAGCGAGAGAAACTCTATTTCTGACCAATATCGACTGGAATCTGTCTTCGGCCGTATCAACTATACCTTTGCCAACAAATACCTGCTGACGGCCAACATCCGCCGCGATGGTTCTTCCCGTTTTGGTCCTGACAACCAGTACGGTGTGTTTCCTTCTGTTTCTGTAGGGTGGCGTATCATAGAGGAAGACTTTATGCAGGGTGTCTCCTTTCTATCTGACCTGAAGCTGCGTGCCAGTTATGGTGTGTTGGGTTCTGACCGTATCGGCGACTATATCTTTGCCCGTACTTATCGTAACAGCCGCTCTACCTATGCCTTTGATGCTACTGGAGTAGACGGCGGCAACAAAGAGCGAGGGTTTTACCTGCGCCGCTTTCCTAATGAGCAGGTCAAGTGGGAAGAAGTGCAGCAGACCGATATTGGTGTAGACGCCAGTTTGCTGGAAGGAAGGTTCAACATCACCGCCGACTACTATATCAAAAATACAACGGACATGCTGACTCCTGTACAGTTGCCTCTCTCGTTCGGTGTTTCACAGAGCCGCAGCGACCCGGAGCGCACCGAGGTGAATATTGGTTCGGTGGTAAACAGGGGACTTGAGTTGGCGATCAACTACCGTCAGAATGTAGGCGACTGGGACTTTGACATTACCGGAAACTCCGCCTGGAACCGCAACGAGGTGCAGCAGTTAGACATAGGACAACAAATACCTAACGGCGGCGGCGGACCTGGCTATTCGGGCAGCATTGCCCTAACAGAAGCCGGGGAGCCTATCGGTTACTTCTACGGACTGGTAGCGGAAGGTATCTTCCAGAACGAGAATGAAATAAAGGAACTGAACGCTGCCTCACCTACAGGCTTGTACCAGTACGAAAAAACAGCCCCCGGAGACCTGCGCTACAAAGACATCAGCGGTGACGGGGTGATTAATGCCGATGACCGTACCTTTATCGGTAATCCCTGGCCTAAAATGATCTACGGGCTAAATGCTAACATCGCTTATAAAGCGTTTGACCTGACATTGTTCTTTCAGGGCGTACAGGGGGTAGACATTTTTAATGCAACCAAAGCCTATTATCGTACGGTGTTCAGCGATTACAACTCCAGCGAACGTGTCTTTGAGAGCTGGACGGCGGAGAACCCTACCAAAAATCCGCGCCTGGTGGCTTCTGATCCTAATGGTAATTTTCGCCGCCCTTCCTCTTATCTTGTGGAAGACGGCTCTTACCTGAAGCTGCGCAACATTCAGTTGGGCTTTAACTTTCCGCAGACGCTCATCAACCGTATTGGTCTGACCAATGCGCGGGTTTATGTGAATGCACAGAACATACTCACCCTCACCAAATACGAAGGTTTGGATCCTGAGTTGAGTTCAGGAAATAACAACAACACCCGCCAGGGCATCGATGGTTTGGGGCAATATCCGCAGACAAGATTGATCTCGGCAGGTTTACAAGTCGGTTTTTAATGCTTTAAAATGCACTCTTATGAAAAAAATAATAAATAGTACTTTCCTGCTGGCAACGACGCTGTTGCTGTTTGGCCAATGTTCAGACGACTTTCTGGATGTAGCCAACCCTAATGAAATAGACGATAAAGTGTTCTTTCAAAGCATGAGCGATTTGGACCTGGTACTCACCAGCGTGTATTCCGCCCAGAAGACAGAAGAACTCTATGGGGCTGATTTTTTACCTAAAGTATCCTACGGGCTTCCAAAAACGGCCAACCAGGACTGGCTGGGCACCGATGGCTGGAACCAGATGTACCGCAATGAAGTAACGCCCGAAAATGACCTGATCGACAACTTCTGGCGTGGCTTCTACCGGGGTATAGCCCGTGCCAATGATTTTCTGATCAATGTAGATCGTTTTGTGGAGGAAAAAGAACCCACACCCGATCAGTTAGCACGTATCGATGTGATGAAAGGGGAAGCTAAATTTTTACGGGCTTTTGACTATTTTCATCTGATCCGCCTGTGGGGTGAAAAAGGACCTGCCATAGACAACAATGCCACCGGGGTACCCTTGATCCTGGAGGTAGCGCCTACCCGCGAAGATATGTTTGTAGACCGTACTACGGTAGGGGCCATCTACGAGCAGATCATCAAAGATTTGCAGGATGCCGAAAAAGTGCTGCCCGAAAGCTGGTCGGGAGATGACCTGGCACGGGTAGATGCCTTTGCGGCCAAAGCCCTGCTGGGTGAAGTATATATGAACTTCCAGGATTATGCAACGGCCAACCAGTATTTTGAGCAGATCATCAACAGCGGTCAGTTTTCATTAGTCCCTTTTGAAGATTACCAGGATTTGTTTAATGGTAAAAATGAATTCAGTTCAGAATCCCTGTTTGAGATCAACTTTTCTACCGACTTGCAGGAGAGCATGTGGGACGGCGGTTTAGGCAGTAACCTGGCCTTGCAGATCGCTCCTAAAGGTACGGGCTGGAGCAATGTGTATCCGCACGATGTCAACGTGTTGCGGTTTGGCAACGATCCTCGCCTGCGTGTCAATATGCTGGAGCCAGGGGTAGATTCCGTGGTTTTTGGCGATGGCAAGAAAAAAGTGCTGGAGCCTATGGTCGGCGATGAAGGTGCCCTGGGATGGAGCTTCAAAAAATATGTACCCTTGGATTATTCCGTCTATTCTACCAACAGAAACTTCGGTGCTAATATCCTGATATACCGCCTGGCTGACATCTACCTGATGTATGCCGAAGCGCTGAATGCCCAGGGTATCGATCCGCAAGCGGCCGAATATATGAACAAAGTACGCCGCCGCGCCTACGGACTTGACCCCAACACGCCCGCCCCTGCGGTAGATTATGTTGGACTGGCAGGAACCCAATTGCGCGACTCTATCCGAGAGGAAAGATTCCGGGAGTTATTTGCCGAAGGGCACCGCTGGTACGATCTTATCCGCTGGGGCATTGCCGCCGAAGAGGTAGCCAAGTATCCTACCGTACGGTCGGGACCGGTGATCTTCAACGAGCGGGATTATTATTTCCCTATCCCACAGGCTGAGTTGGATGCTAACCCAACCATCCGGCAAAGCACAGGATACGGCAGCACGGAGTAACTTTGTTGATAATTTTTGTACCTTGAAAAGTCTGGTATTTATGCCAGACTTTTTTTTATCGTATAAATTTATTGCCGAATTATTCATCTTATTACTCTGCATGAGTATTTTTATTAACCACTAAGCACACAAAGGGTATACACTAAGGGCACAAGGATAGCAACCTAAACCTTTGTGTAATACTTTGTGACCTTTGCCTCCGTGGCGCGGTGGTTCAAAATATTTTTTCTCATGTATAGTACACATTATGTTAAAACCTATGAACACGACCCCCTATCTATTAACCGCCCTGCTGCTTATTGCCTCCTTGGCCAGAGCCCAGCAAAAGCCGATCGCTTTGCATCCCGATAACCCCCACTACTTCCTTTACAAGGACAAGCCCACTGTACTCGTCACTTCCGCGGAGCATTATGGAGCCGTCGTCAACCTGGATTTTGACTACGTGCCTTACCTGAAAGAACTGCAATCACATGGGCTGAACCTGACGCGGGTGTTTACGGGAGCCTACATAGAACCGCCCGGCGCTTTTAACATTGCTAAAAATACGCTGGCGTCTGCACCCAACCGCTTTATCGCTCCCTGGGCGCGCAGTACGACGCCCGGCTTTGCCCGTGGAGGCAATAAGTTTGACCTGACCCGCTGGGATGAAGCCTACTTCAAACGGCTGAAAGATTTTGTCGCCGAAGCCTCCAAACGGGGGGTGGTGGTAGAACTGGCTTTCTTTTGCCCCTTCTACAAAGACATACAATGGGAGATCAGTCCTTTCAACCCTGCCAACAACGTTAACCAGATTGACAGCCTGGACCGTACCGATGTGTATACCCTGGATAAAAGCGGCAAACTGCTGGCAGTGCAGGAAGCGTTGGTCAGAAAGATCATAGATGAACTGAGAGGAGCCGACAACCTGATCTATGAGATCTGTAATGAGCCTTACTTTGGCGGTATCACGATGGAATGGCAGCACCATATCGCTTCTATCATCGCAGAGGCAGAAAAAGGGTACGCCATGCCCCACCTGATCTCGCAAAATATCGCCAACAACACCGCCAAAATCCAGGACCCGCATCCTGCTGTCTCTGTATTTAACTTTCACTATGCCTCGCCGCCCTATGCCGTACCACAGAATTACGCCCTGAACAAAGTCATCGGCGATAACGAGACCGGTTTCGATGGCACCGCCGACTCTGCTTACCGGCACGAAGCCTGGGCGTTTATGCTAGCCGGCGGCGGGCTGTTCAATAACCTGGACTACTCCTTCACGGCAGAACACGAAAACGGCACCTTCCGGTATCCGGACACCCAGCCCGGCGGCGGTGGCGTGTCGTTCCGGCGGCAAATGAGCATTCTGAAAAACTTTATGAATGCCCTGGACTTTGTAGACATGCAGCCGGATACTACGTTGATACAAACCAAGCTGCCCGAAAAAACCGCTATGCGGGCGCTGGCAGCACCGGGCAAACAATACGCTGTCTATCTTCGAGGCACCCTACCCCGGACCATTGCCCTGAGCGCAGCGGCAGGCGCATACCAGGTTGCCTGGATCGACCCGGTGACGGGCGAGACTAAAGAAGAAAAGACCAACCACCCTGGTGGTGTGCTTACGCTGACTCCGCCTGATGGCATTGCGGAGGTTGCTTTACGGCTGACGGCTGTGGAGCGCAAACGCTGAGGTGTGTCCTTCATGTTTTGCCTTTAAGCGGATGTTTGCTTCTATTGCATTAGATCAGCAAATTATCTACTTTTGCAGCAAGGGCAGGCAGCAAGCAGCATACTTAGACAGGCTGGTTGCTGCCTGTTGATCTTATTTGACTTTTCTGGCTCAAAAAAAGAAACGGCTGCTATTGGTAAGCCGTTCTTTTGTTTTTTGATAGCCAGGGCAATTTTTAATTCAAATGATTATGGCACAAGTATCGTATTACACACAGGAAGGTTTACAAAAGCTAAAAGATGAACTCAATACGCTGAAAACCAAAGGAAGGTCAGACATGGCCAAGCAAATAGCAGAAGCAAGAGACAAAGGCGACCTGAGCGAGAACGCTGAATATGATGCCGCCAAAGATGCCCAGGGGCTGCTGGAACTCAAAATCTCCAAGCTCGAAGAAGTGGTAGGCAACGCCCGGGTGATTGATGGCGCTACCATTGATACTTCTAAAGTCTCCGTCTTGTCTACGGTCAGGATCAAGAATACCAAAAACGGTATGGTGATGAACTACACCCTGGTGTCGGAAGAAGAAGCCGACCTGAAGACGAACAAAATCTCTGTCAAGTCGCCGTTCGGACAAGGCTTGCTGGGCAAAAAAGTAGGCGACATTGCCGAAGTAAAAGCACCCGCCGGAACCATGCAGTTTGAAATTCTTGACATTTCTATCAGCTAATTGGTTTGCAGTGGTGAGGAAGTGTACTGTTTTACTTTGAATTTCAACACCTGAACTATGGCAAGTATTTTCACCAAAATCATCAACGGCGAAGTTCCGGGGCATATCATCGCTGAGAACAGCCACGCGGTAGCCTTTCTGGATATTCATCCGCTCACCGCAGGACATACGCTGGTCGTTTCCCGGAAAG
>JBBSNI010000059.1:0-19512 GCA_038232695.1 Cytophagales bacterium
CAATCTGGTGCGTACCGTTGTTGAGCAATTCACCGGTTCCCCAATGCCAGAACCAGTGCCAGTTGTAATGGATCAAGTTGTCCTGATAAGGGCGGCGGGGCGCGGGTCCCTGCCATAGCTCATAATCCAGACCAGCAGGCACGGGTACTTTTTGACCATGCCCGATAGATTCCCGCGTGTTGGCGTACCACGCGCGGGCAAAAAAAGTCCGGCCGATCACACCGTCTTTGATTTGCCGGATAGCATCCTGCACATGAGGGTAAGACCTGCGCTGATTGCCCATCTGCACGATTTTCCGGTGCTTCCGGGCGGCGGCTACCAGCATCTCGCCTTCCTCCGGGTTGTGGCTGCAAGGTTTTTCTACGTATACGTGCTTTCCTGCCTTCAGCGCCATCATGGCAGCAGGCGCGTGCCAGTGGTCCGGGGCGGCAATGACAATAGCATCTACCGAGGCATCCTCTAACACCTTGCGGATATCTTTTTCCCCCTTGGGTTTTTTCTTCTGCCCACCTTTGGCGGCGGCAGCCATGCCTTTGGCCATTGCCTGCTCCTCTACATCGCAGATGTAGGCTATCTCTGCGCCCGGCAGTTTGGCAAATCCTTTGGCCAAAGCAGCGCCGCGGTTGTTGGTACCCATGATAGCTACCACCACTTTTTCGTTGGCAGAACCATTACGGAGTATAAAAGGAACGTCTGTAGCCGTCAGTCCCAAGCCTATGCTGCTGGCTGACACCTGCTTGATAAATGCTCTGCGTTGGATCTTGTCTTTCATGCATAAATCCGGTTAGAATGATGATCTCGTAATTATGACTATTTTTCGTCATCATCCAAAACAAATTATTTAAATGTTTACAACCTGTTTATTATCTTTTTCTCAAAAACCACTTTTCATATCGTGTCCGCATTGAGCAACGTAACACTATCTCAAACGGGGAACTGGCAGAAGGGTCATTTTTTATCACCTGTACCTGCGGGGGAAGTGTAGCAAAGTCGTTTTTGCAGGCTGTCCCTGCCAGGGATGGTCTTGCCAAACGGTTTTTATAGACCGTCCCCGGCGGGGATAGCCTTGCCGGTGTAAGTTTTCATGCCTTCCCCGCAGGGAAATGTAATGAAGGTGTAAGTTTACATGACTGCCCGGCGGAGAATATTCTCCTGACTGGTTAGAGCGTCCGCTCTGACCTCTCGCCTACGGTCTACAGAAGTGCTTCTGCAGCGTTGAGCTTTTTAGGCAATGACCGGGTGTTTAGCCGCATGGTTTCCCTGTAAGATCAGTCCTCTTTTCCATTGGGCGGCATCGCTCCCGGTCGGGCACGACGGCGACCCGGTCCGCTGGGCGGCATTCCGCGACAGGCACTTCTTGCCATTGGCATGACCGGGCGGACGCCCTTTACTGTTTTGGGTCGTAGAACCGCTGCGCTTATCCTACGACCAGGGAGGGGGTAGACCAGGGAGGGGATATCGAAGGGGGGTAACGCATGAGACTATTTTGTTCAGTTACAATGATCAAATGCACTTTTCATTACACTGTACGCTTTGCGAAAAAACCCATCAACAACGGCGATTGATACACTGTTACAGGTGAGGTAGTCAATAAATCTTACATGGGAGGGACTTCCTCCGGTGATGCAGTCAATAAATCTTACATGGGAGTGGCTTTTTCCAGTGACGAAGTCACTAAAGTACGGTACTTGATAGGCTTCACCACCCAGTGAAGCCACTAAAGTGGGGTACTTTAGTGACTTCACCACCCAACGAAGCCACTAAAGTACGGTACTTCATAGGCTTCGTCACCGGAAACAGTGCAACATCATGGATAAAGCAGGGAGTGTGTCACATAATTTTTCATGCAGAGCACATTTACTTAAACCCCCTCCCACCTTAACACTTTAACACTGTAACACCCGAACACCCCAAACTCCTCTTGACTATCTGCTGTATTTTCTTAACCTTTGAGGGTGTGGATCATATGTTTTGATGCGAATGACTACTTTACGACAACCTGCCACCTGCTTTTCCCTTGCCCTGCTGGGCATCTGCCTGCTGCTGAGTAGCAACAGCCCCAGGGAAAATCGTTTGTTTGACCGGCTTGATGCCAGCCAAACGGGCATTTCCTTCCGCAACCAGCTTAAAGAAGATAAGGAAACCAATATCCTGACGTATGAATATTTCTACAATGGGGGCGGCGTCGCCGTGGGCGATCTTAACAACGACGGGCTGGATGATATTTTCTTTACGGCTAACATGGACCGTAATGCCTTATACCTCAACCAAGGCAAGCTAAAGTTTAAAGACATCTCCAAAAAGGCAGGCGTGGAAGGCAGGAAAAACGCCTGGTCTACCGGCGTTACCCTGGCCGATGTGAACGGCGACGGATGGTTAGACATCTATGTTTGCTACTCCGGCTGGGGCGATGAAAATGCCCGCAGGAACGAACTGTTCATCAACCAGGGCAACCTGACTTTCACCGAACAGGCGGCAGCCTACGGACTGGACGACCCCTCCTACAGTACCCACGCGGGCTTCTTTGACTTTGACAAAGACGGCGACCTGGATATGTACCTGCTCAACCATAACACCACGGTGATCAACGAGATAGAGTATGATGCGGTGCGGGATACCCGCCATCCGCTGGCCGGCGATAAACTTTATGAGAACACAGGCGGGCATTTTACAGACATCAGCGAAAAGGCGGGCATACAGGGCAGTCCGCTGGGGTTCGGGCTGGGGCTGGCACTCTCAGACATCAACGGCGATGGCTACCAGGATATATATGTGTCCAACGATTACATAGAGCCGGATTACCTGTATATCAACAACGGCAACGGCACGTTTACCAACAAAACAACCGACTACTTCCAACACATCTCCTACTATTCTATGGGCTCCGATATTGCCGATGTGAACAATGATACCCAGCCCGACATCTACACCCTGGATATGCTGCCCGAAGACAATGAAAGGCAAAAGCTGCTCTATGGCCCGGACAATTACGAGCAATATGCGCTGATGGTGATGAACGGCTTTTACCACCAGAACATGCGCAACATGCTCCACCTCAACAACGCCGACGGCACGTATAGCGAAGTAGGGCAGTTGGCAGGTATCTCTAACACCGACTGGAGCTGGTCGCCGCTTTTTGCCGACTTTGACAATGACGGATGGAAAGACCTGTTTGTCACCAACGGCTACTACCGGGATTATACCAACCGCGATTTCCTCAAATACAAAGGCGACTATTACTTCGAAAAAGCCCTCAGCGGAGAAAAGGCAGATACGTTTGAGTTGGTCAACACCATGACCTCTACGCCTTTGCACAACTACATTTTCCGCAATAACCAGGATCTGACCTTTACGGATAAAAGCGATGCGTGGGGCTTCGGCGACCCTGTCTTTTCCAACGGAGCCGCCTACAGCGACCTGGACAACGACGGCGACCTGGACCTGGTGGTCAACAACCTCAACGAACGGGCGGCCGTATACCAAAACCTGGCGCGGGAAACCTACCCCGACCGGCATTACCTTGACCTGGTATTGAAAGGTACTAACGCCCTGGGAAGCAAGGTATATGTGTACACGGCTTCCGGTGCGCAGATGTATGAGCAGACGCCTACGCGCGGGTTTCAGTCGTCGGTGAGCTACAAAATTCACGTAGGGCTGGGCAAGGCGGCGCAGGTAGACTCTCTCAGGGTAGTCTGGCTTTCGGGCAAAACGCAGCTTATCAAAAAGAGTAAAGCGGACCAGACGTTGACTTTGGAAGAGACAAATGCTTTGCTGCCTTCGCCTGCGGTGTCTGTGCCAACGGCGTGTGTGTTTTCAAAAGTGCCTTCGCCGGTGCCCTATCGCCACCAGGAATATGCCTACAACGATTTTAAAAGGCAACCCCTGCTCATGACCATGTTGACCACCTGCGGCCCCGTGATGGCGATGGCCGACATTGACCGGGACAGTCTGCCCGATCTGTTTATAGGAGGCGCCAAAGGTAGCCTGGGTACTGTTTTCAAACAAGATACCCAAGGCAACTTTGCCCCTACCGAACAGCCCTTCAGCCAGGCTGACCTGCTGGGCACGGATGGCGATGCTGCGTTTTTTGATGCCGACGGAGATGGAGACCAGGACTTATACCTGGCCAGCGGAGGCTACCAGGATTTTCAGCCGGACGACCTGGTGCTGCAAGACCGCTTGTACCTGAACGACGGGCAGGGAAACTTTACGCTTGCCAAAGGCGCATTACCTAAAATGCGGGTGAGCAAATCCTGCGTAAAGCCCTACGACTACGACCAGGATGGCGACATAGATTTATTTGTGGGCGGCAGGGTCATTCCCGGTCAGTACCCGCTAGCGCCGCCGAGCTTTTTGCTGGAAAACGACGGCAGTAGTTCGGGCGCATCCATGCCGGGCGGGCAACCCCATTTCACCGATGTGATCGCTGACAAGATACCTACGCTGGCGCGCGCCGGTATGGTCACTGACGCGGCCTGGACCGACCTGGACGGCGATGGTGTTAAAGACCTGGTCGTGGTGGGTGAATACATGCCTGTGATGGTTTTTGCCAATAAGAACAAGGCATTCACGGAGGTGACCAACCAATACTTTGACAAGCCCCTCACAGGTTTATGGAACAAGCTGCTGCTCGGCGACTTTGACCAGGATGGCGACGAAGATTTAATAGTGGGCAATTTTGGATTGAATACCCAGTTTAAAGCAAGTCCGCAGGAGCCTTTGCAACTGTATTACAAAGACTTTGACGGCAACGGCTCGGTAGACCCCATCCTGACGCATTATATTCAGGGCAAATCCTACCCTTTCGCCAGCCGCAGCGACTTGCTGGATCAGATGTATCATCTGCGCAAGAAGTTTACCTCTCATGCAGCGTATGCCAACGCATCACTTACCGACATTTTTTCCAAAGAAGACGTGCAGGACGCCACGGTGCTCCGGGCCGAAACCCTGGAAACGGTGTATCTGGAAAACAAACAAACCAAGCTCGTGCCCCACCCTTTACCTAAAGAGGCACAGTTTGCCCCCGTACATGCCATGACGACCCTGGACTACAACCAGGACGGCCACCCTGACCTGATCCTGGCAGGGAACCAGAGTGCTATCAAAATCCGTTTGGGCGTCATAGATGCCAGCTACGGACAACTCTTCGAGGGCGACGGACACGGAAATTTTTCGTATATTCCGCAAGCAAAGTCCGGGCTGCATCTCCGGGGCGATGTAAAGTCTTTGCAAAGCATCCGCATTGAGGGAGATATATACATTCTGGCAGGCATCAACAACACGGAGGTCGCTGCTTATAAACTGACACAACCATGAAAAAATTTGTCTTATATACAATCGCAGCACTTAGTATGATAGCCCCGGGCGTCTTGGCTCAATCCAAACAAGCGGACGCTACCGGTGATTTTGCGGCTCAGACTTTTGAGCTATCCAAAGTGATGCTGCACGATGTGGTCAATCCGCCTGCTGCCAGCCGTTTTTATGCCTATGCCATGCTGACCGCTTACCAGGTGGTGCGGGCGCATGATCCTACCCTGCCCGATTACAGCCAAAAGTTCAACGTGCCACCCACCTTCACAGCCGTTGCCGTACCTGACCCGTTTGATCCTGTGTTTGCGGCTACCTATGCCATGCTGGAGTTGGGCAAACAGATCATGCCCTCCGGCTATCTGTTAGAAGAAAAACAGCAGACTTACACAGAAGCTTACCAGCAAGCCCACCGGCTGGACCAACAATCGGCTGCCGCGCACCAGCAGTACGCCGAAGCGGTGGCGCAGCAGGTGTTGCAATACGCCAAAACGGATGGCTACAATAAGCTAAGCACCTATACCCAATACAGCCCTACCCAGCAGGAAGGCGCCTGGTATCCCACGCCCCCTGCCTATATCGCTGCAGTGGAGCCTAACTGGGAAAGTATTCGTTCCTTTTTTCTGGACTCTGCCACCCAGTTTGCCCCGCCCCCTCCTGCCCCTTTTTCGCTGGACAGCACCAGCAGTTTTCACAGGCAGATGATGGAAGTGTATGAGACAGGCAGGCAGTTGACGCGGGAGCAAAAAGAAATCGCCAGCTTCTGGGATTGCAACCCGTTTGCCGTACAGTTTTCCGGTCATATGGCCATTGGTCTGAAGAAGATCTCGCCCGGCGGGCACTGGATGGGCATCACCGGCATCGCCTGCAAGAAAGCGGGGGTGTCTTTTGAGACTACCGTAATGGCTCATACGCTGGTGGCGCTTACCCTGCACGATGCTTTCATCAGTTGCTGGCAGGAAAAATACCGCAGCGACCGCATACGCCCCGAAACGGCCATCAACCGGTTTCAGGACGCCACCTGGAGGCCTCTTTTGCAGACGCCCCCCTTCCCCGAATATACCAGCGGCCACAGTGTCATCTCTACGGCCAGCGCCGTCGTACTGACTGCTCTGTTGGGAGAAAACTTCACCTTCGACGATGCTTCGGAAGTATACTTCGGGCTACCTATCAGAAAGTTTCCTTCTTTTTACCAGGCGGCAGACGAAGCAGCCATCTCCCGCCTGTACGGAGGCATTCATTTCAGAGACGCGATAGAAGCAGGCGTAGCCCAGGGCAAAGCCGTAGGCCATCATATCCTTCAGACCCTATACCCACAGGATTTATCGGGGAGGTGAACTGAGAATTCAGGTCTGTGAGACACGGGGGATTGGATTCAGTTCTGTGAGACCGGGCCCCGGCGGCACAGACCTGGGGGATTGGGGATTGCAGACCTGAGAGAATACGGAAGGATCACAATGATATAACCCAAATCTATTGTGACCTTTGTGTAAACCCTTGTGTCCTTCGTGTTTCCAAAATATTTTTTCTTGTGTAGTGTGGAAGTAACTATTAGCTTAAACTTATGATGAGGGCTTCCTCTCCCTCTACATTGATGCTGCCCTCCACGGGTTGTTCTTGCCTGTTTCCGGAGGTAGATAATATTATTTTTCCTTCGTTTGACTGATACGTGGCCTTTTCCTTTCCAAAATTGATCAAAACCAGCACCTCACGGTCTTGGTGTATTCGTTTATATATCATCAACTGATCCTGCAGGCCCAGGGGTACAAATTCACCCACCTGCAAGGCGGGTTCCTGCTGCCGCAGTGCGATCAATCTTTTGTAGAAAGACAACATAGAGTCAGTATCTTTTCTTGCCTTTTCAACATTCCGCTGCTGATAATCATCGGGCACAGGAAGCCAGGGTTCTACGGTTGAGAAACCGGCGTAGGGCGCATCGCTCCACTGCATGGGCGTTCGTTGCGGGTCGCGGTTCGTATCCGAGGTAGTGTTTTTCAAATCCTGGCGACGATCCGGCGGAACTAACACATCGTGCATTCCGATCTCATCGCCATAATACATGATGGGCGTTCCCCGGAGGGTAAGCAGCAGTACGGCAGCCAGCCGGGCTTGCGGCTTACTGGTCCGGCTCACGATGCGGGGTTGGTCGTGGTTGCCTAATACCCAGTTGGGCCAGTTTTCGGTTCGCAGACTCCCTTCGTATTGGTTGACAAGGGCATAAATTTCTTCGGCGCGCCAGTTGATCTGGATCAACTGAAAGTTGAAAGGCAGGTGTACCCCGCGCCCCTCCTTGCCATAGTAGGTGACCAGGCGGTTGATGGGCAGGTATATCTCACCAATGAGCAGGCGTTCCTCATAACGGTCCATCAGTTGGCGCATATCGGCGATAATATCATACACCATGGGCTGGTCTTCGGAGTAGACTCTGAGGTAGCGCATACTTTCCGGCTGCCCCTCCTTATACTCTGGGTTAGGCGGATTATCGCGAAACAACTCGTCTTTGCCTAAGTGCCAGATGACATCTACCCGGAAGCCATCCACGCCTTTGTCCAGCCAAAACTGCATGACCTTGAGCATGGCTTGTTGCACGTCAGGATTGCGCCAGTTCAGGTCGGGCTGTTCTTTGAGGAAGGCATGGTAATAGTACTGCTCCGTAGGCTCGTCCCACTGCCAGGCGGAGCCGCCGAATACACTTTGCCAGTTGTTGGGCGGCTGCCGCTCCGATCCTTCCCCATCCGGTACCGGGTCTGTCCAGACCGGATCTTTCCAGATGTACCAGTCCCGCTTCGGGTTGTCGCGGGAGGAGCGTGACTCCTGAAACCAGGGGTGCTGGTAAGAAGTATGGTTAGGCACTAAGTCCAGGATCAGCTTCAGGCCTTTTTGGTGTGTTAGCTCGAGCAGCTTATCGAAATCTTCCATGCTGCCAAACAGAGGTTCTATCCCCGTATAGTCTGAGATGTCGTAGCCGAAATCATCCATCGGCGAGGAAAAGATAGGCGAGAGCCAGACCGCCTGCACACCCAGCCATTGCAGGTAGTCCAGCCGCTGCATGATACCCCGCAGATCGCCGGTACCGTCGTGGCTGGTATCCTGAAAGGAGCGGGGGTAGATTTGGTAGATGATGCCTTTTTGCCACCATAGATGGTCATCGGGGGATTGCTGCATATTTTTGTTGTTTGGTTATCTAAAACGGGTCCCCACCTTCAAGGCAAAAACGGGTTCTTGATCGTCAACGTATTTTCAATTATCTGACCGTCTTGCATATCCTCTGAGTAAAGTACTGAACAGTTATTTTCCAAAGCAGCGGCTATAATGAGACTATCGTAGAATGAAGTTTTGTAACGTTCAGCAATAAAACAGGCACGCTTGATAGTGAGCGTACTGTTATTATGCACCTCAAAATTGTTCGTTACTTCATCCAGCGTTGCTTTAATAACTGGCCAATCTTGCTTGAATTTCTTTCGTAAAACATTTGCGAATTCTTTAAGTACCTGGGTGCTGATAGCTACATCAGGCAGATTGGCTACTGATCTGGCCTGAGACTGTTTTTGAGACTCTGCAGAGGCATAGCAGTAGATTAAAACGTTAGTATCGAGAAATCCACGCTCATTCATTAGCCTCTTCACGGTTAAATTTAAACCCTCTCGTATCCAAACTAGTCGCTAAAAATGTCTTGCCCTTATGTGAAGAGTCTGCTGTCTTCTCCACTTTTTCGTCGACAACAAAGGCTAAGACTTCAACCTGTTTACCTAAAAAATCATCCGGTAATGTGAGTGTATAATCGCTTTTCTCGGGAGTAATAATTGTTCTAACCATCGCTTATCTATGTTTTTGCTACAATATAGGATAATTTCTTTCCTTATCTCAAACGTTTCCCCTGGCTCTATCTTGCTTTATTCTTCTCCCTCAGCGACGGACTGATATCCCCGACGCGCATCCAGCGGTATCCATAGGCGCCTAACAGCAGCGAGTGTTCTCCTTTTTTGTTGGCCACACTTTCTTCTACGTTGAGCAGATCGGTGAGTTTGTTGGTATGTTTGCGCCCCAGCTTGACCTTGATCTCAATAGGTTCTTCCGAAAAATTGTGCAAGGTAAGCAACTGTTGCCCATGCCAGTCATAATACAACCCCAACACCTGCGGGTGTCCTATATCGATGATCTCCCAATCGCCGTTGCCTGCTTCGGGACAGTCTTTTCGCAGGCGGATCATCGCCGTCATCCAGTTGAGCAGGGAGTCAGGTTGCCGGCGCTGCGCTTCTACGTTCACGTGCTGGTAGCCGAAAGGCCCTTCGTCGATCACGGGATGAATAAGCTCGTTTTCATCGGCTCCGGAAAAACCGGCGTTCTTGTCGTTGGTCCATTGCATAGGCGTGCGGACGGCTTCCCGTTCTTTCAGGCTCAGATCGTCGCCCATGCCGATCTCATCGCCGTAGCGCAGCACCGGCGTTCCTGGCAGGGCGAACATCAGGCTGTAGGCCAGTTCAATATGCGCCCGGTTGCCCAGCATAGGTGCCAGGCGACGCCGTATCCCACGATCATAGAGTTGCATCCGTTTTTCCGGCCCGAACCGCTCAAACACTTTTTGCCGCTGTTCTTCTGTCAGCCGCCCTAAATCCAACTCATCGTGGTTGCGTAAGAACTGCGCCCACTGCGCCTGGGGGAAGATGTCTTTGGTAGCCTTCAGGGCTTCCTGTAAAGGTTGAATATCCGCTGTAGCCAGGGCATAAAACAGGTGTTGGTTGACATAAAAATTGAACATCAGATGGATGCCTCCACCCTTTTCGCCAAAGTATTGTTTGGCATCTTCAGGCTTCACGTTAGCTTCACCCAGCAGGACAGCGTCGCCGCGCCGCCATTGCAGGAACCGCCTCATTTCTTCCAGGTATTCAAACCGGATTTTGCGTTTGGTCTTGCCCGGTTGCTGGGTCTCCAGGATAAAGGGCAGCGCATCTACCCGGAACCCTGCCACGCCCAGGGAAATCCAGAAGTTCATGATCCGTTGGATCTCTTCGCGCACCTGGGGATTTGCCATATTCAGGTCCGGCTGAAAATCATAAAAACGATGGAAAAAGTAGGCATCTGCCTTTTTGTCTTTGGTCCAGGTTGCCTTTTGCACACCCGGAAACACCATGCCTTCGTCCCAGTTGGAAGGTTTTTTCTTAGACCAGACGTACCAGTCGTGGTGTTTGGCGGCTTCTCCCTGGCGGGCGTCCTGAAACCAGGGATGTTCATCGCTGGTATGGTTGACGACCAGGTCGATGATCACTTTCAGGCCCATGCTATTGGCCAGATGCATAAACTCGGCAAAATCGCCGCTGGAGCCGTGGCGCGGGTCCACGCCGTAGTAGTCTTTGATGTCATAGCCGTTGTCTTTGTTGGGCGTGGGCTGGAAAGGCGCCAACCAGATCACGTCTACGCCCAGAGAGTGCAGATACTCCAGCCGACGGGTAAGCCCGGTGAAATCCCCGGTGCCGTTTTGGTCGGCATCCATAAAAGTTTCCAGATCCAGGCTGTAGATAATAGCATTCTTGTACCAGCGGTTCTCGATCATAGTTTTTTGGCTTTAAATAGTATGACCGATTTTGGACGGGTAATGTTTGAGTTTTGTGGTTTTATCGTCTATCAGCAGTTTTTATTCACCTTTTTTCGGGTAATGAAATCTTAGGGAGATGACTGTTACTTTCCCATCGTTCACCACTAATCTCAGGATCTTGAACAACACGCTGAATGGATTCGTCAGGATATGGAACTGGGCTTTGAAAAGATCGTCTTTCATAATGTGTGTACCGACCAGTAATATTTTATCAAGTTCTACAGCCAGGAAGTTTTTCCACGGGTATGGTGATAAAGCAGGGAAGCGTTGGCGCAACAAAATTTATCAGGAAGATTTTGTGAATGTAAGATAAATCAGTAATTTCAAGGCTTGATTTGGCTAAAGGTATGCCTTCACTATTTTTAATCATTTCATAAAACTAACCTTTTAATGTTCATTCAACTTAACACTACACTTTATGAAAAGACCATTACTTGTTTTATTGGCAATGATGGCCTGCGCTACCCACCTGTGGGCACAGCGGCAGGTCAGCGGCACCGTGACTGACCAGGAAGATGGCTCAGCCCTTCCTGGTGTCAACGTACTGGTGTCAGAAAGCCAGGAAGGTACGATCACTGACATAGATGGAAAATACACCATCGAAGTTCCACAAAATGCCACTTTAACCTTTTCTTTTATAGGCTATCTATCCAGGGAAATAGAAGTTGGCAACCAAAGCGTGATCGATGTAAGGCTTGACAGCGATGTGAAGCAACTACAGGAGGTCGTCGTGACGGCACTGGGGGTAGAGCGGGAAACCAAAGCCCTGGGGTATTCTATCACGGAAGTAGATGGAGAAAACCTCACCGAAGCCCGCGAAATCAACGTGGCGAATTCTTTGGCAGGAAGAGTAGCTGGTGTGAATGTAAGCGGCGTGGCTTCCGGCCCGGCAGGCTCTACCCGCGTGATCATCCGGGGTAACAAGTCTTTGCAAGGCAATAACCAGCCGCTCTATGTGATCGATGGTATCCCGATGGACAACTCCGGGTTCGGGCAAGCCGGTATCTGGGGTGGCCGCGATGAGGGCGACGGTATGTCCAGCATCAACCCCGACGATATTGCCTCTATCACCGTCCTGAAAGGTGCCAGTTCTGCTGCGCTGTATGGCGCCAGGGCTGCCAATGGTGTTATCAATATTGTCACTAAAAAAGGCTCTTCCCGCAAAGGCATTGGCGTTGAACTCAACTCCAACTTTGTCTTCGAACAGATCAACGACCAAAGGGAATTTCAAAGGGCGTATGGACAGGGCAACTACGTTGCCTCCGATCCTAATGATCCCGAATCAACCCGTATTGCCGTTGCGCCGCGCACACAGCAGGAAGCTTACGACTGGGGAACCAGTTCCTGGGGGCCAAAATTAGGCAGCGTAGGAGAATCTGTACAGTTTGACGGCGTGAGCCGGCCCTACCGGGATGCAGGCGACAACTGGGACCGCTATTTCCGGACAGGTTCTACCCTGACCAATACCATTGCACTAACCGGGGGCAGCGAAACGCAGAACTTCCGCTTCTCTTTTTCGGATTTGAGGAACCAATCCATTGTACCTCAATCAGGATTTAACCGCCAGAACGTGTCTCTGTCTACCAATTCCAAATTTGGTGAGAGACTGACCTTTTCCTCCAGGGTTTTATATTCCCACGAATTTGCTGACAACCGCCCCTACTTGTCCGACTCCCCGGCCAATGGTATCCTGGCGATGTACTACATACCAGCCAATATGAATGTAGACAACTACTATGGCGACCCCAACAAGCCTGGCGCTATTCCTCCCGGCACGGACGAAAACAGCCTGAGCATATGGGGAAAAATCCCCGGAGAAGAATACCAGCAGGCCAACAATAACTGGCACCAGAACCCCTGGTGGACCGCTTACCAGTTTGACAATGATGACACCAGGGATCGTCTGCTTCCTTCTGCTACCCTGCGGTATGATATTACAGACTTCCTGTGGGTACAGGGTCGTGCCGGTATGGACTGGTACACCCGGAGAGAGACAGACCTGGTGCCCCAGGGAACCGGCTACCAGCGGGGTGGGTCTCTGACAGAAGGTGAAAACCGCGTCCGGGAAATCAATATGGAGTGGATGCTGGGTTTTGACCAGGCCTTTGGCAAATTTAACTTTAATGCTTTCGTAGGAGGCAACCGGATGCGCCGCAGCAATGAGCGCATTGCCGCCACAGGAAATGGTTTTAACGTTCCCTTCTTTGAAGCTATCACCAATACGGTTACCCAAAACTTCCAGTACGGCTTTTCAGAATCCGGGATCAACTCCCTGTTTGGTTCAGCCGAAGTCAGCTATAACGGCATTCTGTTCCTGACGGGAACCGCCCGTAACGACTGGTTCTCCGTATTGAACCCTGACTTTAACAGTATTCTGTATCCTTCCGTAGGAGGTAGTTTTGTATTCTCAGATGCCTTGAACACTTTGCCCGACTGGCTGACCTTTGGCAAGATCAGAGGTTCCTGGGCGCAGGTGGGTAATGTGACTGTAGATCCTTATAACACCATCCTGACCTACTCGCTCAAGCAACCGCACGTAGGTATTCCATTGGCCTCCTTCTCATCTGCCGGGGGCAACAACGGATCAATCCCCAACCCGACGCTGCAACCGTTGACTTCCACGGAATACGAAGTTGGCTTGGACATCAGGTTCTTTGATAACCGCCTGGGACTTGATCTTACTTACTACGACCAAGTGACAACGAATGATATTCTGAGGGCGACTATTTCCAAAGCTTCCGGATTTGGCTCAACGGTAGTGAACGTAGGTAAGCTGCAAAACAGGGGTATTGAAGCTTTGTTAACAGCCACCCCGGTAAGCGGTCCCCTGACCTGGGATGTTTCTTTTAACTTTGCTAAAAACGAGAACAAAGTAGTCTCCCTGATTGAAGGCAACGATGAGTTGATCGTGGAAGAACCCAGAACCAGGACCGTCTTTGTGAAGCACATTGTAGGGCATCCTTTTGGCGTACTCACCGGGCTGGTACAGAAAAGGTCTCCCGACGGACAGCTTGTATTTGATCCTAACAATGGCGCGCCTATCCAATCTGACGATTATGAGATCATTGGAAACAGCGTTCCCGACTGGACGGGCGGTATCAATAACTCCTTTACTTTCAAAGGCTTCAACCTGGGCGCCCTGGTCGACTTTAAGATTGGTGGCGACGTCTACTCCGGTACCAACGTGCGGATGACGCAGGCAGGACTGCATCAGCAGACGATTCAGGGACGCGAAGGTCAGGAACCTATCACGGTAACGGGCGTCGCCCAAAATGGTAAGACTGAAAGCGGTGATCCTATCTATGAACCGTTTACCAAGACGCTGTCCCCCAACGAGGCGCAGGGCTATTGGAGCCAGATGGGCAACAGGGTACAGGATCACTTTGTGTATGATGCTTCCTTTGCCAAACTGAGGCAGGTTACCTTTGGCTATATTTTCCCAAGTTCTATGCTGGACAAAATGCCGTTTCAGACGCTGTCTTTGTCCTTTGTCGCCCGGAACCTGGCTATCCTATACAAGAACGTGGAGAATATTGATCCTGAGTCATCGTATCAGAATGGCAACGGACAAGGTCTGGATTACTTTGGAATGCCTAAGACACGTAGCTATGGCTTCAACCTGAAAGTACAGTTCTAATCACTAAAAACTAAAGGAAAATGAAATATATCGTTAAACTTACGCTTTGCCTGCTCCTCACCATACTGCTGGTAGCCGGCTGCGATACAGAGGAATTACATAACCTGAATATCAACCCGCAGGCTGTCACGGAGATTGATCTGAATTACCTGTTTTCGGCTGCCGAACTAAGCATTGCTTCCAACGGTGGTTCAGGCGACAACCGCTATATCGACTGGCGGACCAACATAGGCCTGGCCTCTACGGCCATACAGCAGTTAGCGACCCCCGGGGGTATCTCTGCGAACGGTAATTTTTATCGCCACAACGAGGAAACCTCTGCCGCTCCCTTTGAATTTACCTACAACGATCAGTTGAAGAACATTTCGGAAATCCTCCGGCAGACCGAGCCGGGTGGATTTGATGAGGGCAATAAGGTGAATATGCGCAATGCTGCCAGGATACTGAGAGCCTTCAGCTTTCAGCGACTGACAGATTTCTATGGCAGCATTCCCTATTTTGAAGCCAACCGGGGTTTGGAAGGTATCAATGAAGGCAAACAAGGCATCCTTTTCCCTACCTATGACAAGCAGTCTGTCATCTATGCCGACCTGCTCAAAGAACTGGATGAGGCAACGGCTGCCATGAGCGCTTCCAATCCTGACGACGGTTTTTCCAAAGCCGACATGATCTATGAGGGAGATATTGACCAATGGAAAAGGTGGGGTTATTCCCTGATGCTCAGGCTGGCGATGCGTGCCTCGAATGTAGCCCCTGACATGGCCAACACGTACGTAACCAAAGCGGTCGCCGGTGGCGTGTTTACCAGCAACGAAGACAACGTCTGGATACCGATGGATGTAGGACCCAGCGAGTGGCAGGATCAAAATGGTATTTCCCGGGCATTCTATCCCGGCGATGGCGGCAATCCGTCTTTTCTAAGTAAAACCCTGATTGATTTCCTGAAAGGCGCCAATCCCAATGATGTAGCAGACGATGATCCCAGGCTTATGATCCTGAGTGGAGGCATCGCTAAGTGGGACGCCGCCGCCTGGACACCCATCACGACGGACCCATTAGAGCAGCGGGGATTGCCCAACGGCTTTTTTACTTCAGATATTGAAGCGATGGAAGGCGGGCCGGTGGTGCTGGAAGAAACGTTCTCAAGGATCAACTACCTGATGCTGGACGACAATGATCCTTATATGATCATGAACTATGCAGAAGTAGAATTCCTGCTGGCCGAAGCCCTGGAAAGAGGAATAGGTACCGGCATCGCTGGCACAGCCCAGACGCATTATGAGGCCGGTGTCAAAGCGGCTATGCAGATGTATGCGCCTTACGACCCTTCTCTGACAGTCGCGGACGAAGAGGTAGCCACTTACCTGGCGCAGTACCCTTATGGGGTTTACAAGCCTGCTTTGGAAATGATAGGCGAGCAAATGTGGGTCAGCAAATTCTTCAACTGGTGGGAAGCCTGGTCAGACTGGAGAAGAACAGGGTATCCTCAGTTAGTGGCTTTCACTTCCGATGAAACAAACGTAACAGGAGGTACCATACCGGTACGTCTTCAGTACCCCGCTACCGAAGTAGCTGCCAATCCGAATTTCAACCAGGCTAACAACAACAATTACACTTCCCCTGTCTGGTGGGATGGCGGTACGGAGTAAATTTGTTTTTACGTTTTCATAACAAAAAAGCCTCTGAGCAATCAGGGGCTTTTTTTTGTGTGGATATTGCTACAGCCTATGGTCAACCTGGACAATAAACAATATTCTTCTCCCCAGGTCTGTGTCTCACAGACCTGTGCCAGGAGAATAAACTTTAGTGGGCAGAATGAAGCATTATTTGACAATCCCAGCAAAGCGTTCACCGGGAAAGTTTTCGTTTTTGTTGTTCCATGACAATTTGACCTGAATCAGGTCTTCTGTTTCTTCTTCTTGGCAGCCGGAAACAGGATGTTGTTCAGGATGAGGCGGTAGCCCGGTGAGTTAGGATAGAGGCTCAGGTCGGTAGGTTGCTCACCGATGTTGTGCTGGTAGTCTTCCGGGTCGTGTCCGCCGTAGAAGGTCCAGAAGCCTTTGCCAAAGGTGCCATGCAGGTACTTGGCTTCCTGCACCTCGCGGGCTTCGCCCATGATGGTCACTTCCGGGCGGATCACACTTTTGCGGTAAGCGGTAGTGGCACCCAGAAAGCCTTTGATAATATGCTCATGGTTTTGCGTAAGCATGGTTGGAATAGGGTCCCACTTGGCAGAAAATTCAAAAAGGGTAAAAAAATCGTTCTCCTGCGGCATGTTGCGGGTGTTGATGTCTACATCGATGTTAGAAAATTCTATCTCATAAGGATTCATTTCCAACACGAAATTGGCAAAAGCGAAAGTCTTGCTAAAATCCAGCTTGGATTGAGCCCGTGGGTCTGCCGGGTCGCCATCATAGACCTCCCCTACGATGTCTAGGCCGTCGGCGGCAAGGGCAATATCATAGGTGTCTGTGGCCGAGCACATGGCAAACATAAAGCCGCCACCTGCTACAAATTCTTTGATCGTCTGCGCCACGGCCGCTTTCATGGCGGGCACTTTCTTAAAACCATGTTTCCTGGCGGTGGTTTCGTACTCTCTCTGTTGCTCCTGGTACCAGGGAAACAAGTGAAAAGTATTGTAAAACTTTCCGTTCTGCCCGGTAAAATCTTCATGGTGCAGGTGCAGCCAATCGTACTTGGGTAGTTCGCCCATCAGCACCTCATCGTCGTAGAGCACGTCGTAGGGAATCTCCGCATAGGTCAGGGCCAGCGTCACGGCATCGTCCCAGGGCTGGGCAGTCTTGGGCGAATAGACGGCGATCTTAGGATACTGCTCCAGTTTGACCAGGTCCTGGTTAGAGGAAGGGCTGGCAATCACACTGGCCATCTGACCGGCGTCGGCATCGGAGATCACTTCATAGGTAATGCCGCGTACGACGAGTTCATTTTCTACCGCCTGGTTGTAATCACACATAAAGCTGCCGCCCCGGTAGTTGAGCAGCCAGTCTACGGTCTGCTCCTGCTGCAATATCCAGTAGGTAATGCCATAGGCTTTCAGATGGTTGGACTGTACCCCATCCATAGGAATAAAAATTTTGTTGCCAAAAGCTGTCAGCGTCCAGCAGGTCAGCAGTATACTTAGAATAAGAGACTTCATAGGCTTCCACACAAAAAAATAAGTTGATAAAATTCAAGGTAATGAATTTGAGGATAAAAGGATACAGTAGAAGCTAAAAAGTTGTGGAGGACGACACTAATCTGTGCTATTTGGTTTTTTCTTCTCAGCGCTGTTGCTGCTAAGCCGTGAGTCACGCTGCCGGAAAAAAACCACAACAGACATCCCCCTTGTCAGTTTTGCCTGATCATTACGCCTGTACCATTCAGTAAGAAAAGCAAGGATTGCCTTATTTTCACCTGTTTTTCTGACAGCTTGACATAGCCTAAACCCGCAAGCGCGTTGTACCAACAAGAAAACTTACACCGACATTACTTCCCCCTAACGCACAAGTGAGGAAACTTACACCAACAAGACCGCTCACTGAGTGAGCAGTGAGGAAAAACGGTTTTTCAAGACCGCTCAGTCAGTGAGCGGTGACGTTTTACGACATTTTGTCACAGCGCAGCAGGGTAGAAGTCATGAAAAACCGTTTTTCAGGACATCTACCTTAGTGAGCAGTGAGAAAAAACACTGATATGGCACTGCTCCCAAGCTAAAAAGCCAGATGATGCGCTTTTAGCCATCTGTTATGTCCTGATACGAGCAAAAAAGAGCTTGTGGGGGCTGTAGAGGCTTGTTGTATGGCATATATACAACGTATAGGTAGTATATACGCCATAAGCATGTGCTTACGAGATACACGGAAAGGCAAGCTGAGCCTATTGGCTCTCAGAGAGCAGCCTGCCTATAGCTAACAGCAGCCAGATGATCAGTTCCAAATCGCTACGATGTGTCTTATGAAGAGTGGCTGCAGGCTTTACAGGGGTTATCCGGTGTTTGGTCTTTGTGCCGTAAAGTAAAGAAATACCACTTGCCTGTGGTTGTAAAGAAGAGAAAAACAGCTTATATTGCTTTTATGAGACGATAATTAGCTACCACAACCCGGCTGCTTGTACTCCATTTCAGGGTGGCAGACTCAAGATAGCTATAAGGAATATATACGCCATATGGCGTATACACGGATGTTATAGCACATATTAATACCATCAATGTACTACAAGCTAACTGATTCGGAAATAAGGAGTAGTTGCAGGGAGAAACTGGAATCATTGGAATACTGGTTGAGAAGGATAATCGATGATACCTTGGCTCCTATTTACAACGACTATTTGAATTACAGCGACGAAAAGGGAAATCGCCTTATTAAAAATGATATCGTAAAATCTTTAGAGTCGAGAAAAGTAAATGAACCACATAGATACCCAAGATTAATTGATGCGGTACTACTGGATGATGCTATCGATATTATATGCAACCCCATTTTATACAAAAAGCATTTCAATGAAATGTTTCAACAGGCTTTTCCGGATGGCAGAGAGGAAGCTCGAACGTTCATGAAAAGACTAATTCCGCCAAGAAATTCACTTTCTCATGCAAACCCTATCAGCACCAGACAGGCAGAACAGGTAATATGTTATTCTAACGACATAATAGATTCAATAAAAAGTTATTATAGTTTAAAAAACATGGATAACGAATATAATGTACCTCTTATCTTGAAAATAACCGACTCATTTGGAAATGTTTTTCATCGAAATCAGTTGAATACAGTACATGATGGCGGAATTGCCAAACAATTTTTCGACGACCCAAAATATCATTTACGGGTAGGAGATGTTTTAGGGATCATTGAAGAAATAACCTACCCATATAATAGGAAGGCTTGATCCAGACATCCCATTTAGGAAGTTGTTGGCTTCTGATAAGATGCTTTTCTCGCTGCTGCATTTGTTTTTTATTGAGCCTGCTACCTTTCTG
>JBBSNI010000060.1:0-19420 GCA_038232695.1 Cytophagales bacterium
AATTCCTCTTTAACAGCTATAAATGCAGCTAAAGTAGAGCACTGGCTTAGCAAGCCAGCAGGTCAGCGTAAAGCTTTTTCGATGGCTACGGTGAAAACCCTCAATCATAACCAATTACTCATTAACCGATTTTTTGACATCTTACCCGAAGATACTAAGTTGTCAAAAAATAACCCTAAAGTACTTGAACTCTACCGGTTCGGAGCTTTAGCTGCTTAAATTTTGACGAACCATTGTTAAGTTGATTGAAGGTATGATCCAAAGGTTCATTTCTGGATAAAGATATATATATAGCACCTAAAAGCTTTTCAAACCTATCTTCCAAAGTTGGATTAAGCCAAGAGGTATCTCTGCCTTTTACTATGTCATTTACGTAAGCTAAAGTTGTAAGCATCTTTGAATAAGTCTTTTCTATAATTGAAACATGAATAACCTGAAAAAGATTTTAGTTAGATCGCTCTGATGATTGTGTTTTTCTCAGGTGCTCTCTATTGGAGCTATACCAAGATAAACTTCATGTAGTCTGGATACATGGTTTCAATGCTCCCATCTTCCTGCTCTGTAATAGCAACTATTGCCTACTAAAACACCATCACGCCAACACTCCCTTCACCACTTTGCCCGCCACATCCGTCAGGCGGAAGTCTCTTCCCTGGAAGGAATAGGTCAGCTTTTCGTGGTTCATGCCCATCAAATGTAAGATCGTAGCTTGCAAATCGTGGATGTGTACCCGGTCTTTGATGCCGTAATAGCCGATCTCATCGGTTTCTCCATACGTGGTGCCTGGCTTGGTGCCGCCGCCTGCCATCCATACCGTAAAGGCTTCCGTATGGTGGTCTCTGCCCATAAAAGGCATCTCTTTTCCGTTGCGGTTTTCCTGCATGGGCGTCCTGCCGAACTCGCCTCCCCAAACGACCAGCGTTTCTTCCAGCAGCCCCCGCTGTTTGAGGTCTTTGATCAGCGCACTCATGGGCTGGTCTACCTGGCGGCATTTATCTAAGAACCCTGCTTCCAGTGCAGTATCTTCCGAGCTACCGTGTGAATCCCATCCCCAGTCGAACAACTGTACGAAGCGGACGCCGCGCTCTACCAACCTTCTGGCCAGCAGGCAGTTGTTGGCAAAAGAAGCTTTGCCTGGCTCGGTGCCATACATCTCGTGGATATAGGCAGGTTCTTTGGCAATGTCCATCACATCAGGCACGGATGTCTGCATACGGAAGGCCATCTCATACTGTGAGATCCGGGTCAGGGTTTCCGGGTCGCCCATGGCTTCGTATTCTTTTTTGTTGATGCTGTTGATGGCATCCAGCGTTTTGCGGCGCAACGCACCGCTCATCCCTTCAGGGTTGGAGACATACAGTACGGGATCGCCTTCGGAGCGGCATTGTACGCCCTGGTAGACAGAAGGCAAAAAGCCGCTGCCCCACACGCTTTTGCCTGCGCTTGGGGTCTTTCCACCTGATACCAACACCATAAATCCCGGCAGGTTTTCATTTTCAGAACCCAGTCCATAAGTCACCCAGGCACCCATGCTGGGTCGTCCCAGGCGGGCGCTACCTGTTTGTACCAACAGTTGGGCAGGGGCATGGTTAAACTCATCGGTATGCATGGACTTGATGAGGGCCACATCGTCTACCACCGAAGAAAAGTAAGGCAGATGGTTGGAAAGCATGGTGCCTGACGCGCCGTACTGCTTGAATTTGGCTTGCGGGCCCAGCATTTTGGGCACACCCTCGATAAAAGCAAAGCGTTTGCCTTCCAGCAACGAAGGCGGGCAGTCTTTGGCGTGTAGTTTCTCTAATTCCGGTTTGTAATCAAAAAGCTCTAATTGCGACGGAGAGCCTGCCATATGCAGGTAAATGATCCGTTTGGCTTTGGCCGCAAAGTGCGGGAATTTGGCAGCCATAGGGTCGGCTCCTGCAGCAGCCTGGGCTATTTTGCCTGTAGGTTTATCGGCAGCCAACGGGTTGCATCCCATGATAGAACCCAGAGCTACGGCACCCAGTCCGGACGTGCATTTTTTGAGGAAATGGCGGCGGGTTTCATATTGCAGGTTGCGGTATTGCAGTTCTTGAAGAATGTTCATCATTGTTACGATTTCGTAATAAATTCGTCTAAGTTCATGATCGCATTGGCAACAGTAGCCAAAGCAGCCAGGGTTACTTCTCCTTCACCGACCATCTCCTGAGCAGCTTCCGGCTGTTGTTTGAAATGTTGCAAAGCTTCATCATACAATCTCTGTAAAGCTTGCAGCTTCTCTATGTCAATGTCTTTGACCATCGCCAGGCGGTAGCCTGCTTTGATCTGTTCCGCCGGCTTTTGCGCAGCCGCCTGCATCTGCCTGGCCAGCGCCTGCGCCGCTTCCATATACGCCGGGTCGTTCAGCGTGACCAACGCCTGCAGCGGTGTGTTGGTATCGATACGGCGCGTCACGCAAAACTCCCGGCTGGGACCATCGAAGGCGATCATAGAAGGATACGGGCTGGTACGGCGCCAGTAAGTATACAAGGCTCGCCGGTGCTTGTCTTCGCCTTCGCTGGTTTTCCATTCCAGTCCGCTGTAGACGACCTGCCATAAGCCTTCCGGCTGCTGCGGCATCACGCTGGGACCGTACATCTTGTCGCTGAGCAAGCCGCTGACGGCCAGCGCCTGGTCGCGCACCTGCTCGGCGTCCAGACGTACCCTGGGGCCACGCGCCAGCAGGCGGTTGCCGGGATCGGCGGCCAGCAGATCCGGCGTTGTTTTGGAAGACTGCTGATACGCTGCCGACATGACCATCTGCTTGAGCATTTTTTTGAGGCTCCACCCGTGTTCGTACATGAGTTGCTGCGCCAGCCAGTCCAGCAGTTCGGGATGGGACGGGCGAAAGCCCTGGGTGCCAAAATCCTCTTCGGTCTCTACCAGCCCTGTGCCGAAAAGCTGCGCCCAGAAGCGGTTGACAGTCACGCGGGCCGTCAGGGGATTGTCTTTGCTGACCAGCCACTGGGCCAGCCCCAGCCGGTTCTTAGGGGCTCCTTCGGGCATCCCGTTCCAGGCCTGGGGTACGCCGGGCTGCACTTCTTCGCCATGTACTAGCCAGTTGCCCCGTGTAAAGACATGTGTTTTTCTTTCATACCCTTCCTGCTCGTCTATCATCACAGGCGTGGCTACGGTTTCTTCTGCGTTGAGCAGGCTGATCAGCTTCTTTTCTGCCTGGGCATAATTTTTATGCTCTTTGCCAGGCAGCGGCTCATGAAACATGACCCACTCAATGGTACACACCGCTCCCTTCTGACCAGGGTCTTTAAAGACAAAATATAGATCATGCTTGCCCGTGACAGGCTGGATAGGAATGGCTGTGGTTTCAAAATTCCAGTTGCCTTCATTTTTTCTGACAGCCCAGGTGCCTATGACTTCCCCTCGCAGGCTGTCTTTGCGGATTTCTACCTTTCCCGTACTGCGCTTGGCACTGTAGCTGACAAACAGGCGGCTTTGCCCCTGCAAAGGCACATCGGGAAGGCGGGCATGTCCGCCAGGTTCTACATACAAAAACTTATTATCAGCAAGCGAACCTTTCTCAATCCGGTCGAAGGCGTGAGGATGTAGTTTTGGCTCGGTAATCTTGACCAGGTTGACAAAAGCCTGCGCCTTTTCCAGCTTGTCGTCGGCAGAAGCCGTATGCTGCATGACCCAGCTTCTGACCTCTTCCAGTTTCTGCCGGTCTTCTTCTGTGGTAAATGCCTTCAGGTTAGGCGATTCGCTGGGCACATCCTCGTCGGCCGTATTATTAAAAAAGGCATACGACTTATAATAGTCTTCGTGCCGGATAGGGTCGTAGGGGTGGCTGTGGCATTGTACGCAAGCCATCGTGGTCGCCTGCCATACGCTCCAGGTCGTGTTGACGCGGTCGATGATAGCGGCTACCCGGAACTCTTCGTCGTCGGTGCCGCCTTCGTCGTTGTTCATGGTATTGCGATGGAAAGCCGTAGCGATCAACTGTTCGTCGGTAGGGTTGGGCAACAGGTCACCGGCTAACTGTTCTATGGTAAACTCGTCAAAAGGTTTGTCTTCGTTGAAGGCTTTGATCAGCCAGTCGCGGTAAGGCCAGATGGTGCGGGGACCGTCTTTTTCGTATCCTTTGGAGTCGGCGTAGCGCGCCAGGTCCATCCACAGGGCTGTCCAGCGTTCGCCGTAATGGGGAGAAGCCAGCAGCCGGTCTACCACTTTTTCGTAAGCATCCGGGCTGTTGTCTTGGGTAAAATCCTGTAACTGCTGCCAGGTGGGCGGCAGTCCGGTCAGGTCGATGGAAACGCGGCGCAGCAGGGTGGCTTTGTCTGCCGGGGGAGCCGGTTGCAGTTCGTGCGCCCTTAGTTTTTGCAAAATAAAGTAGTCAATCTCGTTATTACCCCACTCAGCATCTACTTCAGGCAGTTGTACCGGCTCAGGCTTGATGTAGGCCCAATGGTCTTCCCAGCGGGCGCCTTCTTTGATCCAGTCGGTAAGCAGTTGTATTTCGTTTTCGGATAAAGGATCGCCTTCGGGAGGCATACGCTCTTCCGGGTCGTGGTGGTTGATGCGGCGGATCATCTCACTTTCCTGCGGGCTGCCCGGCACAATGGCGCGTTTGCCGGACTCCGTTTCACTCAGTGCATCGGTACGGAACAGCAGGCTGAAGCCGCCGGAGCGTTTGACGCCGCCGTGGCAGGTGATGCATTTTTTGTTAAGGATAGGGCGAATTTCCGCATTAAAATCTACAGCGCTTTTCTCTGCGGCAAAGTGCATGGTACCGTAAGCGATTAGCAGACCAATGAAGGCAATGGCAAAAAACAACAGCCATTTTTGTTTGAAAAAGCCAGCCATATGCGAAACGATGAAAGAGTAAAAGTAAAAGGTTGTATGATAATGAATGTGATTATCTTATAAAAAGTTCGCTATCACCACCGGCAGCTTTTCTACGCTCATTAGCGGTGGGTGTCTTCATTTTCCAGCATACTCAGGTAGCTGTCGTAGCGGCTTGCGGCAATGGCTCCGGCTTCTACGGCGTCGTGTACGGCGCAGCCCGGCTCGTGGGTGTGGATACAGTTGTAAAATTTGCAGGCGCCCAGCAAATCGCGCATCTCCGGAAAGTAATGGCTGAGTTCGCCTTCATGGATGTCCATCAACCCAAGTTCTTTGATGCCTGGCGTGTCGATGACAAAAGTGTTTTCACCAAGGATGAACATCTCCGCATAGGTGGTGGTATGCACACCTTTGTTGGCAAAGGTAGACACCTCCGAGGTCTTTTGTCCGATCTGGGTGTCCAGGCCGTTGAGCAGGGTAGATTTTCCTACGCCTGAATGTCCGGAGAAAAGGCTGGTTTTTCCATCAATCACACGCCTTACCTTTTGGATATCTGCTTCCGCAAAGGCAGTGACAGCCAGGCAGGTATAGCCTGCCTTTTCGTAC
The DNA here is from genome assembly GCA_038232695.1 of Cytophagales bacterium. GTDB lineage: Bacteria > Bacteroidota > Bacteroidia > Cytophagales > Cyclobacteriaceae > JAJNNC01. The sequence goes on from JBBSNI010000060.1 coordinate 5,425, forward strand.
AGCGCCATCAGTTCCTGCTGAAAAGACTGCTGGGAGCGGTTGAGCAGATCGGTTTTATTAAAAATAACGACCGACGGAATACGAAAAGACTCTGCCGATACCAGGAAGCGGTCGATAAAGCCCAGCGAAGTACGGGGAAACTTCAGCGTGGCAATGAGTACCGCCTGGTCGAGGTTGGCGGCGATGATGTGTGCATGTTGCGTCTTGTGGGTGGAGCGGCGGATGAGGTAATTTTCGCGGGGCAGGATGTCGGTGATGATGCCGGTATTTTCTGCCGGGTCTTCTCCGGTCACCACTACCTGGTCGCCCACGGCAATAGGGTTGGTGACCTTGAGCCCTTTGATCTTGAATTTGCCCCGCAGGCGGCAGCGCAGCACCTGTCCGTCGGAGGTGAGTACACTGTACCAGGAGCCGGTGGATTTCATCACTGTTCCTTCCATGGCTACACCAGGTTTTTATCTACATAGTTGACAATAACATCCGTAGCACCCGTATTTTCGGCTACGTATTGCCGGCTAATGGCGGCTGCTTCTTTCCGCTTTTCTTCGTCGCGCAGGAAGATCAGGAACTTATGCCTGAGTTCTTTGGTGTCGGCTACGGTAAAAGCGGTGCCTAATTTGAGCAGGGCATTAGCTTCGTTGAAGTGGCGGTAGCTTTTATTGCCAAAAAAAATGGGCATTCCGAAGGCAGCAGGCTCCAGGATATTGTGCAGGCTTTTGCCAAAGGCACCCCCTACATAGGCAAATTCTCCATATTGATACAAAGAAGTCAGCATTCCTACATTATCAATGAGCAGCACCCGGTAGTTGGAAATGGTGTTGAGCTTTGTCCTGGAATAGCGGACTGTCTTGTAGGGAATGGCTTCTTCTATTTTTGCCAGTTCTTCCTCTTCAATATCATGCGGTGCTATGATAAACTTGATCTCATCTACAAACTCCCGGATCAGGGGCAGCAACAAATCATGGTCTTCCGGCCAGCTACTGCCGATCACCATTATCTTTTCTTCCTGCTTAAATGTTTCGGCTAATGCTATAGATTCCACATGGCTGCAAATATCGGCTACACGGTCGAAGCGGGTATCGCCTGTCAGGGCTACATTTCTGATGCCTGCCTTTTTGAGCAACACGGCTGACTGTTCATCCTGTACAAAGAAATAGTCAATCTGCCGGAGTATTCTTTTATAAAAGCTTCCGTACCAACTGAACATGGGCATGTCCGGACGGAAGATAGCTGAGATAGAAATGGTCGGAATTCTTTTCCGTTTCAATTCGGTAAGATAGCCGTACCAGAACTCATACTTGACAAAAAACACCATATCGGGCTTGATCAGGTTGATGAATTTGCGGGCATTTCTCATACCGTCCAGGGGCAGGTAACAAACCAGGTCTGCCAGCGGATAATCTTTGCGAACCTCGTAGCCGGAGGGCGAAAAAAAAGTAAGCACTACCTGGCTGTCAGGATATTTTTGTTTGAGCCGCTCTATGACCGGTCTGCCCTGCTCAAACTCTCCCAAAGAGGCGCAATGAAACCAAAACACCGGTCTGGTACCGGATTTCCGGGAGGCAAACTGCTCAATTTTGTCAAAAAGCCCTTTCCTCTGCTGAATAAACCGGCGGTTTTTCGGTGAGAAGGGGGCAGAACCCCAGAGCATGACTCTGAGGAACAATATAAAAGTCTGATAGGCTATCAAAACGTCGGGTTTTTAAAACTAATACACCACCAATGAATCGCTGGTTTCATAAAAAAAGCTCTTCCTTACCAAAGAAGAGCTTTTACTTCAAAATAACAATAACACCGGCTTACTCCTTTTTGTTTTTCGCAGGATATGCCGGGTATATTTTAATCGAGCGATATTTTTTTGATCTCAAACCGGTCGCGGGAAATATCTCCGGCAAACAGTTCGTTCAGATGCGCATAAAGCACATAAAACGCTCCATCTCTTTGGGTAGCGGTGGTAGGAAATACTGCTCCGGTGTCGGCGGTATCTTCTACAGCGGCCGTCTTCCAGAGGTCATCACTTTCCAGCGCCAGCACCTGACCTGCGTCAGTGCCTCCTGCATTGTTGACGACCAGCAGCGTCTCCAGATCGCTGCCCAGGTAGAGTCCGTCGGGACTGCCCAGCGGCATGTCCACTTCTATCTTGGAAAAGTCTTCAGGATCGTCCAGCGGTAATTTATACAGGGTGCCTGTTTCTGAAAAAGCTACTACCAGGAAGCCTAACGGATGGTATATAATGCCGTTGAGTCCAAAAGCACCGGCAGACGACTGGAAAGCAGCATCCTGCAGAAAAACAGAAGCATTGCCTTCCCGGTCCACTTTATAGATCACAGGATAAAAGCTGTCGGTAACGTAGGCGTTGCCTGCCAGGTCTACGGCTACATCGTTGGCAAAATGCGGTGCCTCCGGATTGCCCGAAATAGCACCCAAGTCAGCATAGGCGATGCGCCCGCCCGAGCGCAGGTCGTAGATGCCTAATGCTGCCAGGTTAGCGTTGGTTGGGTCCGAGTTGCACACCAGCAGGCGTTGGCGCAAATCGTCTACCTCTATACCGATGGTAGCCACAAAATCGTCGTCTTCCACAAACGGCTCATATTTCCCCCGATCATTGACTGTCCCGATCGTTCCCCTGGTGAGGGAGGATACCAGGAACTGTTCGGTATTCGGGTTAAATTCTATCCCTTCGGGAAACAGCCCCGGCTGGGTCAGGATCACCTGCCTGGGCAGATTGTTCTGGTCTTGGTCACCATTGAGGAGGTCGTCGAGATATTCCTGGCAGGAGGTGAAAGAAAAAACAAGGGCAAGGAGTCCTGCCCCTTTTGCTACGTAGCGGAGGTTTAAAAAGCTTGTCATAAGGTCAGTGTTTAAAGTATAATGTAGTATGACTTATTAACTGCCTTACGGACGGATTGTTGTGAGGAGGTAGGATGTAAGAGGTAGGATGTAGGAGGTAAGAGGTAAGAGGTAAGAGGTCGGAGGTAAGAGGTAGGAAGGGGGTTCATTTTGGTTTTTTGCTTTGCCAGTTTTGTGCAGGCGGTAAAGTTTGGCACCGATATTTTCCATTTTTAATATGAAGGAGTCATACGTATTCAAGTTAATATATTCACACTTTTGAGCAAACTCCAACCAGGCCTTGGTTTCTTCTGCTGATCCCATGCTATCGATCAGATGCCGTTTGAAAGACTTAGCGTATTGCCGCTTACCCCAGCCTTCGGCAATATTGACAGCTACCGAACGGGAAGAACGCCTAATCTGATCTGTCAGTGAATATTTCTCCTCCATAGGAAAAGAGAGCGATAACCTGAATATTTCCATCGCCACCTCTACGGCTACGCTATAAACTTCCAGATCTTTCACTTTGCTAATTCCCATTCCTGACAAAGGTTGAATAATTGAATAAATAAACGCCTGATTGAATTCTCACCTCATATCTCCTACCTCATATCTCTTACATCCTACTTCCCACTTATTCCTTATAAGAAAGTGCCAGCAGGCTTTTTGCCATTTGTAGGTGGTGGTTTTCCATCGCCTGGGTATTAACCTCAAATTTAAGCGGCTCGTTATCCAAGGCTATAAAACTGATGTGCGCTCCTTTTTTTACCAGGCCATCTCTTTCGGTAACGATCAGCGTAGGCTTTCCTTTGGTTTTCTTAACGATCTCATCCAGGCTACCGCTTTTGTTGGCAGCTACAAAAACCAGGTGCGATTTGTCAATACCTGCCGTCTCCGATGTCTGGCGAACTGTTATTTTTCTGCCGTTGAGTGTTTTGGTCTGGGCAAGGGTATTAAGTTCTTCCAGAATATCTGACTTGCCTACGACGGTGATCACAAAATCATCCGCAGAAGCTTCCGCCGGCCAGTTCGTATATTTAGCAAAATTGTATACGAAGATAGAGTATGCTTTGTAATTGGAGAGTTGCGCAAAGCTTTTGTGGGTATTGCCAGCGGTCAGCAACAGCATCAACAACCCTATGCCTATATATTTTGTCTTTTTCATAATCCTGTGATCTACTGTTGTGGCTGGAATGAGAACTGATAAGAAAGTTTTAGAATAAACTCCCTGCCTGGGCCGGGGAGGCGCACAAATCCGCCATTATAAGCCTGCGGATATACCGTTCCCTGGTCTAACAGGTCGTAGGTACCGATACCTACATTCAGCCCTTTAACAAAAAGACCTTCGTAGTTGACAAACAGGTTAGCCAAAGCGTTAGGTGCTAACCGCCCTAAGATACCGTCTTCATTTTCATCAATTTGGGTGTACGCATAACGTGCACTCCGGTATACCAGTGAAGGATTGATCCTCATGCCTTTCCATACCTTAAAACTGCTGTTCAGCGTCAGCTTGTGTGCCGGAAAGCTGATATTGAGATGCTCTTTTCCTGCTATCTGGTAACTATCTACTGTACTTTTGGGAGAGGCCCGGTAAAAAGAATAACCCACATTGGTATATCCCCATGCCTTTCTGATCTTATATTCCATCTCTATACCGCTGGTACCGGTGCGCTCATAATTCAGATAAAACTCTTCCCCGGTTTGTCTGTCATATTTATATACAATCACATCTTTGGTTTTGATATAAAACCCATTGATTGTCAGCAACATTTCCGGGGTAAATTGGTATCCTGCTTCTATCTCAACGACTTGTGATCTTTCCGGCTTTATCATAGGGTCAAGGTTTAAGTTCTCAATACCTGGTGCCCGGTAGGCTTGGCTGTAGAGGGCTTTGAAATGGAAATTGTCTATTCTCTTGGTCAGCGCGATGCGGGGTACGAAGGCTGCTCCAAAGGCACTATGATCGTCGAAGCGTGCACCGAAGGTAACATTAGCCAGGTAGTGTTGGAGAAGACCCTATGCAAACAAAGAGTAATTCTGATAAGAGACCTTTGTAATGCCTTCTCCAAAATTTTCATTGTCCAGCTTATCGGTAGCCTGATCGTTAAAATACTCTCCTCCAAAGATCAGGTTCAACTTGCGGGTAATATCATAAGAGCCGGTCACATTCGCTTTATAACGTTTGCCCTCGACCTTGTAAGTATAGTCATCATCTTCATCGAATGCTTCCTTGAAATGCCAGGGCAAATGATTAGTGTAGGTCAACTGGGGCATAAGCACCAGCTTTTTGCTCACTTTATAGTTATATTTGAAATTTGTAATGAAAAACCTGTGATCTATGAGGTAGTTGACAGAGGAAGTCTGATAATAATCGTAAATCGTCCGAAGGCTGGCATTTTTATAACTGATACCAACATTGATTTGTGTAGGGTCCATCATTGCATAGCCATCAGCTAAATCCACCCCATCGCCATTAAACGAAGGATACTCATCATCGCTTCGGTTGCCCTGCCCTTTGAAGGCAGATACATCCACATGCCAGTGGTTTATTTTTTTACCTACCTGCAAACCCAGGTCTCTTCTTCCGTAAATGTTTTCAAGCTGTCCGTAAGTGCCTGTCAGAGCAATGCCATCCATATGAGTACCTTTGGTTATAATATTGACCACCCCTTACTCGGCCGTACCACCGTAGATCGCCGAACCTGGTCCACGGATGATCTCAATACGTTCTATCTGATCTACCGGAAAACGGTTGCCAAGCTGGGTATTCTGATACAGCGTCTCGTTGATCTCTATACCATCTAAGAGCAACAATGCCTTGCCTTCGATGGCCCAGTTCCCCCGGATACCTAAACCCACCTGGAACTCAATATCGGTGCTAAACTCAAAACCAGGCACCATGCGCAGCACATCGATCAGGTCGCGGGCGCCGGCGTTAGCGATTTCTTCGGCACTCACTACGCTGACAATGCCCGGCGTTTCCCGCAGGGAGAGTGGTTTTTTGGAAGAAACATTGACTTTCTTGTTGAGCGCTTCCTGCAGAGCGCTGGCTTCGGTAGAAGAGTTCAGTTGCATCATCTCTTCCAGCGAATAATCCGTGCTATCGCTCTTCTGGCTCTGGCCAAAGGCGGAAGCAGCCGTAAGACAAGCAGCCGCAAACAGTGCCAGGAAGGGTTGTTTTCTGGTGGGTGGGGTTAACAGCATAGGGTTATGGATTGATTATGTTGAAGATTTCGGTGTGCTTTGTTGCACAAAGTTTGCGATGCGGCAAAACTATCCGTAGATTTTATAGAAAGGAAGGACAGGTTGCCCCTAAACTTACGCATGTAAGAAAAAGGACATACCCGCAGTATCGGCAAAAAATGATTCGGCAAACTAATAGGCTGAAATATGTGCAGAAAGGTTTGGCAAACCTTGAAAAACCTTATAACTTTGCCCGCAAACGGGTACGACCAGCTCCTGCTGAACTCCCCCAGGCCAGGAATGGAGCAAGGGTAGGCGGTCGTAGCGGTGCGATACCCGTTTCTTTTTTAGCCCTCTGTATCTTTCCAACCGTTTGTTTTTTCTGTGAATTTTGGCTTAACTTACCTGCTAACAAGTCACCGGAAGTTTTGCCCGTATGCTTTTTATGCAGGTAGAAAGCCTGTTTTATTACCGTATGTATATCATTAAAGTAAAAGGCAAAGCCAAGATCCCCGATTACATCCAGCTTCGTGACGATCACTTCGTGCTGATCGCGTATTTCCGGGCAGATCGGGCGCTTAAAAACCTGGATAAATACGGGCTGGAAGGAAAAGAAGAAGCTTTGCAACAGGTGATTGGCGCCTTGCCGTATGGTAAACTTCGCAAGCTGGAAGTATGATAACAGAAGAATCCAACGCCTTTTTTTCGGACAAGCCTGTAGTAGAAGTGCGCAACGCCTGCATCTTCCAGGAACATAACGTAGTACTTGAAGACGTAAACTTTTCTGTTGCCAAAGGAGAATTTGTCTACCTGGTCGGCAGGACGGGCAGCGGCAAAAGCTCCCTGCTCCGGACGATGTACGCCGACCTGCCCCTGCGCCTGGGTGAGATAGAGATTGCAGACTACCCTATCAAAACCATCAAAGCACACGACGTGCCTTTCCTGCGCCGCAGGCTGGGTATTATCTTCCAGGATTTCCAGCTTTTTGCCGACCGCTCTATCGACGAGAACCTGTATTTTGTGATGCGCGCTACCGGCTGGAAAGACCGCGCCAAGATGAAGCAGCGCCTGGCCGAAGTGCTCATGCGCGTAGGGCTGGGGTCGGCTGGCGGCAAGATGCCCCACCAGCTCTCCGGCGGCGAGCAGCAGCGCGTAGCCATTGCCCGCGCCATGATCAACGAACCCATCCTGCTCATTGCCGACGAGCCTACCGGCAACCTGGACCCACAGGTATCAGACGGTATCATCCGCCTGTTCCGGGAGATCAACCACCAGGGCACGACCGTGCTGATGGCGACCCACAACTACCAGTTTATCAAAGCCTACCCGGCGCGCGTACTCCAATGCACCGACAGCCGTCTGCTGGACTCCAAATACGAAAGAATAGAGCTGGGCGGGTATTTTTAAAAAAAATCAGGGATTGTTAAATCCGCTTACCTATTTTATTTCGTAAGTTATGAGCAAATCAAAATTACTAAGCGATTGGGAATTGGAGAGAGTTTGATTAGTAGTTTTGGGGTTTTGAGTGAGAAAAAGCGATGCGGATCATCCGTATCGCTTTTTGTTTTCGAGAGGTAGCCTCTTTTTATGCTTTGATCACCTCAAACACTTTTTGCCACATCTCGCGGCTCAATTGCTTTTGCCGGGTGCCTTCTTCTGTTAGTTTCTCACGGATCAGGGTGGCAGCAGGTTCTGTGAGTATCAGCGTAGCTTTTTGCCGGAGGGTACTGTCATCACTATGCACGTCTACCAGCGCTTCAGGATATTGGTAATCCTGGAGCAGCATCTCATATTTGTGGCTCCACCCCGTTGTGAGGCAGGGAATAGCCTGCGACAGGCAACTTACCAGCCCATGAAAGCGCGAAGTAACCACCGCCTTGCTACTGCCAATGATGCCTTTGACATGCAGCGGGTCTTCTTCCCGGATCACGGACAACGGTTGGTTGAGGCGGCGGTTGGTCTCTTCTGCGATGGCAGCATCACTCTGGCTTTCGTGGATAAGAAAAAAAGGCTTATGCCCCAGTTCAATAATAACATTGATCAGCCTGCTGAGCAGGGGCACATACGCTTCTCCTTCTTCCTTGCCGGAAGTCTCTATCATTTTGCTGTTGGGGATGATGGCGACTTGACAAGCTGCGCGGTCAAAGTCAGCAGGAACCGTTCCTTTGATCAGGTTGGTAAAGTCAGGTTTCAGGATAATATTCTGGCTGGCGGAAGACAACTGCTGCAGGTATTCATAGGAGATTTTGTCCCTGGCAAAGATCAGGTCGGTATGGCGGATAATGGTTTTCATATGCTCGGCGAGCGCCGCCTCTGTAAACGGGCCAAAGGCCTGCGGCAGCATGATCACTTTCTTGCCCTGCTCTTTCCACTGACCGATGTGGTTGGCCAGGCGGGTGCCTGCCTTTTTGGCGCCCCACTGGTCGCCATAAGCAAACCCGGAGGCATCTAATACTACGTCTACTTCGCGCGGCAATACGAAGCCTGCGTTTTTTCTCATGCCTTCAGGCACCAAGCCGCCCAGTTTGTCCGAATTCAATTTATTAAGACTGAACTTCTGAAATATGCCATGCGCTTTGAGTTTACCGGCAGGCACCCGCCCGCTCTTTTCCATCGCGAAAATGGTATCGGGCATCTCTTCTTTGATTTGGTTGATAATGGCATGAAGCATCAACTCGGCGCCCTTGTTGACAAACTCCACGCCGCGTAATTCTATAATCATAGCAGGGGAAGCGGTTTTATACTACGTTTTTTTTTGTTTTCTTAAGAGATTTTGCTTTGCTCATCAGTTCTTTGCCCATGATCAGGTACACCATCAGGGCGTAAATACCTACTAACAAGACAGCAGCCACGATAAAATGTATATTCAGCGCCGATTGGAGCAGCAGCACGGCACCGGAAGAGACCAAAGCCGCCACGAAGGGTACTTTGGTAGCATTGATCAGATCAAGAAACGTATAGTCGATGAGCCTTTTCATATAGATCTGAACGATGAAAACGCTCAGGAACTTGATGATCAGGAAAGCGGCGGCAGCCCCATTGATCCCATAAAAATAGATGCCTGCTGTCAGCAAAGGCGCATAGAGCAAGACGGCTTTCCAGAACTGTATTTTCATCTCCAGCCTGGCTTTCCCCATACCGCGGATCAGCGAAGTATTGCTGTTGATCATCATATGGAATAAAACCGAGCCTGCCAGAAGTTTGAGAGGAATGATAGAATCTACCCATTTATCGCCAAAAAAATTAAGGATGATCGGCCCACCCAGGATGATAAATACCATCATGATCGGATAAATGACCAGCGAGTTATACTTAACGATGTTGACGTAGTAGTTTTTGATGGACTTTTTATCGTCCTGTATCTTGCCATACACCGGGTACATCACCTGGTTCATCACATTCATCAGTTCTTTTCTGAAGATGTCGGTCAGCACAAAAGCCAGCGTATAAGCCCCCAAGGCAGAAGCTGAGACCAGTTTACCGATCAGCAGATAATCCAGTTTGTTGATCAGGTTGTTAAAAAAGTTGGTACCTGTAGTATAGATACCAAACCCGAAGATGTCGAGGAAGGCTTGTTTTTCCCAGATCAGTTTGGGCACCCAGCCGGTGGCTTTAAAATACAGGGGCATGGCAATCAGGATGGTGGCTACGGAGTTGAACACCAGCGACCACACACCTGCCCCCAGGTAAGCCAGGATGAGCGATAGGATGCCTGAAAAGATACTAGACGTATTGTTGATAAAAGCCAATTTTTTGAAGTCCATGGCTTTGGTCAGTTGGGCATTATGCACCAGGTTGACCGGGCTGGAAAGCACCCCAATGCTCAACACAGGTATGATAGACCGGAGCATAGGTTCTTTGTAGAAGATAGCTGCCAGCGGCGCCACCCCAAAGGCAATGATAAGATACAAGCCGATAGACCAGAAAACCCCCGCCCAAAAGGAAGTATGAAAATGAGCTTCCCGCAGGTTCTCATCTTTGCGCTGCACCAGGGCAGCGCCTATCCCTAAATCGTTGAAAACCTGGACAAAACTCGTAAAAACGGCTGCCATTCCAACCAAGCCAAACTGCTCGGGAAACAAAAGGCGGGCTAATACCAGTTTGATAACAAAGGAGAAAGAACGGTTGATCACCATCTGCACGGTATTCCACAGCACCCCGCTTACTATTTTCTCTCTCAGAGAAGATGTGCTCATACAAAAATCAAGGACAATCGTGTATCGAAATATTAGTCGTAATTACAAAGATAATAGTCTTTTTCTATTAATAATGGACAGAACGTATAAAAGTACAAATTTAATACACTGACCTAAGGCGGAAGGCTGTTCGCCCAAAAAGTTAGAAAATTGTTGCCAGGCGTATCATATATTTTATTCTTTACTTTCCCTATAGAAATATAGCAGACTATGTTTATTTAAATGAAATACGTAAAATTAAGTCATTTTAGATTGGATTTATCAGTGATAATACGCTCATATTTGATAAAAAACAACAGTTGCTACGGGAGCCGGAGCAAGGAAAAAAGTGAAAAAGATTTCAATAGCCGATATATTTCTTCTATATTTGCCCTTCTTTTTTGAGAAGCAGAACCCTTAGCAAAGCAAAAACCATGAGCGAGCTTTTAAAATTTATAGAAGAAGAATACCAGGAATCCCGGAAAAACCATCCTTCCTTTAAAGCAGGTGATACAGTCAATGTACACGTAAAGATACGGGAGGGCAACAAAGAACGTATCCAGCAGTTTCAGGGCGTAGTCATTCAGCGCAAAAACACCAGTTCTAACGGTGAAACGTTCACCGTCAGGAAAGTATCCAACGGCATCGGCGTAGAAAGAATATTTCCTATCATCTCTCCCAGCATCGATAAAATTGAGGTCATCAGGCAAGGCAAAGTCAGAAGAGCCCGGCTGTATTACCTGAGAGGCCGCCAGGGCAAAGCCGCCAGGATCAAAGAAAGAATGCGGCACACTGCCAAAAAGTAGATCGGGACTATGGACTATGATGCAATGATGGGATGATTTACTATGATTGATTGCATTGCTTTCGTAGTGAATTACGTGTGGAGTGCCGCCCAAAAGAACCCGTTATTTTGTTTAAATGTAAAAAGCCTGTATTCCTACAGGCTTTCTTATGGGGTGGCTGATGCTTATTTTCTGTGTTTAGGCTCCTGGTCTGTGATGTCGGCTGAGCCTTCGTAGCCTTCGTGTTCATGGTTGCTGGGCTGCTCAAATTCGGTATCGCTCTCGTTGGTGCTTTTTACTTTTTCAAAATCAGCTTCTCCATAGTAGCCAAACATCTTATCAGCTTCGCCGTGGTCTGCGTTTCTTAACTTTTCTATGTCCAGATCGGGCGCATTTTTTAGCGCGTGGCGGTCTATAGTAAGCTTGATGTCATGTGAGTTGGTATTAAACTCCAGCGTATGCCAGGGCAACACGATATGGTCGCTGCCTATGCCCAGAAAGCCGCCGGTAGACAAGACGACAAAAATAGGCCGGTTGCTGTCCGGATCTATAAAAACATCCTTGATCGTGCCGATCTGCTCACCTACCGCATCATGCACCGAATGACTGAATACATGGTCAGCCACCGATAAAAATCTTTTCACCATCATAGTTTGTGTCATTTAAGTTAGTACAAGAACAGATGAGTGAGGGAAAAGTTTGGTGTTCAGGTGTTCGGATATGATGAAACGATGCCCTGGTATCGGGGTTTTGTTTTTTACTTGAACATTGAATATTGAGTGTTGATTATTGAGTGTTTAAAATATTCTCTATTCAACACTCAACAAAAAAAGTATCCAACAACACATCAAGCACCGGAACACTTGCGTACTTGAATACCTTAACACCTACGCACCTTAACACTTCACTATTTCACTACTCATTCCATTCTGTGTGAAACACGCCTTCCTGGTCGATGCGCTCGTAGGTGTGGGCGCCGAAGTAGTCGCGTTGTGCCTGGGTCAGGTTAGAGGGGAGCCGCTTGCTGCGGTAGGCGTCAAAGTAAGCAATGGCTGCCGTTAGGCCCGGTGCAGGGATGCCCTGCTGCATACTGAATTTGGCTACTTCTACAGCATCTAAGTGTTGTTGCAGCATCACTTTGGCCAGGTGGTCGTCCAGCATCAGGTTGGCTAACTCCGGCTGATGTTTGAAAGCTACCATAATGTCTTCCAGCAACTTGGCACGAATGATACAGCCGCCCCGCCAGATTTTAGCCACTTCTGCCAGGTCAATGCCAAATTTATATTCTTTGGAAGCTTCTTTGAGCAGGGCCAGCCCCTGGGCGTAGGTAGCGATGATGGCAAAATGCAGGGCATTGTGCAGTTCTCCTTCCAGCAGCTTCCGGTCGGTGGTAGTAGTTCCTGCGGTGCTGTTTTCCAGTATCTGGGCAGCTTCTTTCCTCTCCTCTTTCAAAGCAGAAAGAAACCGCATCGACACGGCTACATCGATCGTCGGGATAGGTATGCCTAAATCCATTGCCGACTGTGATGTCCACTTGCCGGTGCCTTTTTGTTTGGCTTTGTCCAGTATCTTGTCTACCAGGAATCCTTCGCCGCCTTCCTTGTCAGGCTGCTGGAAGATGTCGGCGGTAATTTCAATGAGGAAAGATTGCAGATCGCCTTCGTTCCATTCTTTGAACAGCTTATGTATTTCCTGGTTTTCTAGTTGCATCCCCCGCTTCATCAGGTCGTAAGCTTCAGCGATGAGTTGCATCAGTCCGTACTCGATGCCATTGTGTACCATTTTTACATAATGTCCGGCAGAGCCTTTGCCCAGATACGCCACACAGGGTTCGTCCTGCACCTTGGCGGCAGCGGCTTCCAGGATCGGGCGAATAATCTCATAAGCCTCCTGATGTCCGCCGGGCATCAGGCTGGGACCGCGGCGCGCGCCTTCTTCCCCACCCGATACACCAATGCCCAGGAAGTTGATCTTTTGCTCTGTCAGCTTCTTGGTACGCCGGTCGGTGTCCAGGAAGAAAGAGTTGCCTCCATCGATGATCAGGTCGCCTTCGGAGAGGTGCGGCAGCAACTCGTCGATGACGGCATCTACAATGTTGCCTGCCGGTACGAGCATCATGATCTTTCGGGGGACCGCCAGGCTGTCTATAAATTCTTCTAACTGGTTAAATCCTTTAACCGTGTGGTCGCCCCCTTCTTTTTCCAGTGCTGTTACTTTGTCCGGATTGGTATCGTAACCGGCTACCGGGAAACCGTGGTCGGCAATGTTGAGCAGGAAATTCCTTCCCATCACCCCCAGTCCGATCATTCCGAATTCATATTGTGTTTGTGCCATGTTTGGTTAGGTTTAGATATTGATATGGGTATGGGTTGAGGGATTGAAGGACTGAAGGATTGAATAATCAACGATACAAATTTAGCATTAATGATGTCGCAGGTTCTTTAGTTTTAATTATAATAATTATTCAGTCCTTCAATCCCTCAATCCTTCAGTTTTTCTTCCATTGCTTTCACCTTATTAAGTCGGCGGTTGTGTCTTTCTTCTCCGGTGTATCTGGCTTGCAGGAAAGCACGTACCAGTTCTTCAATATAGACATCTCCCAGCACACGCGCTCCTACGCAAAGGACATTCATATCGTCGTGTTCTACGCCTTGGTGTGCCGAGTAGGTTTCGCAGATGAGGGCAGCGCGGACGCCGGGCACTTTGTTGGCCACGATAGAAGCGCCTACGCCGCTGCCGCAAATAGCAATACCTCGTTTCACTTCGCCTTTGGCAACGGCTCGCGCCAAAGGAGCCACAAAGTCAGGATAATCGTCGGCAGCGTCGTATTGGTTGGCGCCGAAGTCTACCACCGCAATGCCTTCCATGCCGTTGAGCATGTTGATGAGTTTTTCTTTTTCGTGGAAGCCACCATGGTCGGCAGCAATTCCTACTTTCATCGTATCAGGCATGGGCGGTTTTTAATAATTTCTTGGCGTGTTTTATGATATTGTCTGCCGTAAAGCCCATCTCTTTCATCAACTC
>JBBSNI010000061.1:0-19334 GCA_038232695.1 Cytophagales bacterium
ATGGAAAAATCCCCTGTAGAGACACCCCCTGTGGATGCAGCCGCTGTGGATGCAGCCGCTGTGGATGCAGCCGCTGTGGATGCAGCCGCTGTGGATGCAGCCGCTGTGGATGCAGCCGCTGTGGATGCAGCCGCTGTGGATGCAGCCGCTGTGGATACAGCCAAAGTTACGCCTGCCAAACCGAATATTGCCTACGATGATTTTGCTAAGATAGATATGCGGATAGCCACCATCTTGTCAGCCGAAAAGGTAGAAAAATCCAACAAACTGCTCAAGCTGACGCTGGACACCGGTATAGACCGGCGCACTGTACTGAGCGGCATTGCCCAGCATTATACGCCCGAAGAAATCGTAGGAAAGCAAGTGTGCGTGCTGGTCAACCTGCTACCCCGCAAGATGATGGGCATTGAGTCGCAAGGTATGATCCTGATGGCAGAGAACCTGGACGGGAGCCTGGTATTTGTACAGCCGGAGAAAAAAGCAGAGAACGGCAGTGCGATTAGTTAGTCGTTATACTGGCTCATCGTCCGTTCTGCGCCAAGTGTCGTGAAAGAAAGAATCATCGCTCCTGCTCTGTCCATCAGTTCGGATAAGACGTCCAGTTCTTCCCTGGGGAAACGGCTTAGCACATAATCTACCTGCCGTCCTTTGGGAAAATCGTTGCCCACGCCCATGCGCAGTCTTGTATAATCCTGGCCGCCTGTCAATTCTTCTATGTTTTTGAGTCCGTTGTGTCCGGCGCTGGAGCCTTTGGTGCGCAGGCGTAGTTTGCCAAAGGGCAGGGCAATATCATCAGTGACGACCAGCAGGTTTTGTTTGCTGATCTTCAGGGTTTGCAGCCAGTAGTTGACGGCTTTGCCGCTGAGGTTCATAAACGTATTGGGCTTGATCAGGTGCAGCGTACGCCCTTTGTGGGTAAACCGGGCGGTGTCTGCCAGCCGGTCGGTGGCAAAGCTTACCCCTTGAGCGTCCGCCAGGCGGTCTAGTGTGAGAAACCCGATGTTGTGCCGGGTCAGTTCGTATTCCGGACCGGGATTGCCCAGCCCTGCGATCAGGTATTTCATCGTAATAAAAATAAAAATCCTGCTCTTGGTGATACAAAAGCAGGATAATAAGAATAAGACAATAATAGGATCAGGATTCCTGCTTTTCGGCAGTTTCTTCTGTTGGTTCCTCTCCTTCTTCTCCACCTTCCGTTTCTTCCAGTTCCTCTTCTTCGTCCTCAGACTTACCTCTCAGCGCTCTTGGTATCTCAATGACCGCTATGGAGTTGGCCGGGTTGTCCAGAATGGTGAAGTTTTCCTCTTTCACGTCGCCCACTTTGATCGCTCTTCCAAAGTCGAGAGAAGAAATGCTCAGCTCGATATGCTCAGGCAAATTTTTTGGCAAAGCCAGCAGCCGCAGTGACCTTCTTTTGAACATCAGCGTACCTCCTTTGGCTACGCCGGGCGCCGTACCGGTCAGTTTGATAGGAATATCCATTTTTACCGGCTTGTTCTCTTCCAGTTCCAAGAAATCAGCATGTAGGATGATTTCGTTGACCGGATGAAACTGAATATCCTGCAGGATGCACTCGTGCTCGTCACCTTCTACGTTCAGATGAACTTTGTACGCTTCGGGTGTATAAACCAGGTCTCTGAACAGTATCATGGGCGTATAAAAATGCACCTGCTCTTTACCGCCATACAAAACACAAGGTACGTTGCCTTCGGCTCTTAGCCTTTTGGCTTCTTTCTTGCCGAGATTTGCTCTTTGATACCCTATAATCTCTAACGCTTTCATAAAATATAATTTAGTGGATAAAAATTAAAATCTTGATTTTGATATAAACAACGGACTGATAGATTCGTGGCTGTGGATTTTCAGGATAGCACCCGCAAACAGTTCAGCTACTGACAACACTTTGATCTTAGAACATTCCTGGCGCAATGGAATGGTGTCAGTCACGATGAGTTCTTCCAGTTCTGACTGCTCAATGTTTTCATAGGCTTTGCCAGACAACACCGCATGGGTACTGATGGCTCTTGCCGAACGTGCGCCCTGGTCTTTCAGCGCTTTGGCTGCCTTGCACAACGTTCCGGCCGTATCCACCAGGTCGTCTACAATGACCACATCTTTGCCCATCACATCGCCGATAACCTGCATACTGGCTACTTCGTTGGCGCGGGGACGGTGCTTATCGCAAACGACCATATCGGTTTGAAAATACTTGGCAAAATTGCGGGCTCTTTTTACACCGCCCACGTCGGGCGAGGCAAAGACCAGGTTATCTTTAGGAATTTGCTTGAGGTAAGGCACAAAGATGATACTGCCGCTGAAGTGGTCTACCGGAAAATCAAAGAACCCCTGGATTTGTCCGGCGTGCAGGTCGCAGGTCATCATACGGTCGGCCCCGGCTGCTGAGAAAAGGTTAGCGATCAGTTTGGCACCAATGGCTACCCTGGGCTTATCTTTGCGGTCTTGCCGGGCATACCCAAAGTAAGGCACCACGGCTGTCACGTTGGCTGCACTGGCTCTTTTGGCAGCGTCTATGAGCAGCAACAGTTCCATCAGGTTGTCGGTAGGCGAGAAGGTAGACTGGATCAAATAGACGTCGCAGCCGCGTACAGACTCCATATAATGGGTGGATAGTTCCCCATCGCTGAATTTCTCGATAGCGACTTCGCCTAAGGGTTGTCCGTAAGCCTGGGCAATTTTTTCAGCAAGGTAGCGTGTAGAAGAGCCTGAGAAAAGCTTAACGGTGGCCATGAGGGTGCATTCATTTTGAACATGAACATTTTAAAAAACCAATCCCGCCTATGATCGGAGCGGGATGGCAGGTAGTTGTCCGGCAAGGATTCGAACCCTGACTAATAGAACCAAAATCTACTGTGCTACCTTTACACAACCGGACAGAATCGAACCGAGGCACAAAAATAGAGGGTTAGGTTTATAATGCAAAGCAAAAAACCTAATTTTTTGTTTTCAGGGCGGGCATTCTCAAAATAAAAGGAATTGTTATTTTTGAGAAAAAACCAGATTTGTTTTGCAATTGTTATATATAGAGATAAAATAAAATATTTAAATATTATTCATCATTCTATACAGATATGCCACAGGAATGTACTAAATATAATTATCCTGGATCAATCAAAGATTTGAGACACTATTTATAAAGCTATTTTTTTGCACATGGCACTTATATTGTTAAAATGAAAGGGTATTTTAATTCTGACCTGCATAAAATAAAAAGTTTGGAATGAATAAGAGTATAGATAGTTCGACATTTGCCGCTGTTAAAAAGACTCAGCAAGATACCGGAGATGGTAAGAAACAAAGCGCGAAATATAATTATTTTAATTTTTAATAAAAAAATTATTTGTTCAAATGCTAAGATTATGCTAAGTTTGCACTAAACCTTACATAATTATTTAAACCAGACCGGTAAAGATCATGTACTTTCTAAACAGACTTAAAAAGAGCAGGTATTCCAAGTCGCTGATCGCTATGCTGTTGTTTTTAGACACTGTTCTGATCGCTTTTGCTTTTAAAGCAGCTTATGGGGTAAGCTATGGCTTTCAGGCAGTGATGCAAAGCCATTATTCTTCGCTGATGGCTATTTTTATCTTGGCCTGGGTCGTATCGGCGCTATTCGGAGAAGTATATCTTACCGAAAACCTGGGGCGCGTACGCAAGATTGTCTATACCTCGGTGCTCGCCTTTGCGCTTCATTTTTTTATCATTGCGTTCTATCTTTATGGTTTTAAAGCTTACTATTACCCTCCGGCCTTCATCGCTTATGCCTATGCGATCAGTTTGGCTGTCGTAAGCCTTGTCAAGATAGCCTTGCTACTGTTCTACAGACACTACCGCAATATGGATGCACACCGCAAAAAGGTGGTCGTGATCGGCTACACGGAGTCAGGCAGGAATCTCTACGACTTTTTTAGCAAAAATAAATCCCTGGCCTACAAATTTATGGGCTTCTTCGACGACCGCTTTTTTGATCCTGATATTGACCCCTTACTCAAAGGGGGGTTGAAAGAGGTCAAAGAGTATAGCATCCGGGAGAATATAGACGAAATATATTACGCCCTGCCCAACAATGTAGAGTATGTCCGCGAAATTGCTAAATTTGCCGACGATAACTATATCTATTTCGGTTTGGTACAGGACGTTGGTGGTTTAAAACAAAAGAAACTGGATACCCATCTCTTCGACGACGGCAAGATACCGATCGTAACCCCCCGCCGCGAACCCCTTAGATTTTTCTTCAACCGGCAGGTCAAGCGTGTTTTTGATGTTGCCTTCTCTTTCCTGGTATTGCTGTTTCTGATCCCTTTTGTTTTACCCTTCATTGCTCTTGCCATCAAATTGGATTCTGAAGGTCCTGTTTTTTTCAAGCAGCTAAGGTCTGGCAGAAACGGAAAACCCTTCTGGTGTTATAAATTCCGCACCATGCAGGTCAATGCAGAGGCGCACAGTCTGCAAGCTTCAAAGCGCGATCCCCGCATCACCAAAGTGGGCAGCTTTCTGAGAAAAACCAGCCTGGACGAACTTCCCCAATTCTTCAACGTCCTGATCGGTGATATGTCGGTAGTAGGTCCTCGCCCCCATATGCTCAAACATACCGAAGAATATTCCGAGATCATTCATAACTTTAAGATCAGGCATTTTATCAACTCCGGTATTACGGGGTACGCCCAGGTCAATGGTTTCAGAGGAGAGACGAAAGACAACTCCATGATGGAAATGAGGGTATTATACGATAACTGGTACCTGGAAAACTGGAGCCTGTCCCTGGACATTAAGATCATACTCAAAACGGTGTGGAACGCCATCTGGGGCGAAGAAAACGCTTATTGAAATTCTTCACATTTTAATATATTATTCACCAAGTTTTTATAAAATGAAAATTAGTGTATTTGGATTAGGATATGTAGGCGCTGTATCATGTGCCTGTTTTGCCAAATTGGGTCACGATGTCGTAGGCGTTGACGTAAACGAAAAAAAAGTAGCGCTGATCAAAAGTGGAAAATCCCCGATTGTAGAAAAAGATCTGGACGAGTATACCCACGAAGGCATACAGTCCGGTAAGATACAGGCTACCACGGATGTAGGCGAAGCTATAGAAAAAACAGACATCTCTATCGTTTGTGTGGGTACGCCCAGCCAGATGAATGGCAATATAGACCTGACTTACATCTACAAAGTTTGTGAGGAGATCGGGCAGGCACTTAAACACAAAAATAGTTTTCATACCGTAGTCATCCGCAGCACCGTCGTACCAGGTACCATCAAACAGTGTATGCAGATCATTGAGGATGTCTCTGGCAAAGTACCCGATCAGGATTTTGGCGTAGCTTCCAATCCTGAGTTCTTGAGAGAAAGCACCGCCATAGAAGATTTCTGGCATCCGCCGTATACCGTGATCGGTACGACCAGCAAGAAAAGTGAAGAGCAATTAAAAAAACTATACCAGGAAATAGACGCGCCGATCTTTACACTCAAGCCCGAAGAGTCGGAAATGATCAAGTATGCCAATAACAATTTCCATGCGGTCAAGGTTACCTTTGCCAACGAGATCGGCAATATCTGTAAAGAACTGGGCGTAGACGGACACAAAGTGATGGAAGTGGTGTCCAGCGACCATAAGCTAAACCTTTCTCCGTACTATATGAAGCCGGGGTTTGCTTTTGGCGGCTCCTGCCTGCCTAAAGATGTGCGGGGACTGAGCTACAAAGCCAAGATGCTGGATGTGAAAGTGCCTTTGCTCAACAGCCTGCTGCCCAGCAACGAGTACCAGGTACAGCGGGCACTGCAACTGATCTACGAAACAGGAAAAAAGAAGGTCGGCTTTCTGGGCTTTGCCTTCAAAGCAGGAACAGATGATCTGAGAGAAAGCCCGGTCGTGGATTTGATTGAGACTCTCATAGGCAAGGGATACGCCTTGTCGCTCTACGACAGCAACATCCTGCTTTCCCAGTTGATGGGCAAGAACAAAGACTATCTCACAGGACACATCCCACACATTACCAGGATGTTAAAGGAATCTGTTGAAGAAGTGGTAGCAGCGTCCGAAGTCCTGATCATCGGCAACAAAGCCCCGGAATTTAAAGAGGCAGTCAACCAACTGAAGGGCGACAAGATCGTGATTGACCTGGTTAGAATAGATAAAAACAGAACAACAGACGAACATTATGTCGGAATTTGCTGGTAAGCATGTATTGATCATTATTGAAAACCTTCCTGCCCCCTTCGACCGGAGAGTGTGGCAGGAAGCTAATACCCTGAGGGAAAATGGGGCAGAGGTAAGCATTATCTGCCCCAAAATGAAGGGCTATACGGAAAGCTTTGAGCAGATAGACGGTATTGACATCTACCGCCACCCGCTGCCAACCGAAGGAAGCGGTGCTTTGGGCTATTTGCTGGAGTATTCTGCTGCTATCTTTTGGGAATTGGTGTTGAGTTTTAAGATCTTTTTCAAAAAAAGATTTCATGTGATCCACGGCTGCAACCCGCCCGACCTGATTTTTCTTACGGCACTTCCCTTCAAGCTGTTTGGCGTCAGGTATGTGTTTGATCATCATGATATAAATCCTGAGCTATATTTGGCAAAATTTGACCGCAAGGGCATATTTTACCGCTGTATGCTTTTCTTCGAAAGACTTACTTTTAAAGTGGCGGATTACAGTATTGCTACCAATGAGTCCTACAAAGAGATCGCTATCCGCAGAGGTGGTATGCAGCCTGCTAAAGTAGCCGTCGTAAGAAGCGGCCCCAGCCTGAGCCGCCTGAAGCTAACTGCTGGGAACCTCGAGTATAAAAAAGGCAGAAAATATTTGGTAGGCTATGTAGGTGTTATTGGCGTACAGGAAGGTCTGGACCTGCTGCTCGAGTCTATCCAACACATCACGCGCCAACGCGACGATGTACAGTTTGCTATCGTTGGGGGCGGCACTTCTTTGGAAGAAATAAAGCAATTGGCTGAGGATATGCAACTTAGCGGGTATGTGGACTTTTACGGCAGGGTCAGTGATGAAAAGCTGGTGGATGTACTCAACACCTGCGAGGTATGCGTCAACCCCGATAAGCCTACCGAAATGAACAATCTCTCTACCATGAACAAGATCATGGAATACATGGCACTCAAGAAACCTATCGTCCAGTTTGATCTCAAAGAAGGAAAAGCCTCTGCCGGGGAAGCCTCACTCTATGCCATACCCAACGACACCCGCGATTTTGCTGAGAAGATCATTGACCTGCTTGATGATGAAGAACGCCGCAGAACCATGAGTGAATACGGATACGACAGGGTGGTTCAGGAACTATCCTGGGATTATGAAAGCCAGAAACTGCTGCATTTTTACAGGCAGGTGCTTGGTCTTCCTTCCAAAGAAACCTCCCGGACATCTACTCCTTCACTGGCAGCTACCTGATCTTATTTTTTAGTTTCCGGCATTCTCCAAGGAGACACGAATATCCTTTGTGGATATCTTCTGCAAGATGACTACCCCCGTATGTTTTTGTACAAATGGCAAGAAAATTGAAATGTAAGGATTGAACCCGGATGCGTTGGAAAAGCTCCCCCTGAGTATGGGCACCAAGGCTACCAACATTTTAAAGTTCAGGGAGGTTTATCTTTTAACATGTAACTACATGAGTTATGAAAAAATCAATCTTATCTATATTTCTGACCCTATTTATGCTGGGTTGTGCTACCGTTCCTCTGACAGGACGCAAACAACTCAATTTGATCCCCTCTGCGCAAATTAATTCGCTGGCTTTTCAGAGCTACGATGAAGTGCTAAAGGAAAGTAAGCTTTCTAATAACCAGCAGCAGGTAGCGATGGTCACAAATGTGGGACAGCGGATTTCCAATGCAGTGACGCAATATATGAAGGAGAAAAAATTGCAGGACCGCATTGAAGGTTTTAACTGGGAGTTTAACCTGATCCAAAACGATGATATGGTCAACGCCTGGTGTATGCCTGGCGGCAAGGTAGCTTTTTATACGGGCATTATGCCGATCTGTGAAAATGAACAAGGCGTAGCTGTCGTCATGTCTCATGAGATTGCCCATGCTATTGCAGAACACGGAAACGAAAGAATGTCACAACAATTAGCTTTACAGGCAGGCGGTGCAGGGCTTGCTTTGGCTTTGAAAGAAAAGCCGCAGCTTACCCAGCAACTGGCGCTGGCAGCTTTCGGGCTGGGCACCCAGGTAGGCGTTCTGTTGCCATTTAGCCGCTCGCACGAATCCGAGGCTGATGAGTTGGGGCTGTATTTTATGGCGATGGCAGGATATGATCCGCATACCGCCGTACCTTTCTGGCAGCGGATGGCAAAGCTGGGTGGCGGCAAGCGTCCTCCTGAGTTTTTGTCTACCCACCCTGCTCCTGAGACCCGGGTAGAAAATATCCAAAAGGCGATTCCGAAAGCTATGAAGTTTATGAACAAATACAGCACCGCTTCCCGGTAGCCTTTGTATGCTTTAACGTAACAGGCGTCAGGTTCACCCTGCCGCCTTTTTTTGTTTCTTGCGGCATAATAATTATTACTCCTGCGGCTGAAGTTTTCCTTTGACATAAAGCTTATAATCCTGGCAACGCATTCTGCCATATTCGTCGCTATAAGGGCAGGTTTTGTAGACAGAAGCACCCAGCCTGCCCTGCTCTACGATCACGCCTGTACCTTTGCACACTGGGCAAGTTACGTAAGGGTGTACCCCGCAATCCACCGTTTCTTTTTCTTTGGGAGCGGCATTGGCTTGCGGTATCTTCTCTGTAGTGGCTGTCTTTTTTACCTGGTAGTCGCCTTTAGCCAGTTCTATGTATTCTTTTGCCTGGTCGGTAAACTGTCCGTTAGGACCTTTCAGCTCTATATATTTGTTGAGCCAGTCGATGCTTTGACGGTATTTTTTGAGGTGGTAAGAGTTTTTTCCAAAATAAAAGCAAAGGTCAGGCGGTACGACCTCTACCCTTGCCAGCACTTCTTTAAATTGCACATCTGCGCTCAGAAACTCGCCCTGGTTCATCAGCGCCACCCCCTGGTCGATGTCAAGGGCAAGTTGGTGCCCTTCCGGGTCTATAGCCTGCTGGGCGATGAGCGGCTGAAATGCCAGCAAACCTGCCAGCATGGAACCAAACAGTAATAAAACGGTAACTTTCATGATCAAAAGGTAAGCTTGAGATGCTAAAATATTAAATTTGCCTTACAAAAGCGTTGTTAGGATAACGGATAATTTCAAAAACCCATGCTTTTATGAATGAACAAAAAAAGTTGGAAGAAGGACAGGAAATCAACCTGCAATTTCAAAAAAGGGACGGATTGCTGCCCGTCGTGGTGCAGGATTACCATAGCGGCGAGATCCTCATGCTTGGATATACCAACCCACAAGCCTTGGAGGTGACACTGGCAAGAAAAAGGGCGACCTTCTGGAGCACCTCCCGGCAAGCCCTCTGGACCAAAGGTGAAACTTCCGGCGACTTTTTAAGAATCAAAGAAATATTAATAGATTGCGACCAGGACGCCCTCGTCTACCAGGTAGAAAAAGAAGGTACCGGGGTATGTCATACCAAAGATGCACAGGGCACTGCCCGTACCTCTTGTTTTTATAGAAAAATAGACTGGCATTCACTCCAATTGATGCCTGCTAAAGACTAACACACTTGCAACGACCTATGGAAGCTTCCACCATCATCAGAAATTCCGGCTTACGGCTGACCTCCAGCCGCAAAAAAATCATCAATATTCTGATCAAAAGCCAAACCGCGCTCTCAGAAGTTGATTTGGAAAAACGGTTGGCTGCTGTTTGCGACCGCACCACCATCTACCGAACGCTGAATACCTTGTTAGAAAACGGCATCGTCCATAAGCTCGTAGATACCGACGGCTCCGGCAAGTACGTGCTTAACCGTGACGATACGGTGCCTGCCGAACACATCCACTTCAAGTGTAATGAGTGCGGCGCTGTCAAATGCCTGGAAGACTCTCTGGATCAACATCTGAATTTGCCGCAAGGCTACCAAAAACTTTACACTAACTTTGTCGTAGTAGGCGTATGCGCTCCCTGCCATGCGTATAAAAAAGAATAAACATGACCCAACCCAACACGGAAAAGTTCACACAGTTTCCTGTCTATCTCTATAACAGCCTCAGCCGGAAAAAAGAACTTTTCAAACCCGTCAACGCCCCTCACGTAGGCATGTACCTCTGCGGCCCTACGGTGTATGGCGACCCGCACTTGGGCCATGCACGAGCGGCTATTGTCTTTGATGTGGTCTTTCGTTATCTAAAATACCTTGGCTACAAAGTCCGCTATGTGCGCAACATCACCGATGTGGGCCATCTGGAAGATGAGGTCGCTGAAACCGGGGAAGACAAGATTGAGAAAAAAGCCCGTCTTGACCAGTTGGAGCCAATGGAGATTGCCCAGCATTATACCAATGTCTACCGCTATTACCTGAACCAACTCAACGTACTGCCGCCCAGTATTGAACCTACCGCCTCCGGGCATATTACAGAACAAATACAGGTCATAGAAAAGATCATAGCGCAGGGTTTTGGGTACGAAACCAACGGCTCTGTCTACTTTGATGTCGCCTCCTATGCCAGCCAGCATCCCTACGGCGAGTTGTCGGGGAAAGTGTTGGAAGAACTGCAATCCAACAGCCGTACCTTAGAAGGGCAGGACGAAAAAAAGAGCCCTTATGATTTTGCGTTGTGGAAAAAAGCCAAACCCGGTCATATTATGAAGTGGCGTTCGCCCTGGAGTGAAGGCTTTCCGGGCTGGCACTTAGAGTGTACCGCTATGAGTTCCAAATACTTAGGTGTTCCCTTTGATCTGCACTGCGGCGGCATGGATTTGAAGTTTCCACACCACGAGGGAGAGATCGCCCAGGGCGTAGCGGCCTTTGGCTGCGAACCTGTCAACTATTGGGTGCATAATAACATGCTGACCATCAACGGGCAGAAGATGAGCAAATCGCTCAACAATTTCATCACCCTGGAAGCGCTCTTTAGCGGGGAACATCCTGTACTGGAGCAAGCTTATAGCCCTATGACCATGCGGTTTTTTATGCTTCAGGCACATTACGGAAGCCCCATCGACTTTTCTAACGAAGCCTTGCAGGCGGCCGAAAAAGGATACAAACGGCTTATGCAGCCTTTGTCTGTGTTGGACAAACTCGAGTACAAAGGCGGCACAGAGATCAACGAAGCGTTGGAAGAAGAAATAAAAACGCTGGTTGATACCTGCCACACCCGCATGAGCGATGACTTCAATACAGCTACTACGCTGGCTTCCCTGTTTGAACTGGGCGCTAAGATCAATGCTTTTTACCACCAGCAATTGGACTTAGAAACTATATCTGTGGAAACTTTTGATCTGTTGAAAACCACCTTTGATGCTTTTGTCCACCAAATATTAGGCTTGCAGGACGAAAGCTCCGAGGGCCAGCAGCAGTTGGATGCCGTCATGCATTTGCTGATAGAAATGCGGCAGCAAGCCCGCCTGGACAAGAACTTTACACTGTCTGACAAAATCCGCGACGACCTGAAAGCCATAGGCATCCAACTCAAAGATGAGAAAACAGGACAAACCACTTATTCGGTTAGTTAAAGAAAGCTTTGATGCATGATCAAGTAGCCTATATAGCTTATTGCGCTAGGTTCTCTGGACTTATATCATCTCCTTCCATTTTGTCCTGAAAATCTTTTCCTACCACCTCCGGCAAACCTTCACTGATTGCTTTTACTTCTTCCGGAAGATTTGACTCAGGTGTTTGTGCAAAAGGGACATTTTGCGGAATGAAGTCTTCTTGAGCACCGGGCTTACTGTAATCATATGGCCAGCGATAGACCACTGGCAGCGAGCCGGGCCAGTTGCCATGCCCAGGATTTATAGGCGCCGTCCATTCCAACGTATTGGATCGCCAGGGATTCTGTGGTGCTCTTCTGCCCCTGAACATGCTGTAAAAGAAATTGAACAGAAAAATAAGCTGCGCCCCGAAAGTCACAAAAGCAGCGATGCTGATAAAGGCATTTAAGTCTGTAAAAGAGCTAAAGGCATCAAAACCGGTAAAAGAGTAATACCTTCTGGGAAAGCCTGCCATACCCAGGTAATGCATCGGGAAAAACACCAGGTACACGCCTGCAAAGGTGAGCCAGAAATGCAGGTATCCTAAGCCTTTGTGCATCATCCGGCCAAACATCTTGGGAAACCAATGGTATCCCCCTGTCAAAAAGCCAAAGAAGGGAGCACTGCCCATCACCAGATGAAAGTGAGCTACGATAAAATACGTGTCATGAAGCTGTATGTCTATGGCTGAGTTAGCCACAAATAATCCTGTAACCCCTCCCGCAATAAAGAATGAAACCATGCCTATGGCAAAAAGCATAGCAGGTGTAAAATGGATATCCCCTCGCCAAAGCGTGGCCAGCCAGTTAAATACTTTCACAGAGGAGGGCACTGCAATGATAAAAGAGGCCAGCATAAATAAGGAACCTAAAAAAGGACTCATCCCTGAGACAAACATATGGTGCGCCCATACGGTCACTGATAAAAAGGTGATCACAAACATAGACCCGATCATGGCAAGATAACCAAAGATTGGCTTGCGTGCATTGGTAGCAATTACCTCAGAGACGATCCCAAAAGCAGGCAGTATGGCAATATATACTTCCGGATGACCCAAAAACCAGAACAGGTGTTGGTACAGCAACGGGCTGCCTCCCACATTGGGCAGCACTTCGCCGGCGATGTAAATATCAGAAAGATAAAAACTGGTGCCAAAGCTACGGTCGAAGATGAGCAGCAGCGCGGCAGCAAACAATACCGGAAAAGTTAACAACCCCAGGATGGCAGTAAAGAATAATGCCCAGATCGTCAGTGGCAACTTCCAGAAGGACATGCCTTTTGTCCTCAGGTTGATCACCGTCGTGATATAATTGATACCTCCCATCAAAGTAGAGGCTATGAAAAAGCTCATGCTAATGAGCCAGAGCGTCATGCCCAGACCGGAGCCGGAAATAGCCTGGGGCAGCACACTCAGGGGCGGATACACCGTCCACCCTCCGCCTGCCGGTCCGGTTTCGATAAACATAGAATAGAACATAATCACGCTGGCGGTGAAAAACAACCAGTACGAGAGCATATTCATAAAGCCGGAGGCCATATCTCTGGCTCCTATTTGCAAAGGGATCAGAAAGTTACTAAAGGTGCCGCTCAGCCCTGCGGTCAGTACAAAAAACACCATCTTGGTGCCGTGCATGGTCACCAGGGCCAGGTACAACTCCGGGTCTATCTTCCCGCTTTGAATCCAGTCGCCCAGCAACGGTTTCAGCCAGTCCATATTGGCGTTGGGGAAGCCAAGCTGCAGGCGGAAAAGCAAGGATAACAGCCCCCCGGCAATCGCCCACATAATACCCGTGACCAGGTACTGTTTGGCGATCATCTTATGATCCTGGCTAAAAATGTATTTAGTGATAAAATTACCCTCGTGATGCTCTTCATGTGCTACAAAAGGCTCTTCCTGCGATTGATGTATAGGTTGTACAGCCATGACTAAAAATTTACATGTTCAGTTTTTATCCCTGCCCATTCTTTTAATGTACCGGGTACTTTTGAAAGGTATTCCGGGTTTTCAGAGAGCCAGGGTTTCTGCGCTTTGTACCAGGCATAAAAATCTTCTTCCTCCTCTACCACCACCATAAGACGCATGGCAAAGTGTGCTCTGCCGCAGAGTTCCGCACAGGCCAGTTCAAAGTTAAATTCCTGATCTCCCAGTTTATCTCTCATCTCCTGGGTGGTAAATCTTGCCACAAAATGAAACATGGTAGGCATGCCGGGTACAGCATCCATTTTCAGGCGGAAGTGCGGCAGGTATACGCTGTGCATGACATCTTTGGCCCTGATCTTGAGCAGTACGGGTTTGCCTTTGGGAATATGCAATTGTGGCGGTGTAAAATCGTCAAAGCTGGCCCGGTCGGTAAAGTCCATGCCAAAACTGTTGACGCCATCGGTCAACCTGTAGTCATAAGCGCCTAACGTGCCGTCTTCTCCGGGATACCTGACGATCCAGCTAAATTGTTGCCCTACAATTTCAATGACTACCGCATCATCGGGAGCTTTTGAGGTAATTTTACTCCAGGCATCCAGCCCGGCAACAAACAAGGCAATAAAGACGATAGCCGGAACAACGGTCCAGGTAATTTCAAGCTTATTGTTATGAGGATAAAACAAGGCTTTACGGCCTGGCTTGTGCTGGTATCTATAAGAGAAATAAAATAACAGCGTTTGGGTGATGACGAAGACAATGCCGGTGATGAGTAGGGTTGTTTCGAACAACTCATCGATCCAAACCCCGTGGACAGAGGCGGATTCGGGTAAAAAATGCGCGGAAGCCTTATTAGAATACCAGAATATCAGCCCCATACCTCCTGTCAGGAAGATAATCATCAAGATGGCATTGATCCTGTTGCCGCTATCTGTATCTGACGCTCTCCTATTGACCGATAAAATTAAAGTAACAGCACGGAAGATCAGGTAGATGATCAACAGTAGCAGTCCAAAGCTGATGGCTATTAAAATCTTTTCCATTTCCAAAATTCATTTATTATTGAAATTTAATAGTAGCGCCAAGCATCATCACACCTATCGCTTCAAAATCTGTTTTGAGCGAAAGACTGTGACCTACATTGGCGGGGATAATAAAGTTATCACCCTTTTCAAGGGCATATTCTTTGTCCGACATAGAAAGTATGGCGGAGCCTTGCTGCACAATGACCACGGCTTCTTGCGTAGTGTGATGCCATGGCATCATCGTGCCTGCCTTTCCGCTTATCTGTACGACTTTAACAGTCTTGCCTGTTTTTAAAGGCTTCAGTTCGGGTTTATTCTGTGTGTTCATGGTCAATGATGTTGAAAGAGTTTGATACCAAAAATAAAAAGACTAAGCACTTTGAGCAGTTCGGCTGCGATATAGTAAATGTGTACATGAGAGGAGGGCACGGCGTCTCCCTGTATGTGCATACTCGCCCGTATATCCAGGGCGGGCAGTAACCAAAATGTTTGTAGGAACAACAAGCCAAGGGATATATAGACAACGTTTAGAGAAAGCAAACTGCCCGACCCTACCAAGCTGATGAGGATAGCAACGGCAAATACCCACTCTACTTTGTTCAGCGCGTTAAATACCAAGCGGCCAATGCCCAATCCTATGGGTAAGGTAACGCCCGGCGCTCTGAATTTCAGCCAGACCTCCATGAAGCTAATGGCACATACAAAGCCGATCCATAGAAAAACGGCGACTACTGCCACAGGGTGTTTTGCATATGCGCTCATAGTATCGGTTTTGTGGAGTTATTCCGATAATACTCAATTTTATACTGGAACATTTCAGCCATCTTGTCAGCCCGCCATTTGGCTTCTTCGGCTTTCTGTCCTGAAAAATTTTCATCTACTGTTTCATGAAATAGGGTAAGCCATCGGTCAAAGTGAATTTTATCTACCGGCAGATTGGCGTGGGGTGCAAAGGGGCTGCCATAATAGGTATGCTCACCGAGCAAAACGGTTTGCCAAAACGTATACATTTTTTCCAAATGCTCCGCCCAACTGTTACCAAGGTACGCATCAAAGATCGGAGATAGCAGTCTGTCTTCTCGTACTTTGCCGTAAAACCGGTCAACTAATAGCTTGATATCTTTAAGCTGTATGATACTTTTTAGTGTTTTCATGATCAAAAAAGATAATAAGACCTTTTTATCTTAGTTGTATGTAAAATTTTTATCTCTTCAGGAATGTCAAACCTGTTTCCAAACCGACAGTCAATTCAGCAACGCTGGTATGTTCAAGCATTTCCTTCAGATCATCCCGGATTTTTGCAAACTTATCATGCACGGGGCAAGGTTTTGTAGCATTACATTCTTTCAATCCCAACCCGCAACTTTTATAGATAGCGTCACCGTCAATAGCATTCACAATCTGACTTAATCTGATCTCACTGATTTTCTTTTTTTCTATTTGGAACCCCCCGGCAGGACCCATCACAGAATGCATGATATGATGCTTCACTAATTGCTGAAGTATTTTGGCCGTAAAGGCTACAGGAGAATCAATCTCAGTAGCAATAGCCTTTAGGCTTACCTTATTGCCTTCAAGCGATTGTACTGCCACGTGTATCGTAGCCCTAATGCCATATTCACATGCTTTCGAGAACATATGCTTCTAATTGTGAAGTAAAGATAGCTAATTTTTTAAGTAGGACAAATTTATCCTATATAATTCTTAAGATAACCGCTATTATCCTATTTATGAAGGTAGCTCAACCACATGCTGCATAAAAAAGTTACCTTTGTCATAAAGATTCACATAACCTTAACATGGACTTGTTGCAGGGGTTGATACTATCTAATATGTTTGTCTTTTTTGTTTGCACCTATGAAAAAAATATACTCCATTGCTGTTTTGTCTCTGATAACACTGGTCTGTAGCTACTGCCAGCGGTCTTCTTTCCAGCCGGAAGCCATCCAACAGGACTATCTTACCTTTGGCAAGGGAGGCGGCATGACCAACCAGGTAGATACTTACTATGTCTTAGCCGATGGACATGTTTACCGGCACAACAGTATCTCCAAAGAATACCAGCCTGTCGGCCGGCTGAAACGTTCCGCCCGGTCTGCCTGCTTTGACAAAGCCAGGGCGCTGCCTGCTTCTACCTTTGGCTGCGATGAGCCTGGCAATATGTATTATTTTCTTATCATTCATACCCAGGATATCGTCAAGTCCTGCACCTGGGGAAATACCGGTTTTACACCGCCTGAAGCCATTACCTCTTTTTATGAATATACACAGCAACTTGCTAATGACCTGTAAAGATGAACCGTTCAAGCCTTATTCTCCTTGCCCTGCTCCTGCTGGGCTTCAACCTCCGGGGACAATCTACTGACCCCTGGGCTGTTAAAAAGCAGAGAAAAAACACCGGGCAACAGCCCTCCTTCACCTACCAGACGCGCAACGGAGCCAAAGTAGCCAGCCATAAGCTGTCACGCTTAAGCCCTCCCCTTGCCAGTCCTTTGCCATCTGCTTCCATTTTTAAGCTGAAAGGCACCCAAGAGGAACCGCCACATGAGATCAAAGGAGTGCTACCGGAAACAACACGAACCAATGCCCGGGGCAAAACCGATCTGCTTTCTGCCTCCCAACAATATCTACAGGAGGTGAGCCAACTCATGCAGATCCAAAAGCCTGACCAGGAATTTGTTCTTCAGCTGGACTGGAAAGATACGCGCGGTATGCAGCATCTACGGATGCAGCAGCAATACCGGGGTGTTCGCGTGTACGGCAGCGAGATCATCGTGCACGCCGACGAGGTTAACATAGTGCAGGGACTGAACGGCAGATATATGGCCAGCCCGGAGTCGCTCAATACCATTCCAACGGTAAACGGGCAGGCTGCGATCCGTACTTCCCTGGCTTATTTTGAATCAGCCGGTAGGCTGCAAGCTTTGAACAGCCAGCAGCAGCAACTGCTGAAGTACACCGGACCTACTGCCGGGCTGGTTATTCTGCCTGCCTGGGAAGCTGGCAAGGCTACGCTAGCCTGGCGGGTAGAGGTGCGCCCCAACTTTCTGGATCATTGGGAAATGTTTGTAGACGCCCATACCGGCCGGCTCATCAGCCAGACCAATATGACTTGCAGCTTTGCTCCTGAACTGAAGGGGGATCATACATCAAAGAAACATAATCATCTTGAGAACCATCGCCGGGATGCGGCTCCTCAACGGCTGATGGGCGCCGGGAAGGGCAATGGAAGAGACCTGAATGGTGTAAACCGGACTTTAGAAATCTGGCAGATAGACGGGGCTTCGGCCCTGGTTGATGCCAGCAAGGATATGTTTGCCGGTAATAACAACACCCCTCTCAATGAATTGAAGGGGGTGCTTATCACTTATGATGCAGACCGGAAGCCCAACCCGGAAACGGTTTCTATTGTCAACGAAACCACCACGACCTTCCGCGATCCGTCGGCTGTATCGGCTCACTACAACGCCTCGATAGCCTACGACTACTTCAGAACGATACACAACCGCAATTCCATTGATGGCGTAGGAGGCAATGTGTTGTCTATCATCAATATGGTGGAAGATGATGGCAGCGAGATGGACAATGCTTACTGGAACGGGCAGTATATGGCTTATGGCAATGGCAACATAGGCTTCAAACCGCTGGCGAGTGCGATAGATGTGGCAGGGCACGAAATGAGTCATGGTGTAATCGGCAGTACGGCAGGATTGGTCTACCGGGATCAGACAGGGGCCATCAATGAGCATATCGCTGATGTGTTCGGTGTGCTCATTGACATCAATAATTATACGTTGGGCGAAGATGTAGTACTCACCGAATACTTCCCCTCCGGCGCGTTGCGCGACATGGAAGCCCCGCACAATGGCGGCACCAGCCTGGACGATAACGGCTGGCAGCCGGACCACATGAGAGAAATATATACCGGCAGCCAGGACAACGGTGGTGTCCATATCAACAGCGGTATTCTTAACCGGGCTTTCTTCCTGATGGCTACCGAATTGGGGCGTGAGAAGATAGGCACCATCTATTATGATGCCCTGACCAAATACCTGACCGCCAGCGCTGAATTTGCAGACCTGCGCCGGGCGCTGATCAACTCAGCAAACGATCTGTATGGACAGGCGGAAGCCCAGGCGATCATGACAGCCTTTGAGGCAGTAGGCATCACAGAGCAAGGTACAGACCCGGACGACGGAGGAGGTCCTATTGAAGATGATGACGAACTGCCTGCCATTGGCGGCGAAGACCTGCTGCTGACAGTAAACACCGACCCGGATGATGAAAACTCTTTGTACCTGATCAATCTAGATCAGGATAGTTTTGAACCTATTTCCGTCACTTCCGTCAAGAGAAAACCTACGGTGGTGGATGATGGAAGCATTGCTTTTTTTATCACCGAAGATGAAACCATCCGGGGTATTGAGCTTGCCCCGCCTTATAACGAAGAAGCAATCAGCGATGATGCTTTGTGGGCCAATCTTAGCATCTCCAAAGACGGTAACCGCCTGGCCATTATCTCTAACCAGCTACAACCGGAGATTTGGGTTGCCGACAACGACTTCGGCGATGGCGCTATCCTGAAAATATTTACCAACCTGCCGGAAGGCACCAGCATAGGAAACCCTTCTTTCTCCAAGACCAACCGGAACATCGTGTGCTTTGATCTTTTTGACGAAACCAATGAGACCTACCTTGTCATTGCCTCCAACCTGGAAACCGGTGAAACCAGAACCATGTATGAGAACAACACCCTGGGTTTTCCCAGCTA
>JBBSNI010000062.1:0-19108 GCA_038232695.1 Cytophagales bacterium
CAAACTCTCCACCGGATTAGCCCGGGCCGCCCGGAAAGCTCGCGAGCTAACGGTAAGTACCGCCACCACCGCCGCCAGCACGATAGCCACTAAGAAAGGCAAAGCCGTGATGTCGCTTTTGTAGGCAAACTGCGCCAGCCACTGCCAGGTCAGCCACAGCGCAGCGGGCGTGGCCACCAAACCGGCAATCAGCACCAGTTTGAGAAAATCCCTACCCAGCAGCACCACGATCTGAGGCGTCGTTGCACCCAGCACCTTTCTGACGCCAATCTCTTTGGTGCGCTGCTCGGCCATGTAAGAAGCCAGGCCAAACAAGCCCAGCACGGCAATGAGCAGAGTCAGAACGGTAGCATAGAGCAGGGTCTGCCCCAGGCGCTGCTGCCCGGCATATAGCCCGGCAAAGTCATCGTCTAAGAAAGTGTAGCGGATGGGGTGGTTGGGCTCTATTTGCTTCCAAAAGGCTTCTACTTCGGCAATAGAACGACGGATGTCTTTTGAGGCTAACCTGATAGCTACGCTGCCTATCCATCCGCCACGCAGCGGGTTGATCGCCCCCGAAAAAATCAATGGGTCGATATTTTCCTCCAGGCTATAGTAATGAAAATCCTGCACCACCCCTACGATCGCACCCTGGGTCTTGGCACCAGGGAATTTGACAGGATGCCCAATCGGGTCTTTGATATTGTATTCTTTTACGAAAGTTTCGTTTACTACAAAGGTTTCAGGCGTGGTATCCGCAGGCGACAAGAACCGTCCTTCTTTGACTGTTAAGTCAATGGTTTCTAGAAAATCAGCATCGGTAAAATAAATGTTAACAAACGGATCAGGCGTAACACCTTCTATATGGAAAGTATAATCCGAGGTGCTTTGCCCGGGCATAGTAGTAGTAGCGGAAATGCTTTTGATATGGGCATTTTGCAAAAGCTGTTGCCTGAGCGTTTCTACCTTCCGGTACGTCTGGTCGGTATTCGCCCGTACCACCATCACCTGCTCGGCCTGGAAGCCTAACTCCTGGTTTTGCATAAACTGCACCTGTCGGTAGATAAAAAACATGACAATAGCAGCGATGATGGCGCCGGTAAACTGCGTGACGACCATCGCGTGGCGCAGCACCTTGCCCCGGTCTTTGCGCAGCCACTGCCCTTTGAGTACATCAGTAGGGCGGTACGCTGCCAGGAAGAAAGCGGGATAACTGCCCGCTAACAGCCCCATACCTACTACCAAAGCCAGCAAGTAGCCGCCCAGGCTTTGCCACACCGCCCAGTTGAGCGCCAAGTCGCGGTCGACGATGGTCTCAAAGGCGGGCAGCGTCAGGTCTGCCAGCAGTATAGCCAGCGGCAGGGCGATTAGGGCTTGCAGGATGGCTTCTGCCATAAATTGTACGACCAACTGTCGGTTGGTCGCGCCGGTCACTTTGCGGACGCCTACCTCACGTGCCCGCTGGGTCGCCTGGGCGGTAGCCAGGTTCATGTAGTTGATGCCCGCAATGGCAAGCACCACCAGGGCGACCAGCGCGATGATATACACCGTGCGCATATTTCCTTTCCCACTAAAAGGACCACTCACCTTAGCCTGGTTCAGATGTACGGCTGAAAACGGTTGTAGCCGCCAGTCGGGAAATTTTTCCCAGCTATCGCCTACTTCAGCTTTGATGCGGGGGTTGATGTTTTCTTTGATTTCATTTTCCAGCGTTGGAATATCCGCTTTGTCGTGCAGGGCTACATAGGTCGTGGGGTTGTTGCCCGACCAGTATTCGCCTACATAGGTGGTATCGTGCAGCACGATGTCGGCGTTCAGGTGGCTGTTGCCTGCGTAAGGCGCCAGCACGCCCGTCACCTGGAAGTCGGTATCATCGTTGAAGACGATGATCTTTCCGAGTGGGTCTTCGTTGCCAAACAGCAAGCCGGCCAGTTCGCTGCTGAGCAAAGCCGACAACGGACGTTGCATGGCTGTGGCAGGGTCGCCATACTGGAGCGGATATGGCAAGACTTGCAAAAAGCTGCTGTCGGCGATGGCGGCTATTTTTACGTACAATGACTTTTGCCGGTCGGGTGTGGCTACCAGGATGTCGTTGCCTTCTACCATCTGGGTAGCGTTGCGGATGCCGGTAAACTCCGTACGCAGCACTTCTGCCAGCGGATAGGGCGTGTAAGCCGTGCCGCTGCCCTTGTCCCATTGCCGGTAGACTTTGTAGATATTCTTTTGGTCGGGAAGCCATTGGTCGTAGCTCAGTTCGTGCCGGATAAACAGCATCGCCAGGATGGCAACGGCAAGAGACAGCGTCAGCCCCGTCAGGTTGACCAGCGCGTACACTTTCTGTTTGTTGAAACTTCTCAGGGCAATGGTCAGGTAGTTTTTAAGCATGGTATCTGTTTTAAAGGAGTACTCGCAAGCTAACTTGCGTTATCAAAAAAGTATGCCAACCCGTAGAAACCCATCCTGTGGATTGTGAAGGAACAACCCTATTAAAGCTACTGTCCGGTTTCGTACAATAGTGTCCGCTGGTGGACAGTCAGGTGGCTAACGCATGGTAGAAAAAAGGACTGTAATTACGGGCAAATAAAATTGATCTGAATATGAAATTTAATGTATATTGCTTTTCGTTCATCAACATTTACACACTATGCAAACTGGTATTATCAAGTTTTTTAATGAAAGCAAAGGCTACGGCTTTATCAAGGAAGACCTCACAGACAAGGAAATATTCGTACACGTGACAGGCATCACAGAGCCCGTCCGCAAAGACGACAAGGTAGCTTACGACACGGTAGAAGGCAAGAAAGGGCTGAATGCGATCAATGTGAAAAAGATATGAAATTTGTAAGGATCACCTGATGTTATATTTCCAACCATGTGAACTGAGCTTTGCTTTTCCGGGCAAAGCTTTTCTGTTTATAACGCAGCCCGGAGATTTACAAGCACGCACCTTTTGCCACGCGAATAACTATCCTTGAGCATTGAGTGCGCCCGGTTGATTATTGAATGCGGAATGCCCCCGAAAGCTTTCGGGGCAGGCAGCCCAATTGAGTGTTTAAATATTCAATAATCAATATTCAATGCTCAATGTTCAAGTGGAAAAACAGAACAAGACCAAACAATGTCTGAAATCACCCTCACCACGCCCGCCCTGTTGTTTCCGGCTATATCACTGCTGCTGCTGGCGTATACGAACCGTTTTCTGGTGATTGCAAGCCTGATCCGCAAGCTCCATGCTGAATTTAAAGAGCAGCAAGATCAACTGCTGATCGGGCAAATCGAGAACCTACGCAAGCGCGTCGTTTTAATTCGCAATATGCAGGCGCTGGGAATTTCCAGCCTGTTTCTTTGTGTTTTATGTATGTTCCTGATCTTTGCCGGGGAGTATATGGCGGGCAACGTCGTGTTTGGCATCAGTTTGCTGCTCCTGCTGGTCTCGCTGGGAATGTCCGTGCGGGAGATACAGATTTCTATCTATGCGCTCAATATCCAGCTCAGCGACCTGGAAGAAGGTGAGCCGAAGCAGCAACAAACCGTGAAAGAACTTTAAAACAAGCCTGTGATTCCTATTGAATTACCAGAGAAGTATTATCTGGACTATTTTGAGCAACTCCTGACCTTTGTACAGGATAAGTACGGCAGGCTGCTTAGCCGCCGCGAAAAGCGGTTTATCCGAAAATACGACCAGCTTCCCGAAGACGCCCGCTGCCTGTTTGTGCGCCTCACCAACCGGCGGGGCTGCTTTTTTCGTGTGGGCAAGCTGCACTATGCCGAGATCAAAGATTTTGACGAAGTGCTGGGTTTGCTGTTAAATCAAAAGTTTTTTGAATCGCTTGCTGTACGCCATAGCCGGGAGATCGCCGCCGTGCTGGCGGTATTTACCAAAGCCGACATACTTGCTTTCCTGGCAGCTACCGAACCTATCCTGAAAAAGGAAGTAGCCCGTCTGAAAAAAGAAGAAGCCATCTCCCAGATTATCGCCCGGGCAGATGTACGAAAGCTCACACGGCACATTGCCCAGCAAGAGCCGGTGGTCAGGGTTCGCTTTGAGGGTGAGATAGAGGTGTTCAAATTCCTGTTTTTTGGTAATATCCACGGCGATATGACGCAATTTGTGGTGCGGGATATTGGCTATATCAAGACCGAAACGCTGGACACTACCAAGTTACATGCCCTGTTCAAAACCCGCAAAGAGGCGGAAGACAAGCTGCTGGTCTCCAAACTGTACCAGAACTTCAAAGACCGCAGAGATATATTAGAGCAACCTGCTGCCGGGATTTACGAATGGTTCCAGGAAAAACAAATAGCTGCAGACGCGCTAACGGACCTGGCGCGCCCGCTGTTCGATAAGCTGTGTCTGCGGCTGGGCAAATTGTTAGAGCAGCAACAATTGCCCAAGTTTGCGCTGAATGTGTATCAGCATACCCACACGGCGCCTTCCCGCGAGCGGCAGGTACGCCTGCTGCACAAACTGGGGCTCACGTTCGAAGCCCTCGACCTTTGCCAGCAGATTGGGGAGGCACCCCAGAACGCCGAAGAGAAATACTTCTCGCAAGACTTCTGCGACATGCTGAGCAAAAAGCGGAAAGTGAAGCGAACCACGCATTACCTACAGCACAGCACCAGTATCACGCTGGATGTAGAATCCCGCGCTTCGGTAGAGATGGGTACGCTGGAATACTTCCGAAGCCAGGGATATGAAG
This sequence comes from Cytophagales bacterium, assembly GCA_038232695.1. GTDB lineage: Bacteria > Bacteroidota > Bacteroidia > Cytophagales > Cyclobacteriaceae > JAJNNC01. Next base: position 4,680 of record JBBSNI010000062.1, read on the forward strand.
GCGTATTTTCAGAAAACTATCTGTGGCGGGGTTTCTTTGGCTTGTTTTTCTGGGACATTATCTTCGATCAGGACAGCGAGGCGCTGCACAACCCCTTGCAAACTACGCCTTCTGATTTCTACACGCCGGAGTTTTTAAAAAGACGCCGCAAGCAGGTAGACCAGCGTTTGCAGGCGCTGGCTTACCCGGACAGGTTTGAGCATATCGTGCGCCACCATTTCGAGACCAAAGTAGGGATGCATAACCCGGTGGTCGGCTGGCATGAGAGCCTGCTGCCTTTGGTAGAGCAGTGTTACCGCAAGCTACAGCCCAGGCAGATTAGCAGCGTGCTGCTGGAAATGGCTAAGAATTTAAGAGAGAACACCTGCGGCTTTCCCGATCTTTTTATCTGGAACGAAGATTCGTATAGCTTTATAGAAGTAAAATCACCTAACGACCATTTGTCGGCGCAGCAATTGTACTGGCTGCACTTTTTCGAGGAGCATCAGATCGAGGCAAAAGTGGTGCGGGTACAGTGGCAAGGGTGAGGGTCAGTTGCTGAACTCTTCGCCCCGGGCGTTGTACATACGGATGCTTACGACTTCACCAAATGTTTGGTTCATCTGCTGGAGCACCTGTTTGAGTTGTTTGCTGTCGCCGGAAAACTCCATCAAAAAGGCATCTTCAGTCATGCCGGGGTTGGAGGTTTGCGGGCGGATTTTACCGGAACTACCTACTTCGAAATAAAAGTAGTTGCCTTCTGAGAGCTTTTTTTCCGAAGCCCCTATGCTTGCCAGTGCGGTAAGCAGTTCGCTCTGCGCATTTTTGACAGCCTGACCAGGCGGGTACCGGAGCGTCACCCACAAGAGGTGGTCCGGGATGCGAAGCAGTTCTGTATTTTCCAGGATCAAACCTTCGGAATTTTCTATGGATAGTTCGTAAGCCTCCGGCGTAACGGATAAAGTGCCTTGGTTAAGAATAGACTCGCCGATGGCAACGGTAAGCGCATAGTCACCCTCTGCCAGGCTGCCTACATCAACAAAGGCGGTAGCCGGCCCGATGGCATCCAGGCAGACATCAGCTTTCTCGATACCTGTCAGTTCTATGTGGATAGACTGCGCTGCCTTGTATACCTGGTGGGCGATGCGGTAGTTGATGCAGGGATAATCCTGGGAGGTCAGAAACTTGAAGGTCAGGGTTTGCTGCCCGGGCTCTAAGTATTCTGCCAGGCTGAAGTTAATGTCGCTGCCAAGGGTATTGACAGCTTCGTCGGGCTCGCTTTCGCAGGAAAAGAGCAGTACAGCTACCAGGGAGAGAAGACAAGTCGTTTTCATAGAATAAATTAAAAAGCTTTTACCAGAAAGACACACAATATTCAAAAAAGTTGGAACCACCATTTATATTTATACCAACGTATCTATATTAGGCTGCATTATAAGTCTAGACTGATTTTATTGTGTAGCGGGCAAAAATAATTTAAAATAATTCTATATGTCAGGACATGAGGTTGCATCTATTTGAAAGTTTTGAAGATAAGGCTATAAAATTAATAAAAAACAACAAAAGATACACTCTTTCTTTATGCAACAGGTGTACCTAACAGATTGTCTACAGAAAGATGTAGCGAAAACCCCGGCAGAGGAACCTCATCCCCGGATCCCAGGATGCTGACGCTTTTGTACGTATCGGTAGCCGGGGTGCGATGGACTTCTATCTCATGCCTGGGCAGGTTGACCAGCCAAAGCTCCGGGATGCCTGCCGAAGCATACAGCGGACGCTTAACCTGGTAGTCGTATTCCCAGGAAGTGTCCGCTACTTCTACCAGCAACAGCACATCGACAGGCTCCGGGTGACCTGCGGCATAGAAGTCAGCACGAGGGCGCAGCAAAGCAATGTCAGGCTCCGGCTCGCTGTGATTGGGTATAGAGAGATGGGGCTCTGAACTCGTACAATAGCTCTTTGTCCTAACACACTGTTAAGAACACTATTGATGCGATCAACGATAGCGGCATGTATTTTTCCTATAGGGCTCATTTGTATAATTTCTCCATGAATCAATTCTACCCGGTCTTGTTCGGTTAGGATACCTGCTTCTATCATACGGTGGTAGTCGTTTGTCTCTACCAAGTGGCGGGTTAAAGAAACGGACATAACAGTCAGATTTAGTGATACGACCAAAAATACGCAATACAATGCAGGAATGCCAAAGTAAAAACATGATTTGTCTCTACAGCAAGACAAACTCCACCCTTCGGTGCTTTTTCGGTAGAAACATAGCGGGACATAGGTACAGCTTAAATCGCTTGTTCCCTTAATGCAAAAAGCTGAAAAAGATACACTTTTCTGAATGAAATTAATGAAAGGCGTAGGCTACTTCATACGTTACGCTATGAGAAAACATCCTGCCGCCGGTGGTCATGCCCTGTAGCACCACCTCAAAGGTACCGGTCTCGTCGGCGTTGTAGAATTCCAGCGCAGCCTGCCCTTGTTCGTCTACCTTCACGTTGGGCTCCCAGTAGAGCAAGGTTCTGAAGTCGGGCGTGCGGGGGCTGGCAGGTTGTTGGGCTTGCGGGTACACGGCTGCGAATGATTGGGAAAGCGCCAAAAAGGTGTAATCCTGGCGCAGCACTTCATCCGGCAGGAAGTTGAGGTACTCTTGTCCGCTTTTGGTATACACAGCCACCGTACCGTCCAGCGCATATTCCCCATAATACGTGCGGCGGTTGACGGTTTCTATCCTGTCAATGGTATCCGGCGGCATGGCCACCAGCTTGTCTACGTCATACACCGGCACCCCGTCGATGAGCAGGGTAGGCTCGCCTTCCAGAAACCGGCGGGTTCTGATGTCAAAGACATCCAGATCGTGGCCCTTGTCTTCTGCCCGGAGCCTGATGCCGGGCAGCAGTTCGCGGCACACTTCCACAAAGGTAGGCAGGCTGATGTACTCGTCCAACTGGCGGGTAAAGTTGGCTGCGCCGTAAAACTTAAAGCTATCTTTCTTACGCCCGGTTTCTGCTATCGTATCCTCGTTATACAGGCTGTAAAGCTGACGGATTTCGGTACGCTTCCTGCTGGCTTCTGCCCACGGCTTCAGCTTGTCAGGCGGCAATGCAGGAGCGGGTGCGCGTTGACTTCCGGCAGGCGGTGCAAACTTTTCGTCCAGCACGATGCGGTAACCTTTGACATTGCCCGGCACTTGCAGTATCATCTCCTGGGTACCATAGATGTTTTCTATGGGAAAATAAAAACGCCCCCGGGCATCGGTCTGGTTGTAGTCAAACCTGGGGCTTGTACCGGGTATAGAAAACAGCACATAACTATCTGCCAGCGGATGTCCCTGTCTGTCGGTGACCGTGCCGCTCAGCACCATTCCTTCTGTTTCCTTAGCGTACCGGAGGCTTTGCGGCGCAGGCTGTCTACTCGTCTGTCCAGTTGGACTTACAACACCTGCCATCAGGGGATTTACTTTTCGTACCGATACGGATGCCCGCACCGGGGAAGCTGCATCCTGCTCCACCGGCAGACGAAGCTGTAGCTCCACCTTTTCCCGTGGCGCAAAGGTTTGTTTCGGTAGACGCAGGCTTACGCCAAGCTCAGACGGTTGGCTGGATTGGACTATCTTTGCAGCCACAGAGGCAACCTGCTGACCTGCGATCTTCTCCACCTCGGTAGCCTCCAAGGGATTGAAGACAAATATATTTTGCTGAAAGTAGTGGTCTGCCGGGAAGTTACGCATCCACTGGGTATAAGCCGTAAGCTGGTACCAGCCCGATGACAAGGTGTCTGGCAGCATGAAATTGCCCTGCGCTGTTCCCTGAGCAACTTTGAGGTTAAGACTTACCACCTGCTCCTGAGCGTTCCTGAGCGACACATAGATCACCTGGCTCGCCGGCTGCGCGGCACTGTCAGTATGCAGGTACGCCCTGAACCATACCGGCTGCCCCGAAACCCACACCTCTTCCGCCAAATGCAAATATAGACGTTCCCCCGGCACAGGCGGAACACCAGACAAACCAACACTTACCACCCCTACCCAACCCATCATCCATAAAAGTACATTACGCATACATTTTATCATAACGCTACATGATCTCTTCACTATTTTTTACTTGAACATTGAATATTGAGTATTGAGTGTTGAATATTTCAAACACACAACCGGGCGCTGGGCGCACTCAATGCTCAAGGAAAGCTAACAATAACATTTCCCTCATTCAATCCTTCAGTCCCTCAATCCCTCAGCTCTTACCAAAAAGAAGGCCTTTCAGTCGTAGCCTCATTCACCAAACTGCAATCATAACAGTAAGGTGAAGGTTCAGCACCGACTCCCTGGCATTCAGGAAAAGCGTTCACAGGACCGCCCGGCTGCGTGGGCACCTCAGTTCTCCGGATGAAGAACCTTCGCTCTGCGACCGATGATGCCTGAAAGTAGCCCAACACTACTTCGTTTGGGTCGTCTACATTATAGATATTGCCGGCGATTTGCGCGGGCGGCGGGTCAAACACGGAGCCAGCCCCTTCTATCTGTTCTTTGATCCTGCTCCAATAGGTATAAGCGCCGCTGCTCAGGCTGTATTGCCTAACCAAAATACTGTAACGCACTTGCAGTTTCAACCCCCTTTTAGAGACAAAGGTGATGGGCTGCTTTTCTACTACATCTCTGGCCAGGCTCTGCGTAGAGGCAATGTTAATGTCGCGCAGCCCACGGCTGGAGAGCCAGCAGGCACCAGGAAGGCTACTAGGTTCCAGCGTCAGTGCGGGAGCGATCTGATAGGTATCTTCCCACTCCCAACGGTAAAATCCGGGCATGGTACCGTTGCTGCCGCTGTTGACATATATTTCCAATCCCCATCGGTCTATTAAGGTGTTGAGCGTTGACAGCGCAGTTCTTCTTTCCACCACAGCATAGATACTGTCAATCTCCGTCACCGGCGGCATGGTTTCCGGCTCGGAAGCGTAGCGTTTGCCATCCGGCAGGGTGATGTGTAGCTGGTAAGTATTACCTGCCTGCCCCCGGATAGCCGCAGCGTCCGAGTAATACACACCCGTCTCTGCTTCTGTCAGGATGATCTGCTGCCCTTCCTGGCTGGTGATGGTTACCTGCGCACCGGCTACGGCAGTACTTTCAAAGCCATCCAGCGTGGCAGAAGAATACCGTAGAGCGATTTGGTAAGGACCTTCCTGGTTGGTGATCTTTCCGTCCACGACCAGCAGGCTGTCGCCCTGTAGCTCTTGTCCCAACTCGAAAGGATCAATGCAGGCAGATAGCAAAAAGAAGATGAGAAGAGAGCCGTATTTTCTTACCATTGTTACCATTCAAAACTTAAAGTTATACGTCACAGAAGGAAAAGGTCGCCCCAGGATCGCCAGCTTATAGGCGGTGAGCCTGCCGATCTGGTCGTTGACGAAAAAGACGGAGTAAGGGTTCTTTCTTCCGTACAGGTTGTACAAAGAAAAAGTCCAGCTATTGTCCCAGGCTTTCTTTCTTTTCAGGTTGCCATCTACCGAGAAGGAAATGTCCAGGCGGTGGTAAGGCGGAATGCGGTACTGGTTTCTTTCCGAAAAGTTGGCTACCGTGATCGCACCCAGGCGATAGCTGCCTTCGGGCAACGTGATCGGGCGTCCGCTGCTGTAGGTAAAGTTGGCACCAAACCGCACCCGGCGGGTAAGCTGGTAGTTGCCCACCAGCGTCAGGTCGTGGGGCTTGTCGAAGTTAGAGGGATAAAACGTACCGGCGTTGATGCGCTCTTCGCGGTAGGGGCTTTCTACCCGGCGCAGCGAGCGCGCATAGGTATAGGCCAGCCAGCCGGTCAGGCGTCCGATGTTTTTGGCAATGAACAACTCTATGCCGTAGGCGCGCCCCGTGCCGCTGAGCAGGTCGGCTTCCAATTGATCGTTCATCAGCAGTTGCGCCCCGTTTTTATATTCTACCAGGTTGTCTACTTTTTTATAATAGACCTCTATAGAGCTTTCTATGGCATTGCCCAAAGAATTTCTGAAATAGCCCAACGCTACCTGGTCGCCGATCTGGGGGCGGATGTAGCGGTCGCTCAGCTTCCAGATGTCAGTCGGGGTAATGGCCGTAGTGTTAGAGATCAGGTGCATATTTTGCCGCATACGGTTGTAGCTGACCTTGACACTGGTGCGCCCGTTGATGCCGTAGCGGAGCGACACCCTGGGCTCCGCCCCCTGGTACGTAGCGATGGGCTCGCCAGCAGCATACGATACGGTGTCTGTCACGGTAGCACTGCTTTGCGGCAAGCCTTCCTGGTATTGGTATACCTGACCGGGTCCCAAATTGGCATACCAGGAATAGCGCAGCCCGTAGTTGAGCGTCAGCTTCCGGCTGAGGGTAAACACATCGTTGAGATACGCTGCCACTTCTGCCGACTGCTCCCGTTCTAAGGTTTCGGGCAGGAGCAAGGAGTTTTCGTTCAAAGGCTCCAGGCTGCCCGGCGCAAAACGGTAGCCGCTGGCCTCCACCCCACCCTCCCACTGGTGGCGTTCGGAAGGTACGTAAGAGACCCCCAGGCGCACCTGCGCGATAGTAAAGCCGGAGCTTAGCCTGGAAGCAGAAACCGTATCCTGATCGTCGGTCACGTCGTAGTCGAAGCCGGAGTAGGTTGCCTGGAGGGAGGAAAACCAGCGGGGGGAGATCAGAAAGTTCCACTGCGCCGACACGCCCCGGTTGCCGTAGCCGTAAGCGTTTTCCCCGGCATACAGGAAGTAGTCGCGGCTCAGGTAAGAAGAGACCGACAGCTTATGCTTTTCGTTGAAACGGTAGTTGAACCTCGCGTTGGCATCATAAAAGTAAGCTTTGCTCTGACGTAGCTGAAGGTCACGCAGGCGGTTCAGTATCCAGTCGGAATAGGTGGTGCGCCCGCCGATGAGCAGCGAGCTTTTGTCTTTGGCCAGGGGCACTTCCACCGACAGACGGCTGGAGACCAGCCCGACGCCGCCGCTGCCCTCCACCTTTCTCAGGTTGGCTTCTTTGAGTTTGACGTCCAGCACCGAAGCGATCCTGCCGCCGTACTGGGCAGGGATGCCGCCTTTGTATAGCGTCGCTTCCTGTAGCATATCAGCGTTGAAGGCAGAGAAAAACCCGAAAAGGTGGGACGGGTTAAAAATGGGAATACCGTCCAGCAGCACCAGGTTCTGCCCTACGTCGCCGCCCCGCACGTTGAAGCCTGCCGCGCCTTCGCCCGCTACGCTCACACCGGGCAGCATTTCTATGGAGTTGATCAGGTCTACCTCGCCCAGGAAGGCGGGCAGCTTTTTTACCTTCTGAATGTCCAGGCGTGTGGCGCTCATCTGCGCTCCCGAGACGTTGGCATCTTCTGCCCGGTCGGTGATGACGATCTCTTCCAACCGGGAAGTACGCTCAAACATATCCAGCGACAGGCTGCCATTAGACAAGACCCTGATGCTGCGTTCTTCTTCTTCAAAGCCTACGGACTGTATGCGCAGGTGATAGTTGCCCGCAGGCAGCGAGAGCGTATAGTACCCGCTGGCGTTGGTAGCGGCACCCTGCTGCGTCTCTTCTACGTAGAGGCTTGCCCCTACGAGTCCTTCACCGCTGCCTGCATCGCGGACATAGCCGGAAAGCTCCGCAGGTTGGGCGCTCATGCGCAGGGAATCGCCGATGACGATAAACTTTTCGTTTGAACGCTGGGCGTTGAGGGCGGCGCTGACGGCTGCCGGGCTTTTCATCAACACCACCTGGTGCTGCCGATAGACGATAAAAGAAAGGTCAGTATCCTGAAAAATCTTTTGCAACACCTCCCGCAGCGGCCGGCTGTCGAACTTTCCGCTGACCCTGACGGGCTGCATCCATTCTTCCCGGAAGAAGAAGCGCACCGGGTAGCGGGCTTCTACCTGCTGTATGAAACCTGCCAGCGGGGTATGCTGATACGTACCGGAGATGCGAATGTCTCCGGCGTCTTGTGCCTGAAGGGGGTAGTGGAGGAGAGAAAAAAATAAGCAGAGAAACAGGATACTTTTGCAGGTCATAAACTGGCGTGTTCGTCCCGGCAATCTATCAAAAAATTTCAGGAATACCATAGGGAGATGCCTGTCGCGCTTCTCGATAAATCTATCTTTTGGGAGCTTCTCATCTGGCGGAACGGCTGGAAGCCTATGCGGCCCAGCCTTATAATAAACCACACGAGCGTGGACGCTCGCGCGAACTAAAAAAATTAATACGTTCGCGCGAGCCTCTTGGCTCGTGTGATTTATTCAAAGACCTCTGGTCTTTTTAAAGCTACGGAGTTTTGTTAAGTTATGATAACTTCTGCATTATGAGCAGCAGCCGAACATAGTAAGCACTAACGTGTTTTATTACCATTATCATTTATCATTGTAAAACCAAACCTACAAACAAGATGCACTACCAAGATTTTTTATCCTCAGAGCCTTTTGGCGGTCAAGATTTTCCTTACAACACCATAGAGTTTTTTAATGACCGGGAAATGACCGATGCTTTTTATCTAAACAGCAAAAAGTTGACTGACAACATAGAAGATGAAATAGCAGAGATCGTAGACAGCTATCTGGACGAACATCCGGAGGTGACCCGTGCGGTCGTATACCGGGTAGAAAGCCCTAAGAACCGTTTTGCCTACCGGGAATTTGGCGAAGACTGAGCAGAAAGGTACATAGCAGCGCTGGTGCAGTAAAAATGCAGGCTGATGGTGTTCGGAGCACCTCGCTTGGTGCAAAAAGGTGCTGCGTTGGTGCAAATTACACCTCCTTTTCATATAAAAGGTTTTAGTTTTACTTCATGCAACCGTTTTTTGACAAACTGCTCCACAAAACCATACGATGGCTGTTGGGTAGAAAACACGAATAAACGTAAAGATATTACACCCTAAGATAGCGTATGGGCGAGGAGAATATATTTGCGTTTTTCAACATAAAAAATGATTTACATGAAGCTGTTATTCATCTTAGCGTTATTTGTATTACCTATGTTTTCCTTTGCGCAAAGCCAGGGAGAAAACAAGAAAAAGGAAGCAAGAGATGTGTACTACACCGAAAACTATCAGCAGACCAATACTTTTACCTCTGGAGCAGAACTGCGGAAAGCAGCCAACCGGCAATTTTTAGGAATAGCTATAGGCATAGGAGGTACTGTTATAGGCACTGTAATCACATCAACCGATGCTAACGGGGCTGCGGGACCTTTGCTGGTAGGCAGTGCCAGCATTGCCAGCTTGATCTTGAATATCTCAGCCTGGTCTCATGTCAAACGGGCAGGTCAGATGATAGAAAACAACCGGCTTTCTTTCTCCGGCCGGGGGCTGGTGATTAATCTCAATTGAGTAAATCCTAAATGTTTTGAAACTAATTTTCTCTAATCAACTTCTCAATTTCCTGTAGATAAGCAGGTTGCAGTATGATTCATAATTACAGATAGAAATGTTGCTATAGGATGCCTACTCATACCTAAGACTATCCACCGGATGCTGCCAGGCGGCTTTGATGGTTTACCCACTGACGGAGAGTAAGGCAATCAGTAAAAGGACAAAAAAACAGGTCATGAGGTTATAAACGTTCCCAGGTATCTTTTGAGATATTTCCTGCTGATGAGGATTAGGCAGGGTAAGGCGGAGCTTATCTTTCAGCATAAACTGGTGTCTACCACCCGAGAAAGGTCCTTCAAACCCAAGCTTTCTCAGATACCGGATGAAGTCTTTCCTCTTGACCGGACCAAAGGCGAGCATCAGGCTACTCTTTTCACTTCCAGCCTGATACCATCTACGACAGGCAAGGGTAGTTGCCGGGTAAGACTAAACAGTATCCAGTCTTCCAGTACAGAAGCAAGTTCATCTCTGCAACCTTCCAGCGTGGACTCGTTGGCATAAACACCTTTGAAGCCGGAGATTTCGCCATAAAAAGTTTGATCTTCCAGTATCTCGTACCGGGCTTTCTTCATAGTGGCTTTTATGTATTCTACAATCATAACAGCTATCTTCAAGATCAAAGGTAGTGTATAATTTCTATTTTGCAGCAAAACGCATTACATTGTACAGTTAAACACTACAAAGCAATCTACTATGTACAAAAGAATCATACCAACCTGTCTGGCACTGTGCTGCCTCACCCTCTTTTCGCTTCAGGCGCAAACGACACAGAAACCGGTGCTGCATGGCAGGCACTGGATGGCCATCACCGGCAAGCCGCTGGCTGCTACGGCGGGTGCCAATATCTTCCAACAGGGCGGCAACGCCGTGGATGCCGCCTGCGCCATGATCGCCGCTACCTGCACCATGTGGGATGTGCTAAGCTGGGGAGGAGAAACGCAGACGCTGATCTATAACCCGCATACCAAAAAAGTAATCGGTATCAACGCCCTGGGTGTGGCTCCGACCGGGGCTACGCCCGAATTTTACAAAGGCAAAGGCATGGACTATCCGCCGGAATATGGACCGTTAGCTGCCGTTACACCGGGTACGCCCGGGGGCATTTTTACCATGCTGGCCGAATATGGTAAGATGAGCCTGAAAGAAGTACTGGCGCCTGCCATGCAATTAGCCGAAGGCTATCCCATTGAAGCACAAACGGCGAATGCTATTGAAAGAAGCAAGGAGGAAATCAAAAAATGGCCTTATTCCAAAGAAGTGTTTCTGACGCACGCAGGCGAGGAGCGGGAAGCTCCGGAAGCCGGCGAGATCTTCCGCCAGGCAGAGCTGCTCGCCACGCTCACCAAACTGGTAGAAGCCGAACAGCAGGCATTGCAGCAAGGCAAAAGCCGGAAAGAAGCGATCTATGCTGCTTACGACCGCTTTTACAAAGGTGATATTGCTGAAGAAATCGTACGCGGATGCCAGGAGCAGGGTGGACTTTTTACGATGGAAGACTTAGCCAACTGGAAAGTGTATGAGGAAGAACCTATGAAAACGACTTATAAAGGCATTGAAGTATACAAACTCTCCCAATGGACACAAGGACCTGCCCTGCTGCAAACGCTCAACATCCTGGAAAACTTTGACCTGAAAAGCATGGGCTACAACGCTTCCCGTTATATTCATACTGTCTATCAGGCAATGAACCTGGCGTTTGCCGACCGCGACTTCTACTATGGCGATCCTTACTTTGCCCCGGAAGAACCGATGGCAGGCCTGCTTTCCAAAGAATACGCCAAAGAAAGAGCTAAGCTCATCCAACCCGACCGCAACGACGAAGAGGCTATGCCTGGCAATCCTTACAAGTTCCAGGACGGAGAGAACCCTTTTGCGGATTTGCTCAAAGGTTGGAACCAGACCGCCGGATTGGAGCGTCCGGCTGAGCCTGTGCTGGACGATCCGTTTCTGGAATCGTTTATGGCAGGGACTACCTCCGTACAGGCTGCCGATGCAGAAGGGTGGGTCGTGTCGGTGACGCCCAGCGGGGGATGGGTGCCGGGCTGTATTGCCGGGCGCACCGGTGTAGGCATGAGCCAGCGAATGCAGAGCTTCGTGCTGGATGCCAGCGAAGGACCTTATAATGTACTGGAACCAGGCAAACGCCCCCGGGTGACGCTTACGCCCAGCCTGGCCCTGAAAGACGGTAAGCCTTTTCTGTCGTTTGCCGTGCAAGGTGGCGACACGCAAGATCAGAACCTCTTGCAGTGTTTTCTGAATGTGGTAGAATTTGGCATGAATGTACAGGAAGCCGTAGAAGCGGCCAACTTCAACAGCTACCAGATGCGCTCTTCCTTTGGCGCTCACGAAATCAAACCGGGCGCGATCACCCTGCATGAAAGTACGCAGCTATGGACGCGTCAGGAGTTAAAAGAAAAAGGCTATACGATAGATTTTCAGCCACGGACATCCGGTCCTATCAACGCCATCTATTTCGACTGGGCGCATGGCAGCTTCTGGGGCGGCTCGAGCAATTATGGGGAGGATTATGGGATCGGCTGGTAGGCAGCAGCGGAGCGTATAGCGCCATAATCTGCGTATGAGCAACTTTTAAACGATTGCTATCTTCTATCCATTATTTTCCGTATCATTAGATAAAAGCAACCATCTATGAAAGCCACTTCCATCCAACACAAAGCCACAGTAGAAGAATACAACCAGCTTCCGGAAGGCGCAAAGTATCAACTTATCGAGGGAAAAATGATAGATATGCCTAGTCCTACCAAAAAACATCAGGAAATTCTAATGGAAATTGCCTTTCAATTAAAAACACTCATCAAACAGGGAGGTCAATTTCATGTGATGATTGCCCCGATGGATGTTCATCTGGACGAAGAAAATGTGTACCAGCCGGATATTTTTCTGTATGCCAGCGAGCGGGCTGCACTGATGCAAAGCCACGGGTTCCAGGGAGCGCCGGATGTAGTCATTGAAGTAAGTTCTAAGGGTACGGTTTTCTACGACTATAACAAAAAGTTTCGCCACTATGAAAAAGCAGGCGTCCGGGAATATTTCATTGTTGATCCGGAAGATAAGGCTGTCTATCGTTTTGACCTGAAAGAAGGAGCATTTGAAGAGCAGTTCTTAGGCTACGGCAAAGTAATATCTCTACTCTTTGACTTTGACATCAGCTTCTCATCATAACTGCTTGTTGATATGAGCTTACTCATACCGTAAGCTATCCGCCGGGTTCTTCCGGGCGGCTTTCCAGGGTTGGACGATCAGGAAGTCCATTGCTGGCTTAGATTTTGGGTAGCCTGTCGCAGACGTTGTTCCAACTCGGCAACAGAAACAGGCTCACGCAACCATTGAATAGGCTCGAGGCGGATGTCTTTCAAATATGTCAAAGCTTTCATAGCCAGCACGGGATTGCCTTGTGGATATTTTTTGGCAAAAGCATTCAGGATGTCCTGCAACGGCATAACTTCTAGCAAAAAATATACATCTACAAAATCTTTCAGCCGTTCGCCACTATTGATGATGGCGTTTAGCTTCATAGCACCTATATCAGCCGCATGAGCCATTCTGATCCCTGATTCATTAATGAAGGGATACGCCATAGGGTAAGCATGGGTTAAAAAATCAGTCTTAACATTCTGGATTGTTGTTTTCAGAGTATTTTGATCTAAGAAATCCAGTTGAAATAAAAAATCCTGTTCTAATTGTTGCTGTAGGGTATCTCCTGCAAAAGATTTTTGCGAAAACAAATCTATATCAACGGACTGGCGATGACCTATCTGTAAAGCCAAGGCTGTACCGCCTACTAGAAAGAAATCTTGTAGATAAGGCTTTGCTAATAGTTTTTGAATTAGATGGAATGTAGCATTGCTAACCGTTTCTCGGTAGACCATAGCTCCTCGGGTTGTAGGTTGAAGAAAATGCAGACAAAGTGACGGTCACGCGGTTCGGTAAGCGGAATGTTTTTTATGGTTTCCCGTACTTCTTCGTAACCGTAATAGCGTAGCATCTCTTTCCAGTCCTGTGGCCAGCCACGCTCGATGATGCGCTGAATCACGATAGCTTTCATGTGCTGCCAAAGCTGGGGTTGCCGGGCAAAAGCTGACAAGTCATACTCCCATAATAAGGAGGAAGCAATTTGAGGGGGCAAAGTATCCATAGCACTATTTAAGACATAGCAAAGAAAGAAGCAAGGGTAAGGCTTTATTTGCTCCTAATGGTGCTGGCATCTGCTATTCATCAGTATATAACAAATACTTCTTTCTGACAGCCTTGAATGCTTCTAATCCAGGTTGCCAGTCAGCCCGGATTTCATCTTCGGTTTTACCCGCTATGATTTGCTTCCTCAACTGATCCGAGCCTGCCAACAGATCAAAGGATTTCTGAAAGAAGTTGTGCTGATCTTGAGACTTCCGGTAAAACTCCAGCAGATATTGCAGATTGATCCGGCGAATATTTTGCAGTTCTTCCATCGGTTTTTCAGTTAGGTTGTAGCCATAACAAACCTGTCCTTTAAACTTGGGATCGGAACTCATACCGGGAATGGGTTTAGGAACAAACGAGTGTATTTTAGGTGTATAAGCAGGGGTACCAAACTGCTGAAAAGGCTGATGCGTGCCCCTGCCTTCGCTGACTTCCGTCCCTTCAAACAGACAGACAGAAGGATAAAGATAGACAGACTTCATATCCGGTAAGTTAGGAGAGGGCGCAACCGGCAGCCTGTAAAAATTATGATGTGTATAGTTTTTGACCGGAACCACTTCCAGCTTACACTGAATGCTTCCTTTCAGCCAACCCTCGCCATTGATCATCCGGGCATACTCTCCAATCGTCATCCCATGCACGATAGGGACCGGGTGCATTCCAATGAAGGAATGATAAGCTGTATCCAGCACCGGACCGTCTACATAATATCCCAGGGGATTGGGTCTGTCTAACACCACCAACGGAAGCTCGTTTTCTGCACAGGCTTCCATGATATAATGCAGGGTAGTATGATGAACCCCATGGTTAGGACAGGAAATGGATAAAACGAAACTATTAGTTATACATTTTTTAGCTTTTTATAATTGCATTTTTTCTGTCAAACCG
>JBBSNI010000063.1:0-18974 GCA_038232695.1 Cytophagales bacterium
ACGATCTGTAATTTGTTAAGAGCATGTTTAAATTTTGCTTTTGAAGGCGAAAATTGTCAGTACAGGGTTCTGAGGAAGGCATTTTTTGGCTGCATAGCAGCGCTATGGAGACAAAAAATGGCGAACTCAGGCGGTCCGCCGCGCGGCTCCTGTAATGACGATTTGTAGCCCAAAGGGTAAAGTTTAAACATGCTCTAAATCGCAGGTTCAGTTCTTTAGCACTTTCAGTTCCTCTCCTACTTCCTTGAAAGCCTGGATTGCCTGGTCAAGATGCGCCTGCTCGTGGACGGCGGAGATTTGCACCCGGATACGGGCTTGCCCTTTGGGCACGACAGGGTAATAGAATCCGATGACGTAAATTCCTTTTTCCAGCAGCTTTTCGGCAAACTGTTGCGCCAGCGCAGCCTCATAGAGCATGATCGGCACGATGGGATGCTCACCCGGCTTGATGTCGAAACCGGCTTCGGTTATCTTCTCCCGGAAGTACCGGGTGTTGCGCTCCAGTTTGTCGCGCAGTTCGGTAGTTTCTGAGAGCATGTCCAGCACGGCAATGGAAGCACCCACGATAGATGGGGCTAGTGTGTTGGAAAACAGGTACGGACGCGAACGCTGGCGGAGCAGTTCGACGATCTCTTTGCGCGCGCTGGTAAAGCCGCCGGAGGCGCCGCCCAAAGCTTTGCCCAGCGTGCCGGTGATGATGTCTACACGCCCCATCACATTGCGGTATTCGTGTACGCCCCGGCCGGTCTTGCCCATAAAGCCTGTCGCATGGCATTCGTCCGACATCACCATCGCCTGATACTGCTCTGCCAGGTCGCAAATCTTGTGCAGTTGCGCAATGGTACCATCCATAGAGAAGACACCGTCGGTGACGATAAGGCGGTAGCGCGCCTGGGAAGCTTCTTTGAGCTTTGCTTCCAGGTCTTGCATATCGTTGTGCTTGTAGCGGAAGCGTTGCGCTTTGCAAAGCCGCACCCCATCGATGATAGAGGCGTGGTTAAGTTCATCGGAGATGATGGCGTCTTCCGCACCAAGCAGGGGTTCAAACACGCCGCCGTTGGCATCAAAAGCAGCCGCATACAGGATGGTATCTTCCATCCCCAGAAATGTAGATAGTTTTTCCTCTAATTCTTTATGAATATCCTGCGTACCACAGATGAAGCGCACCGACGACATGCCGTACCCGTGCGTATCGATGGTATCTTTAGCAGCTTCTATCACTTTGGGGTGCGAAGAAAGTCCTAAGTAGTTGTTAGCGCAGAAGTTGATTACCTCTTTGCCGGTCGTTGTTTCGATGACTGCTTCCTGCGGAGTAGTAATAATGCGTTCGCGCTTATACAGACCGGCTTCTTTGATACCGGCTATTTCTTTTTCAAGGGTAGGTCTGACGTTATCGTACATGGGGGATGGGGGTATGTTTGTTAAAGGCTGGTAGACGGAAGTCCGAAGACGGAAGTGGCGCCACTCCGGGAGTTGCCACTCCGGGAGCCTTGCCTACCGGAAGGCAGGTTGCCACCGCTCGGCAGTCCGGTTCGGGAGTGAAGCTAAAAGTAAAAGACTTCCTACTTCCGTCTTCGGACTTCCCGCTTCCAATCAACATCAATTCCGCATAAATAATTCTCCACTTTTGCTTACATGAATGTTCATAAAGTTTCTACTTTTGCCAAGTTTTTATGTCATACCAATAGCAATAGGAAGGTGTATTCGTTTATAAAAAACGTAAGCCTTTATCAAACCATCCTATGACAACAACCCACAACATACTGGTCATTGGCGCCAGCGGACAATTAGGGACTGAACTGACGGCTGCCCTGGCAGAAACGTACGGTAACAACAGTGTGATCGCCGCAGATGTTCAGGAGACACCCCAAAATCTACCCTACCGGTTTGAGACGCTCAATGTATTGGACCGGGAGAAGCTGCAACAGATCGTAGGGCAAAATAATATTCAGGAAATATACCTGCTGGCTGCCCTTTTATCTGCCCGGGGCGAGCAAAACCCCATGCTGGCCTGGCAGGTCAATATGGACGGCTTGCTGTACGTGCTCGAGCTGGCCAAAGAAGGCAAGATAAAAAGGGTGTTTTGGCCTAGTTCTATTGCTGTATTCGGCGCGACCACGCCCAAAGACCAGACGCCGCAGGAGACCATCACCTCGCCCAATACCATGTACGGCATTACCAAGCTGGCAGGTGAAAGGCTCTGCGCGTATTATGCCAGCAAGTTCGGCGTAGATGTATGCAGCCTGCGCTATCCCGGACTGGTCGGCTACAAAGCCCTGCCAGGCGGCGGCACTACTGATTTTGCCGTAGAAATCTACCACAAAGCTTTGGAAGACAAAGCCTACACCTGCTTTTTGCAGGAACACACCCGCCTGCCGTTGATGTACATGGCCGACGCCGTAGCCGCTACGCTCAAACTAATGCAAGCTCCCGCCGGACAAATCCGTGTGCGCTCCAGCTACAATGTGGCAGGCTTCAGCGCTTCTCCGGGAGAAATAGCAAAGGCTATCCGTCACCAAATGCCTGATTTCAGCATCAGTTATGCACCTGACTTCCGCCAGCAGATCGCCGATAGCTGGCCCGACAGCATCAGCGATGAACCGGCACGCCACGATTGGGGCTGGCAACCGCAGTATGACCTGCAAGCAATGACCCGCGATATGCTGGAAAATCTGGCGAAGCAGAAGTAGGAAACTGGAAGTCAGATTTGCATTCTTTACCAAGTGCCTTACTCTAAACACTGGCGGTTTCTGTGTTTGAGGGCGATTTACTAATAGGTATTGTAACATACCAATCAGCCCCGTTTTTCCGTCTTCCCTACCAATTTTTTCTTTCTGCCTCCATTTACTACACCGCTGGAATTGTGCATTCCCAGCCGACTCCTTCTTTCTTCATCAAAAACAATAAATTTAATCAATATAGGGCATCCCTATAGCATATTAAGCATTCTACAGGGTGTAAAGTGCAAACGTGCATTAGAAAAAGTAAAATTAATAAAGGCGTTTTTTCAGGCAACAGATAGGCTCAAACAGGTATTTCCTGCGAAAGACTATGAAAATATCACCTTGTACCTTTTTTGAAATTTGAAGTCAGAATTTTAAAGAAACAGAATATTCAATACAGAATATGAACATAAGACAAACGTTCCACCGACTCAAAACCATCCGTACCCAAGCCGCCCTTTTCTGGGTGCTAAGCCTGACCGCCGCGCTGATGCTGGCACCTGTAGTGTCCAGAGCGCAGTGTCCTGCCGAACCCCGCTTTGTGGTGACACACGAACAAAGCGCTGGCAGCAACGATGGTACACTTCAAGTCACTTTTACCGGCACAGAAAACCTTGACCCGAAAAGCGGAGCGTATAGCTACCATCTGTGGAATGAGGAGTTGGGTGGCTTTGTCTATAACCCTGCCCGGCTCGACCCTGGGTTTGAGGAGAACCCGGCTATTACCCTTTCATTTACACCGCCTAATACCATCACTTTTAAGAATCTGCCGCCCAGCCAGGACTATTTTCTGGTGCTGACCAGTAAAAGTTGTCAGCAGCAGTATGGCGCACCGTCTGAGGGTATCACTATCAAAGCATTTAATCAACAATGATGAAAAGGTTTACTATCAAGCTATTACTATTAGGAAGCTTTATTTTAGGCATATCTTGGGCAAACGCGAACCAAGCGATGGGACAAACCTGCCCGAACAAGATAGCCAGCAGGAATACCATTGTCGAGACGGCCGAACAATGCTATAATGCCAACGACGGAACGATCCAGATCTCTTTTGTCAACGCCGGAGGTACCTATGATGCCAGCCTGGGCAATTTTAACCCGGTGGGCGGCGATTACCAGTATAATCTATTCGATGGCGGCTCCGAAGGTGGATGGGTTTATGATAAATCAAATTTTTCTGCCGGCCTGGATGTAGTGCCCAGCATCAGTGTGAGCTACACCGCGCCTAATACAATCACTTTTACAGGTCTTCCTCCCAACAAAGACGGCGTAGGATATACTATTGTTATTGTAGGGGGCAATTGCAGTGGCAGTGGAAATAGCGAAAGTTTCTCCAAAGGCGCATTTGGTATTGTGGTGAACGCTGCTACCGAGTTGACCATCAACCCTGCCGCTATCACCACCACTGCCAATACGACTTGCGTAGCACCTTACGACGGACAAATTGACCTGAACGGTATGGCAACCGGAGGCACCAACCTATTTGAATACTCCATAGATGGCGGCACAACCTACCAGGCAAGTCCTGTATTTAGCAATATAGTGCATGGCACCTACACCGCCCGGGTACGGGATAGCAACGGCTGTATCAAAGACCAGCCGGGCATCGTAGTAAATGACAACCGCGTTTTCCCAACGGCTAACATCACCCGCGACCCGGCCATAAGCTGTGCGAATACACCTATCAACCTGAATGGTAACCCCGGCAGCGGCACAGGCACGTATACTGCTCACAACTGGACAGGCGATACCGGTCCTTTATCGGCAATGAATGTAGCAGACCCTGTTTTTAATGCTACCGCTTTCGGTACGTATAATCTTACTTACGAAGTCACCGACTCCAAAGGGTGTACTGCCACTTCCTCTATCACCATTGTTGTCAACCAAGGACCTACAGCCGCCGTATTGTCCGGCGATGCCATCATTTGTGCAGGCAATACAGCAAACTTATTTGTTAATATTACCAATGGCACAGCTCCGTACAGCTTTACGCTGAGCGATGGAAGCAACATCACGGGCTACAACAGTAATGATGCGATTGCGGTTAGTCCAGCAGCTACCACTACGTACACTATCGCAGGTGATGTCACCGACGCCAACGGGTGTAGTGTAGCAGGTAGCGGTACTCCTATTGTGCAGGTAGTCAACAGCCCGGATGTAACCCTGATAGTCAGAACAGATGATCCGGACATTTGCCAGACAGAATCTGCTGACATTATCGTTGAAAACAGCCAGAACGGCTACAGCTACCAGCTTCGCAACGATGCAGATGATAGCAACGTAGGCACTGCTGTAACCGGTACAGGCGGAGACATCATCCTGCCCACAGGCAGTCTTACGGCTACCACTACCTTCAACGTGCTGGTAGACAACAGCACATGTCCGCCGGTAGAAATGAGTACCCTGGTAACGGTTACGGTTAATCCTCCGCCAACTTCGGCAGTATTATCCGGCGATGCCACGATCTGTGCAGGCAACCCTGCTAATTTGAAGGTAGATATCACAGGCGGTACAGCTCCTTATACGTTTGAGATTGACAATGGCGTAGGCGTCATTTCAGGCTACAACAGCGGCGATGCCATTGCGGTCTCTCCGGCAGCGACGACCACATATAATCTGATCAGCAACATTACCGACGCCAATGGCTGTAGCGTTGCTGGCAATGGTACGGCTACAGTTACAGTTGTTGCTGCCCCTGATGTGAATTTGCCTATCAATGCAGATGATCCCGCACTCTGCCAGGGAGAGCCTACTAACATACGTCTGGACAACAGCCAGAACGGCTACAGCTACCAGCTTCGCCGGATGGATAACAGCCCGGTAGGCCCTGCCCAGACAGGCACTGGTGGACAACTCATATTCCCCACAGGTAATCTTACAGCCACCACCACTTTTAAGATCACCGTAGACAATGGCACCTGTCCGCCCGTGGATATGGCTACTACGCCAGAGGTTACAGTTAATCCTCCACCTACTTCGGCAGTGTTGTCCGGCAATACAACGATCTGTGCAGGCAGCCCCGCTGATCTTATCGTAACGATCACAGGCGGCACAGCCCCTTATACCTTTGAGATTGATAATGGCGTAGGCGTTATTACAGGCTATACAAGCGGTGCAGCCATTACCGTAAGTCCAGCCACCACTACCACGTATAATTTGATCAGCAACATCACCGATGCCAATGGCTGTAGCGTAACAGGCAGTGGCTTGGCTACTGTTACAGTGGTAGATCCGCCTGATACCGGCTTGCCGGTGAATGCTGATTTGCCTACGGTTTGTCCGGGCACCGGCACCGGCATTTTGGTAAACAACAGTGAGAACGGTTACAGCTACCAGCTTCGCAACAATGCCGGTAACATCAACATAGGCGCTCCCGTGACAGGCACCGGCGGACAGATCAATCTGCCTACCGGTAACCTTACGGCTAACACGGATTTCAACGTACTGGTCAGCAACGGCACCTGCCCGGCTGCTCAGTTGACTGCCACAGCAACGGTCAACGTATCGGCGATGACGGCCGGTGCTACGGCTACGCCAACCACTGTCGTGACGGGTAACCCAGCTATGTTGAATGGAACAGGCGCAGACGGAAGCGGAACTTATACCTACCATTGGGAACCGGCTGCCCTGCTGGTAGACCCTAACATCCAGAACCCACAGACACAAAATCTGACGGCTACACAAACTTTTACTTTAACCGTAGAAGACCAAACTACGCGTTGTACGGCTACTGCCACCGTAGAAGTGCAGGTCACCGGCGGTCCGATAAGCGTCACGGCTACTGCCAATCCTGAAACAGTGTGTAGCGGAGAGCCTTCCCAGCTTAATGCCACCGGTACAGGCGGCAGCGGTAACTTCAGCTACAGTTGGGACAATGCCGCTTTGCTCAGTGATCCAAACATCAGAAATCCGGTAGCTACGCTGACAACGACGACAACTTTTGAGGTCACGCTCACCGACCTGGATGATAACAGCACCACAACGGCGCAAGTTACCGTCAATGTCAATCTTTCTCCTACGGCAGCCGTTTTATCCGGCAATGCCACGATTTGTGCAGGCAGCCCTGCTAACTTGAGTATAGCTATCACCGACGGCACGGCTCCTTATACTATTGAGCTAAACAACGGCATTGGCGTCATTAATAACTACAATAGCGGAGACGTAATTGCTGTAAATCCAATGACTAACACCATCTACAATCTGATTGGCAACGTCACGGATGCTAACGGCTGTAGCGTGGCAGGTAGTGGTACGGCTACCGTACAGGTAGTCAACAACCCGGATGTCACCCTGACGGTCAACCCGCCTAATACGACTGTTTGCAGTGGTAGCAGCATCAATATTTTGGTAGACAACAGTGAGAATGGTCACAGCTATCAGCTTCGCAATGATGCCGATGACAGCAACATAGGCACTCCTGTGATCGGTACAGGCGGACAGATCAGCCTGCCTACCGGTGTACTTACCGCTGACACGGATTTCAACATTGCCGTGGATAATGGCACTTGTCCGGTAGCAGAGCTAAACAACAAAGCCAGTGTTACGGTATCTGTCATTACTGTTTCCAACGCAGGTACCAGCCAAACCATATGTGCTGATAACTACACCCTGTCTTCCAACGCAGTAACAGCCGGAGAAACCGGAGAATGGACAAGAGCAAGTGGAACAGGAATCTTTGCCAACGTAAATGATCCTAACACCACCGTGACCGGTCTGGGGTTGGGAGATAATGTGTTCCAATGGACTATCAGCGACAATAGCGGCACCTGTCCGCCCAGCAGCAGCGACGTGACCATTACCCGCAAGCAGATCACCGTAGCTGCTGCCGGCACTGATCAACAGTCATGTACTGATGAGTCTACGCTGGCAGCCAATGCACCGGCAGCCGGAGAAACCGGTACCTGGACCATCGTCAGCGGTACAGGAACTTTTGCCAACGCCAACGATCCTAACACGACGGTGACCGGACTGACTGCCGGAGACAACGAGTTCCAATGGACGATCACCGACAATGCAGGCATCTGTACAGCCACCCAGGATGTGGTAACAGTGCGCCGCAATCTGCTTACCGCCGATGCAGGTGCTAACCAGTCCGTCGTGACGGGTAACCCAGCTATGTTGAATGGAACCGGGTCTGCCGGAAGCGGAACTTATACCTACCATTGGGAACCGGCTGCCCTGCTGGTAGACCCTAACATCCAGAACCCGCAGACAGTAAATCTGACTGCCACGCAAACTTTTACCTTGACCGTAACAGACCAGAATACACTTTGTACGGCTACTGCCACCGTAGAAGTTCAGGTCACAGGCGGTCCGATAAGCGTCACAGCTACGGCTACGCCCGGAACAGTGTGTAGCGGAGAGCCGTCCCAGCTTAATGCCACCGGTACAGGTGGTAGCGGTAACTTTACCTATAGTTGGGACAACGCCGCTTTGCTCAGTGATCCGAATATAAGAAATCCGGTAGCTACCCTGACAACGACCACGACCTTAACAGTCACACTCACCGATATGGATGATAACAGCACTACAACGGCTACAGTTATCGTCGACGTGAATGCTTTACCTGTAGCATACAATGTAGCGCCTGCCACCACCCTGACGCTGTGCAGCGGGCAGGATGCTGCTATTACTTTGGATGGTTCGCAGACAGGGGTGACCTATACCTTGCTGCGCAACGGAGGGGCTACGGCTATCACACAGGCAGGCACAGGCAGCCCGATCACCCTGACACTGAGCAACGGCAGCTATGCCAACAACGATGTACTCTCCGTTAGGGCAGTCAACGATGCGACTACCTGCCGGCAGATGATGAATGGCAGCAGCCAGATCAACATCAGCGATCCTGTGGTGTTCAACGTAACGCCTGCCATCCTGGAAGTATGTAATGGACAGGATGCTACGGTTAACCTCAGCGGTTCGGAAGCAGGCATTGCCTACGAGGTGTTGCGCAATGGCATATCCGTAGACAATCAGGCAGGTACAGGAGCGGCTTTGAGCTTTACCCTACCGGATGGCACCTTCGGCGATGCTGATACATTGACCATACAAGCCAACAACGGCAGTTGCACAGTACCTATGAATGGCGCAGCGGTGATTGACCATAACGGGCAGGATGCCAGCTTTGCCTACGCGACAGGAACGTTCTGCTCGGATGGTGCCAATCCTTCTCCAAACAGCATCACGACACAGGGCGGTACATTCAGCACCGACGCACCCGGCAGCCTGTCGATAAATGCTGCTTCAGGAGAGATCAACCTGTCGGCCAGTATGGTAGGCGGACCTTACAGGGTGTACTATACCCTGATCAACGGCGGTTGTACCTCTGTAGAGTCGGTAGAAGTGACTATCACCAATGCGCCGGATGCTACGTTCAACTACGCCCAGCTTTCTTATTGCCAAAGCGAAGCCAACCCAAGTCCTGTTGCCGGATCAGGTGCTAGTTTCGGCACATTTTTGTCTAATGATCCTCTATTGGTGGTAGACGCTATGACCGGGGTTATTGACCTGACAGCCAGCACGCCGGGCAACTATACGGTGACTAACTTTATAGCCGCTTCGGGTTCCTGTCTGGCAGTATCGTATCAAGTATCCGTAGAAATTCTGGAACAGCAGCTAATTAGTTCCTTCTCCTACAACGGTCCTTTCTGCCAGAATGAGGCGAATCCTTTGCCCACTGTGACCGGCACACCAGGCGGTATGTTTACCTGCCCTGACCCTAACCTGATCATTATTCAGACAACCGGAAGGATAGATTTGGCGAACAGCATACCCGGTACCTATGACATTACGTACCGGACACCGGGCACCTGCTGGGTAGAGGTGACCACAAGCGTCACCATCAATGCATCGCCTAATACAGCATTTACCTATGCCGGCAATAGGTTCTGCCAGAGCGATGCTAATCCTGCGCCTGACAACCCACCCGTTACGCCAGGCGGTACGTTCTCGGCTACGCCCGGGCTGGTGTTTGAAGACCCAACGACAGGTAAGATAGACCTGGCCGCCAGTACCGCCGGTCCACATACCATTACCTATGCAGTAGGCGGCTCGTGCCCGGGTAGCAGCACCTTTAACATTACCATTAACGAAGTGCCGGTAGCCAATGCAGGAGCGGATGATAACTCGTGCCACTTCACGTATCCCTTGCAGGCAACGGTTCCCGGTGTAGGCACCGGCGTATGGCGTGTAGTTTCCCTGCCGCCTGCCGCCACCGCTACCTTCAGCAATACGGCTGCTGCCGATGCGACCGTGACGGTAGACCAGGTAGGTACTTACCAGTTTGAATGGGAAACGACGAATGGCACTTGTGTGGATAACGATGTAGTAGAAGTTGTCTTCTCAGATCCTATCTCTTTTACTTTAGAAACCAACGGCAACGGGAATGCCAGGTGTAGCACCCCTGCGCTGCCAGGTTTTGTGTGGCTTAACCTCAGTGGAGGCACTGGACCATACAATGTCTTATGGAGCAATGGAGAGGGGGGAACAGCTACGGCAACCGTAGATCAGCCCGGAGATGAAGATCTGGATGGTGCAAATGTACCCAGTGGGGTCTACACGGTGAGAATTGCAGACCAGGCGGGCTGCGATACGGTAGGCATCTTTGTGGTAAAAAGTGATGACATCAGCGTTAACCTTACAGGTTCTTCTGCGACTTGTAACGGAGACCTGGGACAGATCAATCTGGAATTCAATGGAACAGGCCCTTACAACATCTACTATATCAACAGCCATGCAGATACAATCCACTCAGCCACAAAAACCAACTTTGGGGCAGGGATGAGCAACATCACCGATGTGGTGACCGACTTGCCTGCAGACTTGTACTATATCCACTTAGAGGACATTGGCGGGGGCTGCTCCGTAGGCGATACCATCCGCTTTGCAGAACCTGCGCCAATAGCTATCACCCTGACCGCATCAGTAGATGTAAGCTGTTACGGCGGCAGCGACGGCACGATCCAGGTAGACGTATCCGGCGGTACGCCAGGCTACACCTATCAATGGTATAAAGATGGAAACGCTGTACCAACGCTCAATACAGAAGACATCAGCGGACTGACTGCCGGAAGCTATTACCTGGAAGTGACCGATGGCGTCAATTGTGTGAGCAACTCCCCGGTAGTCACCATCACAGAGCCTGCGCCGGAAGCCGGACCTACAGCCAATGCCCCTATCCTGACGACGGTAACCTGCAACACCTTTGAGGCAAGCTGGAGCGACGAGGGCGTAGCCGAATACCGCCTGGATGTGGCCAGTGACGAAAACTTTACAACGCTTATTTATAATGACGAACCTGTTTTTGCTACCAATTTTCCTGTTACCGGTCTGGATGCTAATACACCGTACTGGTACCGTGTCCGCGCTGTGAAAGGTTGTGGCCCGACGGCTAACTCTAATGTAGTGAATGTTACGACTGAGGCAGGACCCGTCACCACCGTACTGTCGCCTTCCGGCGTCGTTTGTGAGGCTTTTACCGCCCACTGGTCGCTCGTGCCGGGTGCCAGCTACCAGGTGGATGTGTCCACCGATGCAGCCTTTATCCCTGGCAGTATGTTGCCTGGTTATGATGATGTTATGGTAAGTGCAGGCACCAACAGCCTGGACGTGACAGGATTGGATGCCAACACCACCTATTATTACCGGGTGCGTGTCAATTCGGCTTGCGGTGCCGTGCAGCCTTCCAACACGGAATCTGCCACCACCCAAGGTCTGACCGAGTCGCCTTCCAACCTGACAGCAACGCCCGGCTGTGACGATGTAGTCCTTGGCTGGACTGCGGTGGCGGGTGTGAGTACTTACAGAGTAGTGTTAGACAACGATGCTGATTTCAGCAGCCCGGCCGCTTCGCAGATCGTCAATACCAATAACGCTTCCTTTAGCGGATTGCCTCTGGGTACAACTTATTATTTCCGCATCGTTGCCCAGCATCCTTGCGACACTACCTACGCTGAAAGCACCTTTACCACAGAAGATAAACCTGCCGAACCTACGGCGGTAGCGGTAACAGGAACTACCTGTGACGCCTTTACCCTGCAATGGAATGCTGTCGCAGGTGCCGATACTTATACGGTAGAGGTAGACCAATCTCCTTTATTTGATAATGCGCCGGTTGTGCTAACAGTAACAGGTATCGATACTACTTTCACAGCATTGGCCCAGGGTACGGTTTATTACTATCGGATCAAAGCGGTCAACACCTGCGGCGAAAGCTTGTATCTGTCGGGCAACACCACGACGGACGATGTGCCGGTAGCGCCTTCCGTGCCTGTAGCGGCTGCGCCTTCCTGCAACGGGTTTGCCGTAAGCTGGAATGCTGTGAGCAACGCCACCAGCTACCGCGTAGAAGCTTCGGCAGACGATTTTGTGACCATAGAACCTTTGATCGTAAGGGGTACCGATACTACGTTCACGGTGCTGAATGTAGCCACTACCTACAAGTACCGCGTCACTGCCATCAACGCCTGCGGCACAGGGGCAACCACCGACGGAGCCGCCACGGTGACCACCAGCCCCGAAGAGCAGTGCGGTTGCGGATTTGACAAAGCAAGGTTTGTGATCAACACAGAAAATGTCAACTGCCTGGGCGACAATGACGGGGCGTTGCTGATCAACTTACTGCCAAGCTCTACCGCTGCGCCCAGCCGTTTTGAATATGGCTACCGTTCCCTGACCAACCCTGCCGATACGGTAGGTTTCCAGGCAGGCGCGAACAATACCGGACTGGTCTGGGCTTTTGACGAACTGTTGGGTGGCGATTACAAGGTATATATCAGGGACAGGAACGCCCAGCCTGGCTGCCAGGTAGTTCGTAGTTATCTGCGTTCTATCACCGTTCAGAATAATATCACCCTCACCACAAAAGCAGAGACTTGCGAGGGTGCAGACGGTGCTATTACCCTGAATGTACCCAACAATTGTGGTTCTATTGATTATGTGTATGTCTGGAGAAATGAAGACACCGGCGATAACCTGGACTACGGGGGTAGCGGTGCTACGAACCCTACAGGATTGGTAGCAGGCAATTATCAGCTTATCATTCAGAATGACTTAGGAGACCCGATCTACCAGACCTCCGTAAGTGTTGCCAACAATTGCAGCACCATCCCTGGCGAGCCGGGCACCGCGCGGACCTGCCGCCTGGGCGACAAAACGGTGAAAGCTATTGCCACGGCCGCTGATTGCGACACCGGCGAGGGCAGCATCACCTTTACCGTGATTGGCGGAGAAACCATCTCCTACAACTTTGAGGTGGTCAGCCTGTCGGGTACGCTGGACAGGACACAAACGGCGACCGGCTCGACCACTTTTGAAGGATTGCCTATAGACGATTACGAGTACCTGGTCACGGATGCTTCCGGCAACCCTTCCTGCCAGGGAAGCTTTAAGATCAGGAAAAACATACCGGCGATCTTAGCCCCTGACTATACGCTGCCTGCCTGCGATGCGCCGCAGATCGTAGCTATGACCATCGCGCTGAGCACCGACACGGCTTCCGTACCTTACGATGTGTACGCCATCGCCGGAGCCGATACGGTAAGCAGGGCTGTGATCGCCATTGATGCTACCAACACGGTACTGGAAGATGTGCCTACCGGCCAGACCTACCGGATCGTAGTACAGTCCAGGGCGGCAGGTACCTGTCCGAATGTAAGCACGGTTGCTATTCCGTCTACCGGTGCCGTAGATATTACCTTTGACTACGCTCCGGAGGATATGGTCTGCTTTGGCGATGGAGGAACGGTAGAGATCACCAACATCGTGGCGGGAGCCGATCCGCTGACCATCAAACTGTACCGGGTAGAGCAAATCCAGCCTTACCAGACCAAGTTGTTCCCAATCGCGCCTTCTGCCCATACGTTTGTCAACCTGGAAAAAGGAGAATACCAGGTGCAGATAGAGCAGCAGCGAACCAATTGCGGCGGCGCTATCTACATCAAGCGTTCGCCTACCTTTGTCGTGGATGGTCCGCTAACCGGTCTGGAGGCAACCATGCCTGAAGAGGTGAAAGTATCGGTCAACCAGCCGCTGGGCGATGTGCTGGTGGACAAGATCAGGGGTGGCGGCTTGCCTTACGAGGTAAAGATCACGGGCGTAAACGTGGATACGGAGTGGACAGAAGTCTTCAATAACAACCCGTTGATTGATCCGTATGCGCATACCTTCACAGGGCTTGCCATAGGAAATTATGTGGTGCAGGTCAGAGACCGTTTTGGGTGTACGCTGACGCAAAATGTGGAAGTCAAATACACCGATGGCTTGTATGTACCGAACATCTTCACGCCTAACGGCGACGGTAAGAACGATACCTTCCAGATCGTCAACCTGCCTGCGGGCACCGACGAAGACGGCGTGAAGATCGTCATCCTCAACCGCCTGGGAAGGGTGCTGTATAAGTCAAATAACTATAGCAACGAAAAAGCCTGGGACGGCGGCGACTTCCCGGACGGCATCTACTTCTACCGTCTGACGTTGCCTAACGGCGGGGGTTCCTCTTCCGGCTGGGTAGAGATCTGGCGCGGCAGAACGCCATAGAGAAAGGTTTTTTGTAAATAAAGAAACGGTAGCTACAGTAATGGCTGCCGTTTTTTTTGGGGTAAAAGCAGCTTTTGCGATTCCGTAGTCTGGTATCTTTCTGGCAGTACAATGTCTTGCAGAAGGTAAAAACAGTTAATTTTTTCTAACAAGATGTAAATTGTTAACAGTAAAAGTTATTTTTACAAAAGATGAATTTGAACCTGCTATGCCTCTGGTAAACCAGATCATGGGCAACGGTGAACGGATTGCCTGAAACGATGCAAAAGCCTATGCGAACCTGTTGGATGCTCTGTTTGCTACTGATCTCCTCCGCTTCGTGGAGCCAGTCTTCTGACACGCTTACCCTCAGGTCGGAGGTAAGTGCCGTCACGGTCTTTTTGCAGGGGGCACAGATCACGCGGCAAGCCAGGGCTTCCTTGGCAAAAGGAACCAACTACCTGGTGTTGCCGACACTGTCTCCTTTCCTGGACCCGCAAAGTATCCAGGTAAAAGCAGACGGCGATATTACTATCCTGTCTGTCAACCATCAGATAGATTTTCTGCAAAAGCCTGAAAAGTCGAGGCTGGAAAAAAGGATTGAGACCGTACAGGATAGCCTCGATTACCAGAAAGCCATGCTGGCGGTCGTAGAGGAAGAGGAGCAGGTGCTGAAAGAAAATCGCTCCATCGGCGGCAGCCAGACCGGCTACA
This sequence comes from Cytophagales bacterium, assembly GCA_038232695.1. GTDB lineage: Bacteria > Bacteroidota > Bacteroidia > Cytophagales > Cyclobacteriaceae > JAJNNC01. The sequence continues at coordinate 14,952 of JBBSNI010000063.1, forward strand.
CCCTGCCTGACCTGAAAGCCATCTCTGCCTACTATGCCGACCGGCTCAAAGCGATCAAAATAGAGGCGTTGGCTATACAGAAAGCCACAAAAGATTATCAGCAAACCCTCACCCAGCTTCGCCGGCAGTTGAAAGAACTCAACAGCAATCAAACTCGCAACGCAAGCAACATCATCGTGACGGTATCGTCTGAGCGTCCGCAATCGCTGCCGCTGGAAGTGTCTTACCTGGCAGGCAACGCCGGCTGGTATCCTACCTACGACCTGCGGGTAAAGGATGTTGAGAACCCTATCGCCCTGACGTACAAAGCCAATGTCCACCAAAATACAGGAGAAAACTGGAACAAGGTGAAACTGACTTTCTCTAACGCCAATCCTAACCAGAACAACGTGCTTCCTGCACTAAATACCTATTACCTGGGCTTTGATCGTCGTATCAGCATACCGGCTACCTACCAGAATATGCCGCCTGCCAACCCTAACATCCGCCAGGTATCAGGGCAGGTAGTCAGTACGGAAGGTGAAACGCTGCCAGGGACGAACGTGCTGGTGAAGGGAACCAGTGTAGGCACAGTCACGGATGTCAATGGAAAATACGCGCTGTCCATCCCCATGGGAGCCACTACACTGGTCTTTTCTACCATAGGGTATCTCTCGCAAGAACTTCCCGTCAGCAGCGCGGTGATGAATGTAGCTTTAGAGGCGGATGTACGATCTTTACAGGAAGTAGTGGTGACAGGTTATGGCGCTGAACGAAGAAACAGGAGAAAAGCCACCGAGGACAACATAGTTCCTGCAACGCCAATGATCAATCAGACTACCGTATCTTTTGCCGTGACCATTCCCTACAGCATTCCTTCCGATGGAGAAAACTACGTGGTAGGGCTGGCTGCTTACGACGTCCCGGCTGACTATGAGTACCAGAGCATCCCCAAGCTGGATCAGGATGCTTTTCTGGTAGCCAGCATTACCGGTTGGGACGAATACAACCTGCTGGAGGGAGAAGCCAACCTGTTTTTTGAAGGCACGTACGTGGGCAAGTCGCTGCTGGACGTCAGATATGCGGAAGATACCCTGCATCTCTCGCTGGGAAAAGATAAGAATGTCTCTGTCAAAAGAGAAAAGATCAAGGACTATAACAGGAAGCCGTTTATCGGTGCCAACCGGATATCGAAGCTGGAAGATCACAGCGCGTAACAATAAAAACCAGGCGATCAAACTGGTGCTGAAAGATCAGATCCCCATTTCCACCACCGATGACATCAAGATAGAGGACGTATCCCTGGACGGTGGGCAATGGAATGAGGAGACAGGCACCGTCATCTGGAAGCTGACCCTGGCGCCTAAAGCACAACAGGAATTGGTTTTAAAATATGCTGCAAAGTATCCTAAAGACAGGAGCTTGTTTGTCGAATAAGTTTATGATGACAAAATATATTTTGACCAGGCATCTGCAAATTTTTGTTTGAATACAGACAGGATAGTTATCTTTAAACAAAAAAATCAGCTTATGCCTGCCTATACGCCCCCGCTCCTTACCTGCCAGAAAGCCCAATTTTACCTGCCGGACGATGTTACTTACCTGAATTGCGCTTACATGGCACCGTTGCTCAAAAGCGTAGAAACCGCCGGTATTGCAGGGCTTCGACTGAAGCGAACGCCTTACCAGATCGGCCACCGGGAATTTTTCGGGGAAGCCAGCCTGCTGCGCCAGGCGTTTGCCAAAACCATTCATGCGCCGGAGCCGGAACGCATTGTGATCATACCATCGGTCTCTTACGGAATGGCTACGGTAGCGGGTAACCTGCGGCTCTCTGCCGGCGATAATATCATTGTAGCCGGAGAGCAGTTTCCCAGCAACGTATACCCCTGGCGCAAAAAAGCCGCTGCGGCTCGTGCCCAACTCATCACGGTAGCGGCTCCTGAAGTCTCAGCCGGCCGGGGCAGGCGGTGGAACGAACATATCCTGGAAGCCATCAACGCCCGTACCCGCCTCGTAGCCCTGCCTCATACACACTGGTCCGACGGTACCCGCTTTGACTTGCCCGCCATACGGCAGCGTACGCGGGAAGTGGGCGCGCTGCTGGTCATCGACGGCACCCAATCCGTAGGCGCATTGCCCTTTAGCGTAGAAGAGATACAACCCGATGCGCTGGTCTGCGCCGGTTACAAATGGCTACTGGGTCCGTACGGCATCGGACTGGCGTACTTTGGTGAATATTTTGACGAAGGCGAGCCGCTGGAAGAGGGATGGATCAACCGCCATGCCAGCGAAGACTTCTCTGCGCTGGTCAACTACCAGGACCGGTACCAGCCCAAGGCGCTGCGGTATGAGGTGGGTGAGCGCAGCAACTTTATCCTGGTGCCCATGATGCTGGAAGCCCTGCGAGCGGTCAACGAATGGGGCGTAGAAAACATACAGGCGTATTGCCATGTTTTGTCAGAAAGTATCCTGACAGCCTTGACACAAAAAGGGTTTTGGGTAGAAGAAACCTGCCGGGGAAGCCATTTGTGGGGCGTACGGCTGCCTGCTCATAGGCCCATGCAGGCTTTGCAGCAACGTCTGCATGATAACAAGGTCATCGTGTCTGTGAGAGGCGCATCGGTGCGGGTAGCGCCTTATCTTTATAATAATGAAAATGATATGCAGCGGCTGTTAGGGTGTTTTTCATAAAAAAACCCCGGGCGTAACCACTCGCCCGGGGTCCAACGATCAACCTTAAACAAACCACAGAAAAATCTGTACTGTTTATACCATGTCAACAATGATGCCTGATATAATATGGAAAATTACCTGCCTTTATTCCCTTTATCGCTGGTAGCCTTTCCGGGAGAACAAATCAACCTGCATATCTTTGAAGATCGTTACAAACAACTGATCAACGAAAGCCTGGAATCTGCGTCTAATTTTGGTATCCCCTGCTACGAAAAGGGCCGGATTGAGCGGCTGGAGTATGGTACGGAGGTAGAGATTGAAGATCTGGTAAAGACCTACGAAAGCGGTGAGATAGACATCAGCACCCGTGCTACCCGCGTGTTCAGGGTGATGGCTTTTGAAAACCCCGCCAGCGGTAAGCTGTATGCAGGCGGCGAAGTCTTTTTTCTGGATAATATCTATGACGACGAAAGCAGCAGCCGCGCCGAAATGATAGCACTGATCAAAGAACTCTACCAGACCATCAACCTGGTGAAAAGTGTGGAGATCGCTTCAGACATTACTTCCTTTGACATAGGGCATAAGGTCGGCTTATCCGTAGAAGATGAATATGCATTGATCCAGATAACAAAAGAAAGCGAGCGCCAGGCTTTTATCATTCAACACCTGAAGAAAACCATTCCTATCCTGAAAGAAGTAGAGCGCACCAAAGAAAGGATCCGCATGAACGGTCACTTCCGGCATTTTGATCCGCTGGATTTTTAGGATACTGCATTTATTGTTTACTTTGGCATATGCAACAAACCCAGCTATCCGAATTCGGCGTTATCCTGTTGTTTATCACAGGCGCTATCATTTTCGTAACGATTGCCTTGCTGACGGCAAAGATCATCCGCCCGCACCGGCCGAACCCGGAAAAACTTACTACGTACGAATGCGGAGAAGACCCCACCGGCACAGCCTGGGGGCAGTTCAACCCGCGCTTTTATATCATAGGACTGATCTTCATTCTGTTTGATGTAGAACTGGTCTTTCTCTTTCCCTGGGCTACGGTTTTCGGAAGAAAGGACCTCATAGACCAAACAGGCGGCCTGTGGGGCTGGTTTGCCCTGGCGGAGATGGGTATCTTCGTGTTGATCCTGGCACTCGGACTCGCCTATGCCTGGGCAAAAGGTTATCTGGACTGGGTGCGGCCGCAGGCAGCCCATCCGGTATTTCAGTCGGCGGTGCCTGACGAAGTGTACGAGCAGGTAAAACAGGATATAAGCCGCAAAACAGTAAAACAATAAAAACGATGAGACCATCAGACCAACCCCTGGGACAGGGCGGCGTGATTGTGGCTACCCTCGACGATATGATCAACTGGGC
>JBBSNI010000064.1:0-18946 GCA_038232695.1 Cytophagales bacterium
AGCGCCGCCGAGTATCTGTTTCGCTGTCGCCTTTTTTCCCGCCTCTGCGGCTTCTTCTGGTGCGTTTGGCGGCTTTTTCCGTGGTATACATCTCGTTAAAGTCTACCAGTTCAATCAGGCACATCTCCGCGTCGTCTCCCTGGCGGTTGCCCAGCTTGATGATGCGCGTATAGCCGCCGGGGCGGTCGCCTACTTTGGTAGCCACTTCGTTGAAAAGCACCTGCGCCGATGTTTTGTCCTGCAAATAAGAGAACACCACCCTGCGCGAATGGGTCGAATCTGTTTTCGACTTGGTGATCAAAGGCTCTACGTATTTACGCAGGGCTTTGGCTTTGGCAAGCGTCGTCGTGATCCTTTTATGTAGGATCAGCGAAGACGCCATATTTCCCATCATAGCCTTCCGGTGCGATGAGGTGCGTCCTAAGTGGTTGAATTTTTTTCCGTGTCTCATAATCTGTTATGCATCTCTTTTTGGAATGCTTTAGTCCTCGTCTAATTTATAGCGGGCTAAATCCATTCCGAATGACAAATTTTTGTCCTGGATCAATTCTTCCAGTTCTGCCAGGGATTTTTTACCGAAATTTCTGAACTTCATCATATCCGAGATTTCCAGTTGCGCCAGGTCTCCCAGCGTTCTTACATCAGCCGCTTTCAGGCAGTTGTAGGCTCTTACGGAAAGGTCCAGATCGTTCAGCGGGGTTTTCAGCAGCTTGCGCATGTGCAGCATTTCCTCGTCTACTGCCTCCGGCTCGCCCTGCTGAGGCACTTCCAGGATCATATTCTGGTCAGAGAACAGCATGAAATGTTTGATCAGGATATTGGCAGCGCCTTTCAAGGCATCTTCGGGGTGTACCGACCCGTCTGTTTCAATATCGACCATCAACTGTTCGTAGTCGGTCTTCTGCTCTACCCGGGTATTTTCTACGCTATAACGTACATTTTTGACGGGCGTAAAGATAGCATCAATAGGAATGTATCCGAAAGCCTGGTCGCCTGTCTTGTTTTCTTCCGACGGCACATAGCCTCTTCCTTTTTCCACATAAAGTTCTATTTCAAGGTCTACGGATTCATCCAGGTGACAGATTACATGGTCGGGATTCAGTACTTCAAAAGAAGAAGTGCTCTTTTGTATGTCTGACCCGGTCAGGACGGTTTTTCCTTTGACAGGCACGACAATTTTGTTATCCACAAAATCTTCCGTCACTTTCTTAAAGCGCACCATTTTCAGGTTCAGGACCATCTCGGAGACATCTTCCACGATACCTTCTACGGTAGAAAACTCATGCAATACGCTGGGAATTTTGATACCAGTAATAGCATACCCTTCCAGAGAGGACAAAAGAATTCTTCTCAGGGCATTGCCGATGGTAACGCCATAGCATTTTTCCAGGGGTTTAAAAGTAAACATGCCGTGAAAATTGTCTGCCTTGTCCATGACGACCTTTTCAGGCATTTGAAAAGCTAATATAGACATATCTGTTGTGTAAATTTTAATAAAATGTTAATACAAAAACAGCTTCCGCTGAAGTCGTTATTACTTAGAGTACAATTCGACAATGAGCTGCTCCTGAAGGTTTTCAGGGATTTCGTCGCGGGCAGGTGCATTGGTCAGCTTGCCGCTCATCTGGCTGTTGTCCCACTCCAGCCACCTGTATTTTCTGGGGTCATGCGAAGCGATGCTGTCCGTAATCGTTTCCAGCGACTTTGATTTTTCGCGCACGGAGACAATATCGCCGGGCTTTACGGTAAAAGAAGGCACGTTCACGATATGGCCATTGACCGTAATGTGTTTGTGCGCGACCAGTTGGCGGGCACCGCGCCGGGTGGGAGAAATGCCCAGCCGGTAGACGATATTATCCAGGCGCGACTCCAGCAGTTGGAGCAGCACTTCGCCGGTGATACCCTGTGCCCGGCTGGCTTTTTCAAACAGGTTGGCAAACTGTCTTTCCAAAACGCCATAGGTGTACTTGGCTTTTTGTTTGGCAGCCAACTGTATAGCGTATTCCGACTGTTTGCGTTTGCGGCTTCTGCCGTGCTGACCAGGAGGATAGCTTTTTTTCTGTAGTGCTTTGCTCGGACCAAAGATAGGATCATTAAACCTACGGGCGATCTTTGCTTTTGGGCCTCTGTATCTTGCCATAATGTATCTGTGATATAAAAATGCTGATTATACTCTTCTTCTTTTGGGCGGACGGCAACCGTTATGCGGCAGTGGTGTCACGTCCCGGATCATGGTCACTTCCAGACCTATGTTTTGCAGGGTTCTGATGGCAGATTCTCTGCCCGCGCCAGGACCTTTGATAAATACTTCTACCTTGCGCATCCCCAGGTCATAAGCCGCTTGTCCGCAGTTGGCGGCGGCGGTCTGGGCGGCATAAGGCGTATTTTTCTTAGAGCCTTTGAAACCCATCTTACCAGCCGACGCCCAGGAGACGACCTGTCCGGTGTTGTTGGTGATGGAGATGATCACATTGTTGAACGAAGCTTTGATATGCGCCTGTCCCGTGCTTTCTACGTTGACGACTCTCTTTTTTGCTTTATCTTTTCTCTTTTGTGCCATGTATATGATATAATAAGTTAGGCGGCTGAAAAGCCTGTGGCTTACTTCACTGCTTTCTTTTTGTTAGCAACTGTCTTACGCTTACCTTTGCGGGTACGGGCGTTGTTCTTGGTTTTCTGTCCGCGCACGGGCAAGCCTCTCCGGTGCCGCAGCCCGCGGTAGCAGCCAATGTCTAACAGTCGCTTGATGCTGAGCTGTACTTCTGACTTGAGTACTCCTTCTACCTTAAACTCATCGGCAATGATAGCGCGGATCGCGTTGGACTCTTCATCGTCCCACTCTCCTACTTTCTTATCCACGTCGATGCCAGCCTTTTGCAGAATCTTCTGGGCTGAGCTTTTGCCGACGCCATAGATAGAGGTAAGACCGATCTCTCCTCTTTTGTGGTCGGGTATATCTACTCCTGATATTCTAGCCATAATTATCCTTGTCTTTGCTTAAACTTTGGATTTTTCCTGTTAATGACGTAAAGTTTTCCTTTACGGCGGACAAGTTTACAGTCCGCGCTACGTTTTTTGACTGATGCTTTTACTTTCATAATTATTTATATCTGTAGACGATCCTGCCTTTGGAAAGGTCATAGGGTGACATTTCCAGTTTGACTTTATCGCCTGGTAAAATTTTAATATAGTTCATTCTCATTTTTCCGGAAATATGAGCGATCACCTGGTGCCCGTTTTCCAGTTCTACCCTAAACATTGCATTCGACAATGCTTCGGAGATGGTGCCATCTTGTTCTATAGAGGATTGTTTTGCCATAGCATCACGTTAGTTCCAGTAAAAAAGGCATATGTACACAATAAAGTTCAAACAAATCATGCTACTGCTGCATTTTGTGACCTTCCTTTGACCCTGCCCGACTTCATCATGCCCTCGTAATGCCGCATCAGCAGATAGCTTTCAATCTGTTGCAGCGTATCCAGGATGACGCCTACCATGATCAGCAGCGAGGTACCGCCATAGAAATAAGAGAAAGCGGTAGTTACCCCTGCCAGACTTGCAATAGCAGGCATGATAGCGATCAGCGCCAGAAAGATAGAGCCTGGCAAGGTGATCCTGGACAACACCGTATCTATAAATTCACCGGTGGGGCGACCTGGCTTGATGCCGGGAATAAACCCGCCGTTGCGCTTCATATCATCGGAGATCTGGTTGGAGTTGATCGTAATGGCGGTATAGAAAAAGGTGAACAGAATGATCAGCACGGCAAACATCAAATTATACTGCCACGAGGTAATATCAGCAAACGTACGGCTCACATTAGCGGCTATATCGTTAGAATCGGCCCAGAAACCACCCAGCAAACCCGGTAAAAACATCAGCGACTGGGCAAAGATAATAGGCATGACACCGGAAGCGTTTACGCGAAGCGGAATGTATTGCCGCTGCCCGCCATATACTTTGTTGCCTACTACCTGCTTGGCATACTGCACGGGTATCCGGCGGATCGCCTGCGTGAGCATCACGGCAGCCATTACCACAAAGAACAAGGCTACAATTTCAATGACAAATAATAGCAAACCGCTGCTTCCTTTAGCGACAGCTTCTTCGGCGATAGCTGCCGGAAAGCGCGAGACAATACCGATCATGATCAGCATGGAGATACCATTGCCAATCCCTTTTTCGGTGATCTTTTCGCCCAGCCACATACAGAAGATCGTGCCCGAGGTCAGGACAGTGATCGCTGAAATGGTAAAGAACGTGCGGTCTATCATGATCGCCTCGGCCGGTACGGCGTAAGACAGGTAAGGAATGCCCTGCCCCAAGGTGACCAGGATGGTCAGTACCCGCGTGATCTGGTTGATCTTTTTGCGCCCGGAGTCTCCTTCTTTCTGTAATTTCTGAAAGTAAGGAACGGCTACGGTCAGCAGTTGGATGACGATAGAAGCGGAGATATAAGGCATGATGCCCAACCCAAAGACGGAAGCCCGGCTGAAGGCTCCACCCAGAAAGGTGTTCATCAAACCCAGAATACCGCCGCTGGCACCACCTGCATCTAACATGTCCGTATCTACGCCCGGCAACACAACGTAGCTGCCCAGCCTGAATATAACCAGAAAGCCCAGCGTACTGAGCAAACGTGTTCTGAGTTCTTCGATGGCGAAGATGTGACGAATGGTGGTGATAAATTTTTTCATATCGCTACAGTTTGTTCGCTTTTCCGCCTGCTTCTTCTATGGCTTTGGCTGCTGTTTTTGAAAACGCATGAGCTGTCACCTCTATTTTGCCGGTAAGTTCTCCCTGCCCTAATATTTTCAGCCTGTCTTTCTTTCCGACAAGCCCATGCGCGATAAAGTCCTCGGGCATCAGCGTGGTTTTATCAAGCTGGTCGGCCAATTGCTGTAGCCTGTCCAGGTTGATGATGCTGTAAGCTACCCGGTTGGGGCTGGTAAAGCCAAACTTAGGCACCCTTCTCTGCAGGGGCATCTGCCCGCCTTCAAAGCCTGCTTTCACCTTATAGCCGGAGCGTGACTGGGCTCCTTTGTGCCCGCGTCCGGCGGTCTTTCCCAATCCGGAGCCTACACCTCTGCCTTTGCGCTTGTTGGTCTTGGTGGAGCCTTTAGCCGGTTTTAATGTACTTAAATCCATTCTTATATTTCTGTTACACTTACCAAATGAGCTACTTTACGAACCATTCCGTTGATCTGAGGCGTATTTTCCACCTCCACGCTTCTGTTGATCTTACCCAGCCCCAAAGCCTGAATCGTCGCTTTTTGTCTTTTCGGCCGGTCTATGGTGCTTCTGACTTGTGTGATCTTAATCTTAGCCATACATTTATCCGTTAAAGACTTTTTCTAACTCTACACCCCGCTGCCGGGCTACCACAAAAGCATCCCGCATATGCGTCAGGGCATCAAAGGTGGCCTTCACCACGTTGTGTGGGTTGGAAGACCCTTTGGACTTGGCCAGCACGTCGGTATAACCGGCGCTTTCCAGCACGGCACGCATGGCGCCGCCTGCGATCACACCCGTACCGGGCGCGGCCGGCTTGACCAGCACGAAGCCGCCGCCAAACTTGCCGATAGACTCATGCGGCACGGTACCTTTTCTCAAAGGCACTTTCAGCAGGTTTTTCTTGGCGTCGTCTACGCCTTTGGTGATGGCGTCGGTCACTTCATTGGCTTTGCCCAGCCCGTATCCTACCACACCATTGCTGTTGCCTACCACGACGATCGCGGCAAAGCTGAAGCGTCTGCCGCCCTTTACTACCTTAGCTACCCGCTTGATAGCCACGACTCTCTCTTTGAGGTCAATTTCGCTTGCTTTGACTGATCTTACGTTTGAATCTGTTTGTGCCATAATGTATTAAAATTTAAGGCCTCCTTCACGGGCGCCTTCTGCCAGCGCTTTGAGTTTGCCATGAAACAGGTACCCGTTGCGGTCAAAAACCACCTCGGTGATGCCGTGTTCCGTAGCGCGCTCGGCCAATTTTTTGCCTACTTCTTTGGACATGGCTACGTCGGCATAGCTTTTCTCTCCCAGGTCGAAGGAAGAGGCTTGTGCCAGGGTATGTCCTTTGGTGTCGTCTATCAACTGGGCGTAGATGCCTTTATTACTTTTATACACCGAAAGGCGCGGACACTCGGTCGTACCGCTGATCTTCTTTCGAATGTTATGCTTGATCCTCAAGCGTCTTTTAATTTTCTTACTAACTGCCATATCAATGGTTATTTACTTGCCGTTTTACCCGCTTTGCGTCTGACGACCTCCCCGACGAACCGTATTCCTTTACCTTTGTAAGGCTCTACCGGCCGCAGCGACTTGATCTTGGCAGCCACTTGTCCGATGAGTTGCTTGTCATAGCCTTCCAGGGTGATGATAGGGTTCTTCCCTTTGGACTGCTCGGCACTGACTTTGAGTTCTGCCGGCACAGCCAGGAAGATCGTATGAGAATATCCCAGGCTTAGCTCCAGCACATTTTGCTGCGCCGATGCCTTGTATCCTACGCCTACCAGCTCGAGTTCTTTTTTGTATCCCTGGTTGACACCTTCTATCATGTTATAGATCAGGGAGCGGTACAGACCGTGCATCGCCTTGTGTCTTTTCTGGTCGGTGGGTCTTTTCAGTACCACCTGGTTATCTTCCAGGCTTACTTCTATGTCTTTATCCAGTGTCTGGGTCAGTTCGCCTTTTGGGCCTTTTACCTTCACAGTGTTTCTCTCCTGAGTGACGTTGACACCCTGGGGAATGGAAATGGGCAGTTTACCTATACGGGACATAATATTCTGAATTAATAAGCGATCAATATACGTAACACAACACTTCGCCGCCTATGTGCATCTCCCGCGCCTGTTTGTCGGTGATGACGCCTTTGGAAGTGGATAAAATAGCGACGCCCAGACCGTTGAGTACCCTGGGCAGCTTTTCGGTATGGACATACTTCCTCAGACCGGGCTTGCTGATCCGTTCAAGGTGCATGATGGCCGAAGTTTTGGTTTTGGGATTATACTTCAGCGCGATTTTGATCAAACCCTGGTGATTGTCAGTTTCGTCAAATTTATAATTCTGGATATATCCCTGGTCATGCAGCACCTTGGTGATTTCCTTTTTGATATTAGAAGCAGGCACCTCCACAATCCGGTGGTTGGCCTTGATGGCGTTCCTGATGCGGGTAAGATAATCTGCGATCGGATCTGTTATCATTTCTTTATAATATTACACGGTCTTTAAAAAACGGAGTGCAAAGGTAGTTAGAATTTTTTTCGAATGAAATAAAAAACCTTACGTTTTACCAACTGGATTTGGTGATTCCGGGAATCTTCCCATCGGAAGCCATTTCTCTGAAAGTAACGCGCGAAACACCAAACTTACGCATGTATCCACGCGGTCTGCCCGTGAGTTTGCAGCGGTTGTGCAGGCGCACGGGCGAGGCGTTCTTAGGCAGTTTGTCCAGCGCGTCATAGTCGCCGGCGGCCTTGAGTTCGGCGCGTTTTTTGGCATATCTGGCAACCATGCGCTCTCTTTTTTTCTCTCTTGCAATTACTGATTTCTTAGCCATATAAGGTGTTTATTTTCTTGAGTTAGCAAAAGGCATCCCGAACGACTTCAAAAGCTCGAAGCTTTCTTCGTCGGTCTGTGCCGTCGTGACGAAAGTGATGTCCATGCCTGAGATACGATTGACTTTGTCGATACTGATCTCCGGGAAGATGATCTGCTCCTTGACGCCCAGCGTATAGTTGCCGCGCCCGTCGAAGCCTTTGTCGTTGATCCCCCGGAAGTCTCTCACGCGGGGCAGCGCGACGGTCATCAGCCGGTCCATAAATTCATACATGCGGTTGCCGCGCAGCGTCACTTTAGCGCCGATAGGCATGTCTTCGCGCAGCTTAAAGTTAGACACCGACTTTTTAGAAATGGTCGGCACGGCTTTCTGTCCGGCGATGGTAGAAAGCTCCTCTACGCCTACATCTATCAGCTTCTTGTCGGCGACGGCGGCGCCTATGCCTTTGTTGATGCAGATCTTTTCGATCTTAGGCACCTGCATCACAGATTTATAATTGAACTTCTCGCGCAGGGCGGGAATCACTTCCTGCTGGTATTTTTCTTTAAGTCTTGGTATGTAGGTATCCGTATCAGCCATGGGTGATAATTTCTCCGGTTTTTTTAGAAAATCGCTGTAACTTGTTTTTGTCGTCTGCTTTTCTGCCCACTTTGGTAGGCTCGCCTGTAGCGGGGTCTATGAGCATCAGGTTGCTGATATGAATGGCAGCTTCCTGCTGTATGCGGCCGCCTTCCGTATTCTGGGCAGAAGGCTTCACGTGTTTGGTGATCATATTGACCCCTTCCACAAGGGCTTTATTTTTTTCAGGAAAAACAGTAAGCACTTTTCCTTTTTTGCCCTTAGAATTTCCTGAGATCACCAGCACGGTGTCTTCTTTCTTGATCTTGAGCTTGCTTCTTTTTTGATTCTTCATAGCATTAGAGTACTTCAGGCGCTAGTGAAACAATTTTCATAAACTGCTTTTCGCGCAGTTCTCTGGCCACCGGTCCGAAGATACGGGTACCACGCGGCTCGTCGTTGGGGTTGAGCAGTACGGCGGCGTTTTCTTCAAAACGTATATAAGACCCGTCTTTTCTTCTGACCTCCTTTTTAACCCGGACGACCACCGCCTTAGAGACCGTGCCCTTTTTCAGGTTGCTCGACGACAGGGCTGACTTCACAGAGACGATGATCTTATCGCCTAGTGTGGCATATCGCTTGCCGGTGCCGCCCAATACACGGATACACAGCACTTCTTTGGCGCCGCTGTTGTCCGCTACATTCAATCTTGATTCTTGCTGTATCATTTTTATTTAGCTCTTTCAATAACTTCTACCAGGCGCCATCTTTTGTTTTTGCTCAAAGGGCGTGTTTCCATGATCCTGACCGTATCGCCTATTTTGCAGTCGTTTTTTTCGTCGTGCGCCATGAATTTGGTCGTCTTGCGCATAAACTTACCGTAGATAGGATGCTTGATCCTACGGGTGATAGAAACCGTGATAGACTTATCCATCTTATTGCTGGTCACCTGCCCTACTCTTTCTTTTCTGAGATTACGGGTTTTCTCTGGTGGTTCCTGCGCTGGTTTTTCCTGTGCTTGTGGTTCCTGCACGGTTTGCTCCTCTGTTTGTTGTTCCTGCACGGCTTGTTCCTGCACCTGTTCTTCTTGTTGTTCTTGTTCCTGTTCCATTATGAGGCTGGGTTATTCATTTCTTTGGCCCGCAGGGCTGTATTCAACCGGGCTACCAGTTTGCGGGAAGCCGTGATCCTGGTGGGATTCTCGATAGGAGACACAGCGTGCGCAAACTTGAGCTTGAGCAAAATCTCTTTCTCCGATTTTAGCTTTTCTTTGATTTCAGACTCGCTGAGTCCGTTGATTTCCGAATATTTCATATCAGTTGCCTGCGTAATCTCTTCTTACAATAAATTTAGTCTTGACGGGCAGCTTCTGGGCGGCAAGCCGCAAGGCTTCCTGTGCGTTCTGGGTGTCGATACCGGTCGCCTCAAACATGATGGTGCCGGGTTTGATGACGGCTACCCAATATTCGGGCGCACCTTTTCCTTTACCCATCCTTACCTCTGCGGGCTTTTTGGTGATGGGTTTATCTGGGAAAATACGGATCCATACCTGTCCTTCCCGTTTCATAAAACGGGTCATAGCAATACGGGCGGCTTCTATCTGGCGGCTGGTGATCCATCCGGCTTCCAGCGACTTTAGTCCGAAGTTGCCGAAGGCGATCGTATGCCCGCGCTGCGCCATGCCTTTCACACGTCCTTTTTGCTTCTTTCTGAATTTAGTCCTTTTGGGCTGTAACATGGTTTTGTTGTTGAGCTATTATACTATTGTGCTGCTTATCTTTTTCTTCTTCTATCGCCGCCACCGCCGCCTCTGCGGTCGCCACCGCCACCGCCTCTGCGGTCGCCCCCTCCTCTTCTACCTTCTCCTCCTCCGTCGCGGTCGCTGCCACCTCGGCGGCCTCTTCTGTTATCGTCACCGCCGCCTCTTCTGCCACCACCGCCACGGCGGCCACCCTCGTCGCCACCACCACCGGCTTGCGGTGAACCACTTTGCGCGCCTATGTTAGGCGACAAATCTCTTTTGCCAAACACTTCTCCTTTGAACACCCATACTTTGATGCCTATTTTACCATATACTGTATTGGCTTCGGAGACAGCGTAATCTATGTCTGCCCGCAGGGTATGCAGCGGAATTCTTCCTTCTTTGTATTGCTCTACCCTGGCTATTTCAGCACCTCCCAGGCGACCGGCCACTTTGATCTTGATGCCTTGCGCGCCTACCCGGAGGGCAGAAGCCAAAGCCTGCTTCATGGCACGGCGGTAAGAGATACGGGCTTCTAGCTGCTGCGCAATAGACATCCCGATGAGTTTGGCATCCAGTTCGGGGCGCTTGATCTCATAGATGTTGATCTGTACGTCTTTGCCGGTGAGCTTCTTGAGTTCTTCTTTCAGCTTATCTACCTCAGAGCCGCCCTTACCGATCACCACGCCCGGACGGGCCGTATGGATGGTCAGGGTAATTCTTTTGATGGTTCTTTCTATGACGATCTTGGAAACGCCTCCCCTGGAAAGACGGGCGTCCACATATTTTCTGATCTCATGGTCTTCTACCAGCTTGTCGGAAAAATCTTTTCCGCCGTACCAGTTAGAATCCCATCCTTTGATAACGCCAAGGCGGAAGGCAATCGGGTTAATTTTTTGTCCCATATATGCGTGTCTCTTTTAGTCTGAGGTTTATATTGTTATTTCTGTACCACTTCATCCAGGCTGTCTACGACCAGGGTAATATGGTTAGAGCGTTTGCGTATCCTGTGGGCTCTGCCCTGAGGCGCAGGTCTGAGCCTTTTCAGGATGCGCCCGCCGTCTACCCGGATTTCTTTGATATACAGGTTAGCGTCTTCCAGCCTTTCCTCTTCGTACGTTTCCTGCCAGTTGGCAATGGCCGAGAGCAGCAGCTTTTCGATTTTTACAGCACCCTGCTTAGACTCAAACTTGAGAATATTCAAGGCGTCGCTCACCTGTCTGCCACGGATCATATCAGCAACGAGGCGCATCTTCCTGGGGGAGGTGGGTACGTTTCTTAGTTTGGCGGTTGCTTCCATCATTATCTTTTACCTTTATCTTTTTTAGAAACATGTCCTCTGAAGTTCCGGGTAGGCGAAAACTCGCCCAGCTTATGTCCTACCATATTTTCTGTGACATACACCGGGATAAACTTGTTGCCGTTGTGTACGGCAAAGGTATGTCCTACAAAGTCAGGAGATACCATCGATCTTCTTGACCAGGTTTTTATAACAGACTTCTTGTTGGATTCATTCAAGGCATCCACCTTTTTCTCGAGTCTGTAATCTATATAAGGTCCTTTTTTTAACGAACGAGCCATTATTTCTTATTTTTTCTGCTGATGATCAACTTGTTAGAATACTTTTTAGGAGTGCGGGTCTTAAATCCTTTGGCTTTGATACCATTTCTGGAACGGGGATGCCCGCCGGAAGCTCTTCCTTCGCCGCCGCCCATAGGGTGGTCTACCGGGTTCATGACCACGCCGCGCGTCCGGGGTCTTCTGCCCAGCCAGCGATTTCTGCCGGCTTTGCCCAGTATTTCGTTCATATGATCCACATTGGAAACAGAACCTACGGTTGCCATACAGGCGGAGAGCACCATCCGCATCTCGCCGGAAGGCATCTTCAGGGTCGTATATTTTCCTTCCCGCGCCAGTAGCTGCGCATATGAGCCGGCGCTGCGCGCCATCTGTCCGCCCCGGCCGGGAGTGAGTTCTATATTATGGATGATGGTACCCAGGGGGATAGAAGAAAGCGGCAAGGCATTGCCCACTTCCGGGGCCACCTCTTTGCCGGACATGATATTCTGCCCGACGGTGAGCCCGTTAGGCGCGATGATATAGGCTTTGACACCGTCGGTGTAATAGACCAGGGCGATGCGCGCCGAGCGGTTGGGATCGTACTCTATGGCTTTCACCGTGGCGGGAATGTCAAAGCGGTTGCGCTTAAAGTCTATTTCTCTGTATCTTTTTTTGTGACCGCCGCCGATGTAGCGCATGGTACGGTGCCCTTTGTTGTTGCGCCCGCCCGTCTTGCTGATCCCTTTCAGGAGCGACTTTTCGGGCGTAGACTTGGTAATATCAGCAAAGCCGGGGGCTTGCCTATGTCTTTGTCCGGGGGTGGTGGGTCTTAGTTTTCTTACTGCCATTTTCTTATTTTTTAAACGCCGCTATAAAAATCAATAATATCGCCGTCGGCTACCTGCACGATTGCTTTCTTAAAAGCGTTGGTACGGCCGGAGAGTACGCGGGACTTGGTGTAGCGGCTTTTGGATTTGCTCTGGTAGTTCATCGTGCGCACCATTTCTACCGTCACGCCATACATTCTTTCTACCTCCTGCCGGATCTGCACCTTGTTGGCTGTGCGCTGTACGACAAAGCCGTACGTTCCTTTCTCGTTTTGCTTCGATATTTTTTCTGTGACCAAAGGTCTTATTAATACACTCATGATGATTGGGCGACGGTTTGCCTTTTTAAGTTCTCTTCAATTTTAGGAATAGCATTCTCACTGATGATCAGGTGTTTTGCTTTCAGAATATCATAGGTATTCAACTGGTCTGCCGTAGTAATAGCCGTATTTTGCAGGTTTCGGGCAGAAAGGTAGACATTCTTGTTGGTACCTTCCAGCACCAGCAGGGAAGACTGCCCGGTCAGGGTAAGTGCCTGAAGCAGTTGCTGGTAGTTTTTGGTTTTGGGTGCCTCAAAGCTGAAGTCTTCCAGCACGGTGATCTGAGCATCCTTCGCCTTGTAGGTCAGCGCCGAGAGGCGGGCCAGTTTTTTGAGCTTTCTGTTGAGCTTAAAGCTATAGTCGCGTGGGCGTGGTCCGAAGACACGTCCGCCGCCGCGGAACACGGGAGACTTAATGCTGCCGGCGCGTGCCGTACCGGTTCCTTTTTGCTTTTTGATCTTACGGGTAGAGCCTGCCACTTCGCTGCGCTCCTTGGCCTTGTGGGTGCCCTGCCGCTGGTTGGCCAGATACTGGCGTACATCCAGGTAGATCGCATGGTCGTTGGGCTTGATGCCAAAGATCTCTTCCGAGAGGTTGAGGGTGCGCCCGGTATCTTCCCCCTGTATATTTTTTATATTAATTTCCATGTGCTTATTTCTCTAAAACGATCAACGAATTTTTAGCGCCGGGAATAGCCCCGCTCACCAGGATGAGGTTTTTGTCGGGATAAATCTTCATCACCCGCAGGTTGAGGATTTTCACCCTATTGCCGCCTGTTCTGCCTGCCATGCGCATCCCTTTGAAGACACGCGAAGGAAACGAGCAGGCACCGATAGAACCGGGCGCTCTGCCGCGGTTGTGCTGACCGTGAGTAGATTCGCCTACGCCGCCAAAGCCATGTCGTTTGACCACACCCTGAAAGCCTTTTCCTTTGGACTTGCCAATAGCATCCAGAAAGTCTCCTTCTTTGAAAACTTTCTCTACGTTGATCTCATTGCCTATCCTGGCTTCGTCCTCAAACTCCGCCCTGAAATCCCTGAACTCTACTACTTTCCTTTTAGGCGTAGTGCCTGCTTTGGCAAAGTGGCCTTTCAGCGCAGCCGATGTTCTTTTTTCTTTCTTTTCTCCGTAAGCCAGTTGTATGGCACGGTAGCCGTCGCTCTCCTCATTTTTGACTTGCGTCACTACGCAAGGACCTGCCTCTACCAGGGTGCATGCGACGTTCTGTCCATCGGCACTGTAGATACTGGTCATTCCAATTTTTTTTCCTATAATCCCAGGCATGATATTGAATGTTATATTTTGCGATAACAGCGCATTTTTCAGTAAAAGACTGCAAATTTAGTGAATACATTATCTTTATCAAAATAATGTATTAATAATTTGGTTGGTTTTTATAAGACACAAAAAAGAACCAATCCTTGTAGCGGGATTGGTTCTTCTGCTTATCATAAACTTTAATTACACCTTGATCTCTACATCTACGCCGCTGGGTAGCTCGAGCTTCATCAGGGCGTCTACCGTTTTGGCGCTGCTGGAGTAAATGTCTACCAGCCTTTTGTAGGTGCAAAGCTGAAACTGCTCCCGCGCTTTTTTATTCACGTGGGGCGATCTTAGCACCGTAAACACTTCCTTGCGCGTAGGCAAAGGAATCGGACCGCTAACGACGGCGCCGGTGGTCTTCACCGCACGTACGATTTTCTCTGAGGACTTATCCACCAGGTTGTGGTCGTACGATTTTAATTTGATTCTTATTTTCTGGTTCATAGCTGGGTCTAAGATTTAACAGTTTCGCCTTTAGCTTTGGCAATGATGGTTTCGGCAATATTCGTAGGCACCGGATCGTAATGAGAGAACGTCAGACTGGCTACGGCTCTTCCGGACGAAATGGTGCGCAGATCGGTGATATACCCGAATAGCTCCGACAAAGGTACATCGGCTTTGAGTATTTGGGCGCCGCCCTTGTTGTCCATCCCTTTCATCAGTCCGCGGCGTTTGTTCAGGTCGCCGGTTACCGGGCCGGTATACTCATCGGGACAAACTACCTCTACAGCCATAATAGGCTCAAGCAGTACCGGCTTTGCCTTCTTGGCAGCCACCTTGAATCCCAGGCGGGCGGCCATTTCAAAGGACAGCGAATCGGAGTCCACATCGTGGTAAGAACCGTGGAACAGCCTGACACGCATAGCCTCGATAGGATAGCCTGCCAATGGACCGTTGGACATAGCAGACTCAAAGCCTTTCTGTACAGCGGGAATGAATTCTCTTGGAATCACACCACCAACAACACCGTTGACAAACTCAAGACCGGGCTTGGCATTTTCTTCCTCTTCTTCACGCGGTCCGATCTCAAAAACGATGTCGGCAAATTTACCTCTACCGCCGGTTTGTTTCTTGTATACTTCTTTGTGTTCTATGGTTTGCGTCAGCGTTTCCTTGTAGGCTACCTGGGGCGCGCCCTGGTTGATCTCTACCTTGAACTCTCTTTTCAGACGGTCAATGATGATCTCTAAGTGCAGCTCGCCCATGCCCCGAAGCACGGTCTGACCGGTTTCCTGGTCGGTAAAGACCTGTAAGGTGGGGTCTTCTTCAACGAGTTTGGCAATGGCCATACCCATTTTGTCCACATCATCCTGCGACCTGGGCTCTATGGCGTAGCCTATTACCGGCTCAGGGAAGCTCATAGACTCCAGCACAATGCTCTTGCCCAGCTCGGTGAGCGTATCGCCGGTTTTGATGTCTTTGAAACCTACCCCGGCGGCAATGTCGCCTGCTTCTACCCTGTCGATCAGGTTTTGTTTGTTGGCGTGCATTTGCAGCAGGCGGGAGATACGCTCCTTCTTGCCCGTACGCATATTAAATATGTAAGAACCGGAGTCCAGCGAACCGGAATATACCCGGAAAAACGCCAGCCTACCCACATACGGGTCGGTAGCGATCTTAAAAGCAAGGGCCGCAAAAGGCTCATCCGGGTCAGGCTTGCGGGTCACGGTTTGTTCTGTATCCGGGTTCATACCTTCTACCGGGGGCAAATCTAGCGGGGAGGGCAGGTAGGCACAGACCGCATCCAGGGCGGCTTGTACACCTTTGTTCTTAAAAGCAGAGCCGCACAGCACCGGGGAGAACGACATATCGATCACCGCTTTGCGGATAGCTGCCATCGTTTCTTCTACCGTAATGGAGTCAGGGTCTTCAAAGAATTTTTCCAACAGCTTGTCGTCGTATTCCGCGACGTTCTCTATCAGGTTTTGCCGCCACTCGTCTACGGTTTCTTTCAGGTCTTCGGGAATGTCAACATACTTATAGGTCATACCCTGGTTGTCTTCTTCCCAGATGATGGCGCGGTTGACGATCAGGTCTACCACCCCGCGGAAGTTGTCTTCGCTGCCGATGGGGATTTGCAAAGGCACGGGCTTGGCATTCAACTTGGCCTTGATCTCGTTGACCACATTGAAGAAGTCAGCACCGGCACGGTCCATTTTGTTGACAAAACAGATACGGGGCACCTTATATTTATCTGCCTGCCGCCATACGGTTTCAGACTGAGGCTCTACGCCGGAGACGGCACAGAACAGCGCAATAGCACCGTCCAGTACGCGCAGCGAACGCTCTACCTCTACGGTAAAGTCTACGTGTCCGGGGGTGTCTATGATATTGATGCGGTAGTCCTGGGTTTCTTCGGTAGGCATCCCCTGTTCGGTAGGATACTTCCAAAAGGTAGTGGTAGCTGCCGAGGTAATGGTGATACCCCGCTCCTGCTCCTGCTCCATCCAGTCCATCACGGCGGCGCCTTCGTGTACCTCCCCGATCTTATGAGTAAGCCCTGTATAATACAGGATACGCTCTGTGGTGGTGGTTTTGCCGGCATCGATGTGGGCCATGATGCCGATATTTCTAAGATATTTAAGATCTCTCTTTGCCATGTGTTTGTTAAAACCTAAAATGTGAAAATGCTTTGTTGGCTTCTGCCATTCTGTGGGTGTCGTCTTTCTTCTTGACAGCAGCACCCTCTCCTTTGGAGGCGGCGATGATCTCACCGGCCAGCCTGTCCTTCATGGTTTTCTCACCGCGCATTCTGGCGTAGCGGATCATCCACTTGATGCCCAGGGAGTTCTTGCGGCCGGGCCGTACTTCCAGGGGAACCTGAAACGTGGAGCCTCCTACCCTTCTGCTTTTTACCTCTACAGCAGGGATTATGTTGTTCAACGCTTTTTTCCACACTTCAATTCCATTATCACCGGTTCTTTCTCCTACCAATTGCACGGCATCATAAAAGATAGCATAGGCGACATTCTTTTTGCCGTCCTCCATCAGGCAGTTGACAAACTGGGTGACCAATGTGTCGTGAAACTTGGGGTCAGGCAGCACATATCTCTTCTTGGGTTTTGCTTTTCTCATGGGTTATTTATTTTTAGGTCTTTTGGCACCATACTTTGATCTTCTTTGGGTCCGTCCGCTGACGCCCGCCGTATCCAGCGCGCCCCGGATGATGTGGTAGCGCACACCGGGCAGGTCTTTAACCCTGCCGCCGCGGATCAGCACGATAGAGTGTTCCTGCAGGTTGTGTCCTTCGCCGGGGATGTAGGCGTTCACTTCCCGGCTGTTGGTGAGCCTTACGCGGGCTACCTTGCGCATGGCTGAGTTAGGCTTCTTGGGGGTGGTCGTGTATACGCGCGTGCAGACGCCCCGGCGCTGCGGGCAGGAGTCCAGCGCGGGAGACTTAGACTTTGAGGTTAATTTCTTACGTCCTTTGCGGACTAACTGCTGAATGGTAGGCATTAATTTTTATTGTTTTTTACGGTTTTTCAAATTTGAGGTGCAAAGTTATTGAAATAAGTTTTAGAAATCAAAAAAAATAAATATAGAGTTTTGGAAGGCGGAAGTGGGAAGACGGGAGACGGGAGACGGAAATATGAAGTTTGTACATTTTATTATCTTCAGACTTCCGTCTCCCTACTTCCGTCTCCTCCTTACCTTCGAAGCGTTTTTTGTCTATGTTGAGGTGCTCCTGTCAGCAATAGAGGTGCTTTTTGCTGCCACCTTGGTGCTGAAAGCCGCAGCGATGCACCTTTGGGCGCCTGGCAAGCAGCAAAATGATGCAACAGTGCACACATTTACTGCATCAGTGCTGCTAAAAACACGCTGGAAGGTTACAGAGGGTAGCCGACTACGGCAGAGAAGCACAGCCGCAATAAAGAAAGCCCGGCTGGCATAGGTTCCAACCGGGCTGACAGTAAGTGGATACTCTTGAAAGTTGCTTTATGTGGTAAAAGGACAAAATGACAGCTATCCTGGCTTAGAAAATCACTCCATATACGATTGCCATTGTACCAATACATACTTTGCCCGTCCGTTTTCTACTTTCTCCATAAATCCGTATTCGTAACAGAACAGATAAACATTGCCGTTGCCAGCCTTCCAGTAATGGGTAAAGTAGCGGGGGTTAAACCCTTTTTCTATCAAGACTTCCTTTCGGACAGTGGCTTTTCCAGCCCGGTTGAATAGTTTGAGCAAGCGTCGGTTTTGCTTGATTTGGGTATCAATGCTCTTAAACAAAGAGGTAGGCTTATTTTTGTTGTGCTTGTAATGGTAGGATGATTTGCAGTAATCTGAGCAGAACTTCTTGTCCGCTCTACCTTCCAATACCGCACCGCAATCCAGACAATGGTTCATCGCTAAAGGTAGATTATTCGGATAATTATACGGATAAATGTACAGTTATTTTTTTAAACCAACATTGATTTCGCTTTTTTACGGTTATGAAATCATCTCATCGCCAGATTACGCTCAAGCATTTGCTCATTGGCCAGCAAAAAATGATTGGTCTACAGTTTTATCCGGATAAAGTGATACAAGCTTTGGTCAAAGAGCTGCCCTCGCCTCGCTGGAGTGAAACCTACCGGATGGTATATCTTACCAATAGTAAAGAGAACCTGGAGGCTGTTTTCCGCAAGTTTAGAGGAGTAGCGTGGGTAAATGGCCAGTATCGCGCCACGATGGCTTTTTTCCCAACAAGCCAGTAAATAAAGGTCGTGAGGATTTAGACATTAATCATTTCCGCAAGCGAGAACTGCCAGAAGGCTACAAAAAGTGCCCGGAAGCTTATTTACAAAAGTTAGAGTTAAGAAAATACGCTTATAATACAGCCAGGACGTATATATCACTGTTTGAGGGATATATCAACTATTACAAAGACCGGGAATTGATCAACCTGGATGAAGGGGATGTGCGCAAATATTTACAGCATTTGGTGCAGCAGCAAAAATCTGATTCCTATTTAAACCAAGCGGTGAACGCGATCAAGTTCTACTATGAAGTGGTGATGGGAATGCCTAATCGCTTTTATAGTATTGAGCGTCCGAGGAAGCAAGAAAGGTTACC
>JBBSNI010000065.1:0-18804 GCA_038232695.1 Cytophagales bacterium
AGTACCTGACAGGACAGGAAATTGGCAGTATTGCTTCCTGTGGCGTGGTCAATATTAAGTTTATTCTGGACAACTGGAGCGAAATTTCTCAGGATACCGCCGAACTGCTAGCCTATACGACACCGGAAGAGATGTCTTTCTGAAGGCAGATGCGCGACTACAAAAGTGTCGGCTGGAAGGCTTCTGACCAGATTACTGAACATGTATAGCGTATGATAGAAAAATTTTATGCATATTATGGGGCAAAATTAGTAAAGCGAAAAACAATTTATGATTATATTGAGTGCTTGTTATACCTAATCTTTCTTTGAAGTTTATGAGAGCTGTTTACACTTTTATTGTATTAGTTATCCTTTTTTCGGCAGGTTGCATGGGATACAAAGAATTTCCGGTAGAGTCAGATTATAGCTACTCCGGGGAATTCAAACGTTATAAAACCTTCAATTTTCTGGATACCCGCAGTTCCGGGGCCGATTCCAGTATGCAAAATGACGTTATCGAGAACTCGATCCGTGCCCGCATGGAGCTACAAGGCTACGAATACACCGACCGCGACCCGCGCCTGCTGGTCTCTTATAAGATCTTTTACGACAGCTTGTTTTTTACAGGATACGAACAGCCTGATATTGAGATGTTTATAGAGTACGAAGAGAACATTGATCAGAACATGGACCCCGTGAAGTACAACCTGCGCCAGGGTACGCTGCTGGTCCTGATGTATGACCGGGAGCGCAAGAAGTCTATCTGGCAGGGCTATGCTTCCGGCGTCTTCGGCAACCAGTATTTTGCCGACAAGCGGTATCTGCAAGGGGCTGTACGGTCTATCTTCGACCAGTATAAAGTCTTTGCCGAAGGATTTGTGGTAGAAAGGAAAAAGAAAGGACGGTAGCCTCCGAGACTAACGCACCTCAAAATTGGTCTTACCAATAATATAATCATCAGCGTAAATCTCTACCGTGTGGCGGCCTTCCGTGTAGTCGCTGCCTTTTTCGTACATAAAGGAAATCTGCTGGCCGGTGTTGTCATACAGTATCTCCTTTTTCAAGGTATAAAACATTTCTTTGCCCTCGTGCATAAAAGTGCCTGAGCCTTTGGCTACATCAAAGATCACACTGCCATCGGGTGCCAGGACACGCACGTAAATATCTTTCCCTTCTATAGGCGCTACCTCGTTTTTGGCCAGGTTAAAAGAAAGCTGTACGGTCTCGATCTGGCTGTTGCGGTAGCGGTCTCTTTCTTTGGCTTTCCCGTTGTCGTTCAGCCCTACGATCTTCATATTCTCTGCTTTCAGCCTGCCCGCTTGCTTTACCTTCTGCGCCAGAGATTTCTTATCCGACTCCGCCGCTGTCAGGGTTCTGTTCAGTTTGATCTTCTCTTCCTTCAGTTCCGTGTTTTCGGAATATAGAGCTTCATTCGTCTTTTTCAATTCTGCTATCTCGGCATCTTTCCGCACCAGCAACTCACTGTAGCCTTCTACCCGGTTGCGGATTTGGGCATAACGCTTTTGCGCTATTTTATCATTATTCTGTAGCTGCTCTTTTTCCTGCTCCAGGGTTTCGCGGATCAGGCGTAGCTCTTCTACATCGCCGCCAAGCTTTTGTATTTCTTCAATTTTCAGGTCCAGTTCGTTGCTGATAGATTCCAGCTTGTTGTACGTCTCCTGTAATTCCTGCTTATTACTTTGCAGTACTGTCTCATTCTCCTGGTTGTTCTGATAGAACAAAAAAAGCGTAATGATATTGGCTAATACCAAAACGCCGACGACAATCAGCAGTATCTTTCTGTTGTTTTGGGTGTTTTCTTTTTCTTCCGTCTGATATGTTGACATAAGCTTATTTGTGGTTTGGGCTTAAAGTTTCATAAAAATTAAGTTTTAAAAAAACTTTTTTCTCAAAACATGAGTATGTAATGCTGTTTGTTCCTTAGCTTTTTGAAAAAAACAAGCCCCATTGTGAATAAATCCAGCGAAAGACTTACATCCGGGTCTTGCCTGATTTCCTGCCAGGCCTTTCGCATTTCTCCCGACCAGTAAATATCGTCCAGGATAAAAATGCTGTTTTCGTGGGCTTTTCTTTTGCACTGTTCATAATAGTTTAGCGTAGGCGCATACCGGTGGTTGGCGTCTATATACAAAAGGTCAATGCGGGGGATAGTCTCTAAAAGTGATGGCAGCGTTTGGTCAATATTACCGTTTATGAGCCTTATATTTTTCAATGGCCACTGCGCAAAGAGGTGTGCTGCTTCCGCCGACGTAGCCTGGCAACCTTCCAGCGTATAAACACCTCCTTCGGGCAAAGCCGCTGATAAATATAACGTATTGATTCCCAGGGAAGTACCTAATTCTACACAATATTTTGCCGAAAGGCTGGAGGCGATCCTGTAAAGCAGCCTGGAAGATTTGGCAGGCGTAAGGCTGTAGCGGGCAATGGCTTTTACTTTCCGGCTTCGGCTTTGGGTTAGCGAAGAGCCTGCCCCAAAATCTTCGATCTGAATCACTTTATCGGAATGTAAGAACTTTCTGCGAAAAGCTTCTATCTCCGCAAACAAAGGCCGCGAGTCATCTGCTTTGACCGTTACGGTATAAAATCGGTAGATGAAAGGAGCATGAAGAGAATGTTCGTTGAGCGTATGTAGCCAGTAGTGCCCGTAGCCGGTAAGCAAGGAAAATTGATGAGAGAACAAGGGTCAGTTGGATCGGTAAGGAGCCGTCATGACAAACTCCGGAATGGCTACTTCAAACCGTTTGCCGTCGATGAGGCGTTCCATCAGGTAAGCGCCCCGCATCTTGCCCAGGCCGGACTTAAGATTAGAGCCTGAAATATACGTATGCCGCTGACCGGGTTCCAGCACGGGCTGTTTTCCTACTACGCCCTCTCCCTCTACTTCCCGCATCAGGTAACCGGCGTCGTGTATTTGCCAGTGGCGGCGCAATAACTTTATGGTAGCATGGCTGTTGTTTTCAATAGTCACGTGGTAAGTAAACACATAGTGGCACTGACCGGGACTGGAATACTCTGCCTGGTATTCCGTCTCGACGCTTACTTTGATGCCTTCTGTAATTTCAGTGACCATAGAGAAACAATTGTATCATTATTTTACGGCTCAATATAATCATTAGTTCAAAATAACCTACACACCAAAATAATTTACCTAAAAAAATGGATGTAAAAATTGCACCTTCCTGGAAAGACAATCTGTCAGGCGAGTTTAGCAAGCCTTATTTTCTCAGCCTGACCGAGTTTGTCAAAGCCGAATACCAGCAACATGCGGTCTATCCGCCGGGCAAAGAAATCTTTCGAGCCTTTGACCTCATCGACTTCGACCAGGTAAGAGTAGTGATCCTGGGGCAAGACCCTTATCACGGACCCCAGCAAGCCAATGGGCTGGCTTTCTCGGTCAGAGACGGTATCACCAAGCCGCCTTCGCTGATCAATATTTTCAAAGAAGTACAAAACGAGTTTGACAAACCCATACCGGAAAGCGGCAACCTGGAGCGTTGGGCCAAGCAGGGTGTGTTGCTGCTCAACGCCACACTCACCGTCAGGGCGCGTCAGGCAGGATCACACCAAAAGAAAGGCTGGGAAGACTTTACCGATGCCGTCATCCGCAAACTTTCCGAAGAGCGCCCGCACTTAGTGTTTATGCTCTGGGGAGCCTACGCCCAAAAGAAAGGAAGTATTATCGACGAAAACAAGCATTTGGTGTTAAAATCCGCCCACCCTTCGCCCTTCGCTGCCGACCGCGGCTTTTTTGGCAACAACCATTTCAAACAAGCCAATGAATACCTGAAAGCACACGGCATGGAAGAGATAGACTGGTAGAACTGAGGGATTGAAGGACTGAGGGACTGAAAATAGCTTAAATCAATCCCTCAGTCCCTCAGTTATTCAATCAAATGAAAAAGCCGGTTCCAGCGGATTTTGTTGATAAAGCTCTCGTTGGGGTCTACGGATAGCCAGATAAAGAAAGCTTTGCCTACGATGTGGTCTTCGGGCACAAAACCCCAGAAACGGGAGTCTTCCGAGTTGTGCCGGTTGTCGCCCATCATAAAGTAGTAGTTTTGCTTGAACGTATAAGTATCGGCTGCCTGTCCGTCGATATAGAGTTTGCCATCTCTGCGCTCTACGCTTTCATGCCCTTCATAGTGTTTGATCACCGGCTCGTATTTGACAATATTTTCTTCGGTCAGTTCAATTCGTTGCCCTTCGGCGGGGATTTGTAGGGGTCCGAACCAATCAGCATTCCAGGGAAAAATGCTGGCATCAGGATAAATCCGGGGGTTTGACTGGTCTTTGGAATAACCTGCCGGTTTTACGCTGTTGACAAAAGGAAGCTTGGCAAATTCATCAGCGATCTCAGGCGTAGCGTTCATAATGTAGCCGCCCTGTACAAGATTACGTTCCCAAACTTCATATTTATCAAAAATGCGGTCGTTGATCACCTCGCCGGTAGACACGAAGTATCGGTACTGCACACCCGGCGGGTCTGGCACGACCTGGTCGTTGACATACACCTGCCGATCTTCTACCCGCATCACATCGCCCGGCAAGCCGATACAGCGTTTGATATAGTTGGTCTTGAGGTCTACGGGATGCTCAAACTCGGTCGGCCAGTTGAAGACCACCACGTCGTTTCTTTCCACTTCTGAAAACCCGGGCAGGCGGTATTGCGGTAGTTGAATCCAGTCTACGTAAGAAGGAATGTCCGTTCCCCAGATCTTCTGGTGTGTAAGAGGCACCTGCAAGGGCGTCTTGGGCGTACGGGCGCCATAATGCATTTTGCTGACAAACAGAAAATCACCGACCAGCAGCGATTTTTCCATAGAAGGGGTAGGAATAGTAAAGGCTTCCAGAAACAGCCACCGGATCAGGGTAGCGGCAATGACCGCAAAGACGATGGCGTCTACCCATTCCCTGGTTTTTGACTTTCTTTTGGGATGTCGCTGCTCCTCTGTCTCTCTTTCTTCTTCTTTCTTCTTGAATGTGAATGTTGCCATAATGAATTAAAAATCGGAATTGATGTGTTGCACTGGGTTTGCCGGCAAATGTCGTTTAAGTATACGATAAAACTTACTGCCATAAAACGTGGGCAAAGATAAAGAATTATAGTTTTAAAAAATCATCCATCGTAAATACACCTTTTTTATCCCGAATCCACTCGGCGACCAGCACGGCACCCAGGGCAAACCCCTGCCGGTTGTATGCCGTATGCCTGATCTCCAGCGTATCCAGCGATGAGGCATAGCGAACGATATGTGTTCCCGCCACCTGTCCTTCCCTGACAGATTTGATAGGTAATATTCCCGTATTTTGATGGTGGTCGTCTTCCTGGAGTTCCCAGGTCTGTGTGCGGCTGAGTTCGCTGAGCATACCTTCGGCAAGGGTCAGGGCGGTGCCGCTCGGTGCATCTTTTTTTTCGGTATGATGTATCTCTTCCAGGGAAGGCGCATACTCCGGGTAGCGGTTCATGACAGCAGCTAAATACTGGCTGAGTTTAAAGAAAATATTAACACCAATACTAAAGTTAGACGCATAAAAGAAAGTGCCTTTCACTTCCTGGCAATATCGCTCGACAGCGGGCTTTGCCTCAAGCCAGCCGGTCGTTCCCGAAACCACCGGAATATGATGTTTCAGACAATAGCGGATATTGTCTGCTGCCACATCGGGCTGACTGAATTCTATGGCAGCATCCACCTGCCTGGTATCCAGCGTTTGCAGGGCTTCCCGGTTGTGCAGATCAATTTTTTCTGTTATCCGGTGACCGCGCTCCCGGGCAATCTGCTCAAGGGTCTTACCCATTTTTCCGTAACCTAATAGTAGAATGTTCATATTTTAGGTGTTAGGGTGTTAATGTGCTGTTGTGTTGTTAGTCACCTTATTTTTTCACTTGAGCATCGAATATGGAGTGCGCCGGGCGCACTCCATATTCAATGCTCAAGTGAAAAAGCCAAAGCTACAAAACCCTGAGAAAAAGATAGCGTTTTGTCTCAAACCCCTTAACACCTTTTTACTTTATCCACAGCGTCAGCGCCAGGCCGGCCGTAGGCACAGACGGGCGAAGCATATCGGAGGCGCCTGTAGCGGAAGGATGCCATTGCAGCGAAAGGTTTTCGTTGATGTCAAATTCTATCAGGTGCGCATCTACAATAGCATCCATGATCTGCAACCCGTATAAACCGGCAATGAGGATGATAACAAAGTCACGATTTCTGCGAGTGGTTTGTACCGCTCCTTCCAGCGTTCTGACATTTGTCCCGTTTCTGACATTACGCAAAGGGTTTTCTTCCGGTGCATTATTCTGAACAGCAACCAATGCATTTAGAAAAAGCTTGTAAGTATCATCATTCAGAGCAACAAAATAACCCAAGGTGGCAAAACCACCATAAATGATAGGCAGTTTCCAGTATTTGCCGTTGTAGATTTGTCCCAAGCCGGGCAGGGCAGCGGAAAACAGGGCGGCTTTGCGGGGAATATGCTTCGGGTCTGCTTTGCTGATGATCACGGTATCCGGAGCGGTCTTCACGCCGGGTTTTCCCGTACCTATCGCGCCCTGAGGGGTAGATACCAGCGTGTCTTCTACGATGACGGTAGAATCAGGCGTTTCCTGCGCTTGTAGCGGAACGCTGAACCATATACTTGCTGCCAGCATGAACAAAATCCGGTATGGCATGGGGCTATCCTTCCAGCAGTTCGAGAATACGGTTCAGGTCTTCGGAAGAGACGAAAGGTATTTTGATCTCTCCTTTGTCTTTGCCGCTGCTTTTGATCTGCACTTTGGTGCCAAAATGAGAAGACAAGCGAAATTGCAGTTGCTTAAACTGGTGCCCAGCCTGCTCATTAGCCTGCACCGGTGAGGCTTCCTGTTTGCGGGGCGCCGACAGCTCTCTTACCAGGGCTTCCACCTTTCTGACAGACAGTTCTTCTTTGAGGATGAGGTCAAAAACATAGAGTTGCTGCTCTATATTATCCACATTGATGATAGCCCGTGCGTGGCCCATGCTGATGCGGCTATCGCGCAGTGCTGCCTGTATATCTGGCGGTAGTTTGAGCAGTCGCAGGTAATTATTCACCGTAGAACGGTTTTTGCCTACCCGGTCGCCCAATTGTTCCTGTTTCAGGTCGCACTCGGAAAGCAGGCGTTGATAGCTCAGGGCAATTTCCATCGCGTTGAGGTTTTCGCGTTGTATGTTCTCAATGAGTGCCATCTCTAACATCTGCTGGTCGTTCGCCAGGCGCACATAAGCCGGTACGCTTTCCAGTCCGGCCATTTTAGAGGCCTGCACTCTCCTTTCGCCGGAAATCAGTTGGAAGCGGTCGTTGCCCAGCTTGCGGACCGTGACGGGCTGGATAATGCCCTGCACCCGGATAGACTCTGCCAGTTCTTCGAGCGCCTGCCGGTCAAAGTCGGTGCGCGGCTGGTAGGGGTTGACTTCTATCTGGTCTAAATGTACTTCATTGATGCTGCTTACTTCACGCGCCGCAGCCTCTTTGGGTTCTCTGGGCGTGTCGTCTAACAAAGCGCCCAGGCCTCTGCCCAGGGCATTTCTTCTTTTTGGGGTTTTTTCTATGGTTTTATCTGCATTCATTCCAGTTCCTGTTTCAATAGTTTTCCGTTTCTTACCAATACCTCTTTGGCCAGGTTCAAATAGCTGATCGCTCCCTTGCTCTCTGCGTCGTGGGCAATCACAGGCAATCCGAAGCTGGGCGATTCGCTCAGTTTGATATTCCGGGGGATGAGCGTGTCGAAGACCATCTGCTGAAAGTGCGAGGTCACTTCTTCTACCACCTGGTTGGACAGGCGCAGGCGCACGTCGTACATGGTGAGCAAAATGCCTTCAATTTCCAGCCGTTTGTTGAGCCTCGACTGAATGATCTTGATGGTATTCAGCAGTTTGCCCAGTCCTTCCAGCGCATAATATTCACATTGCACGGGAATAATGACCGAGTCGGCGGCTGTCAGCGCGTTGATGGTGATCAATCCAAGCGATGGGGAGCAGTCTACGATAACAAATTCGTAGTCATCTTTGATAGGGCGCAGTACATGGCGCATTTTTTCTTCCCGGTTCTCCAGGTTCACCATCTCTACTTCGGCACCTACCAGGTCAATGTGTGAGGGTAGCAGATATAGAAAATCAATGTCCGTAGTTACAATGGTTTCCCGCACGTCTACGCCATCCACCATACATTCGTATACGCTGTTCTCGATTTCTTTCGGGTTAAAACCCAGTCCGGAGGTAGAGTTTGCCTGGGGGTCGGCATCCACGACCAGGGTTTTATATTCCAACGCCGCCAGGCTGGCTGCCAGGTTGATCGCACTGGTGGTTTTCCCTACTCCTCCCTTCTGGTTAGCAATTGCGATGATCTTGCCCATTATTTATAAAGATAAATGTCAAATTTATGTATGATTTTGATTTGTTATCAATTTTTTTCCTTTAATTTGTATTTATATAATAAATTTATTGCTTGGTAAACATATTTTTTTGCTTACAAGCTATCAACCGTTTATAGGAGCATTTCTGGACGGTAAGTGTAACAAACGATAGCAAAAAGAAATTTTATTAGCACAAAGGATTATTAAATTACCGGCAATATATTAATAATTGTCGAATGATAACAAGGTTCTGCCTTGGTATGTATTTTTCCGAAAGTGATTTGAAAACGCCATGCATATTCTTAAAGTAAACGATTCGCAGACCGAAGCGGCTTTTATCCGGTTTCCTGTACGCCTTTACAAAAGCAGCCCGCAGTGGGTACGTCCGCTGGATGAGGAAATTAAATATCTTTTTGATCCAAACCGGAATCCTTTTTTTGAGAACGGAGAAGCGGAGCGCTGGATACTGACCAACTTCCGGGGTGATATGATCGGGCGTATCGCTGCTTTTTACAACAAAAAAACTCTGACCGATACTATCTACCCTATAGGAAGCATCGGCTTTTTTGAATGCATCAACCACCAGAAAGCTGCTTTTACACTTTTTGACGTATGCCAGGAATGGTTTGCCCGCAAGGGTATACTGGCGATGAACGGTCCGCTGAACCTGTTGGAATCGACTGCCAAGTGGGGGCTTCTTACCGATGGCTTTTCTGAAGAGCCGCTCTACGGTATGCCCTATCATCAGGATTATTACCAGCCTTTTTTTGAGCATTATGGCTTTCAAAAGATGCAAAAGCAGTTTAATTATACCGTTGATCTGCATGAAAATGCGCTGGGAGAGCCATTCAGAGAAAAGGCGCAGCCCATTTTTTCTGATGAAAAATATCGTATTGAACCGGCCAGCAAACAGCATCCTGATACTTTCGCCAAACATCTGTGCGAAATATACAACGATGCCTGGCAAAACCTGCCTTACTTTGCCCCGATGACGCTGGAAGCAGCCAAAGGCATTACGCAAAGGTTGTTTCCGGTAATGGACGAAAAAATGGTATACTTTGCCTTTTACCAGGAGCAGCCGGTCGCTTTTTTTATCAACTTGCCGGAAATGAACCAGGTATACAAGCACATGAATGGCAAGGTCAACCTGCTGGGTAAGTTCAAGTATATGCTCAGCGGTAAAAAACGTAAGAAGATCGTAGCCCTGATGATGGGCATCAAAAAAGCACACCAGGGCAAGGCACTGGAAGCCGCGCTGGCTGTCACGCTGGAAGATTATATCAAATCAACCGGGGGGAAATATCAATACTTAGAGATTGCCGGCGTGAGCGAATCGGATCAGAAAATAACCCACATCGCCCAAAAGATGCATATGAAGGTCAGCAAGGTATTTCAGACATACCAGTATGCTTTCCCGGAAGAGACAGCAGACACAGGAGAGGTGTTTGCTCAAAAGGTATTAGCCAAAATCTCTTCCCCTTCCTGAGCAGCACCAACAATTTAGCTTTTCCCTGTTAATTATCCGCTGAGTTCATTTACTTTGCAGCCAAGACGCAGTGTGCGTTATCACTCAATCATAGAACCTTATGAGCTTACTGACGGTAGGAAGCGTGGCTTTTGACGCCATAGAAACCCCTTTTGGAAAAACAGACAAGATCATCGGCGGATCAGGATCCTATATTTCGCTGGCAGCCTCTTATTTTGCCAAAAAGGTGAACCTTGTGGCAGTGGTGGGAGAAGATTTTCCGCAGGAAGATATACAAATGTTCCAGCAGCATGGCATCCATACCGAAGGGCTGCAAATCAAGCAAGGAGAAAAATCTTTTTTCTGGTCGGGCCGCTATCACAATGACCTGAACGCCCGCGATACGCTGGTGACAGAACTCAACGTACTGGCTGATTTTGACCCCATCATCCCGGAAGCCTACCAGGACTGCCAGTACCTGATGCTGGGCAACCTGACGCCTTCCGTACAAAAAACAGTCATTCAACGCCTCAAAAAAAGGCCTAAACTTATCGTACTCGATACGATGAACTTCTGGATGGAAGCCATGTTTATCGACGAACTCAAGGAAGTGCTGCAAATGGTAGATGTGCTGTCTGTCAACGACGAGGAAGCGCGCATACTTTCCGGCGAGTATTCGCTGGTCAAAGCAGCCCGCAAGATCATGGAAATGGGACCTAATTATCTGATCATTAAAAAAGGCGAACATGGCTCGCTGCTGTTCAGCGAAGCACAGATATTCTTTGCCCCGGCTTTGCCCCTGGAAGACGTATTTGACCCTACCGGTGCCGGCGATACGTTTGCAGGCGGATTTATCGGTCACCTGGCGCATACCGACGATATTTCTTTTGAGAATATGAAGCGGGCGGTGATCTACGGCTCGGCGATGGCTTCCTTCTGTGTAGAGAAATTCGGCACCGAAAGGCTCATCCGTCTGACCCCGCAGGAACTGGAAGAAAGAGTGCAGGAGTTTGTCAACCTGGTACAGTTTGAGATAGAATACGTCTGAGCAATTAGCAGGAACTACCTCCATGCGGCAGCTATTTAAGCTGCCTTTTTTATGTCATCATCCTTCAAAACCTAATAAGTTTTTTAGGGTTATGTATCTAAATGTTGTGGTAACGACTTTTCGTAAGAAAAAATCCGTTTTATTTTAGGGAGTATAGAAAAATAAACATACCCAAAACCGAAAGAAGTCCCGCCCTTCCATTGCCCTGGGTTTAAACCCAGGGCAATGGAAGGGGTAGGTTATTATTTCAACAGCCCCTTACCTAAACCATTGAGATAGAAATCAACAGAAGTTACCCGCCATAAATTTTAAAGTTATGATAGAAGAAGCCGTTAGCAATAGTATACAAGAAAAAGACATTCCTGCGACCAGTTCGTTACGACAACGATATAAAGCCATGCGAACGCAGACTACCCGGATCTGCGATCCCCTGAAAACAGAAGACTATGTGGTGCAGCCTGTAGAGGATGTAAGCCCGCCCAAATGGCACCTGGCGCATACCACCTGGTTTTTTGAGACTTTTATCCTGACCAAATACAAACCGGATTACCGCGTCTTTGACAAAGATTTTAACTATGTTTTCAACAGCTATTATGAAAGCATGGGCGAAAAGATGCTGCGCAACCACCGGGGCAATATGACGCGCCCCGACACAGAAGAAATCTACCGCTACCGTGCGTATGTAGACGAGCAGATGCTCGAACTCATGGAAAGCCCGCAGGGAGCCGACCCGAAAGTAGCAACATTGATAGCACTGGGCATCCACCACGAGCAGCAGCACCAGGAGTTGTTGGTCACGGATATTAAGTTTATCCTGGGCAACAATCCTTTGTTTCCTGTCTATTCGCAGTCAGAAGGAGCCAACGGGCAGGCGTTGTCTTCCTACAAACCGCATTACCTGGAAATACCGGAAGGCATCTATACCATAGGATGCCAAGAAGACGGCTTTTGCTTTGACAATGAGAAAGGCGTACACAAAGTGTTTTTACACCCTTACCGTATCCTCAACCGCCTCGTCACTAACGAAGAATACCTGAATTTTATGGAAGATGGTGGCTACGAAAACTACGATCTGTGGCTGGCCGACGGCAGAGCCTATGTGCAGGAACACCAGATCAAAGCACCCTTCTACTGGCACCAGCGCGACGGACAGTGGTATTACTACAATATGAACGGTCTGGAACCTGTGGATAAGCACGCGCCGGTAAACCATATCAGCTATTACGAAGCGGAAGCTTTTGCCCGCTGGTCCGGCAAGCGGCTGCCTACGGAGTTTGAGTGGGAGACTGCCTGCAAAATTTCAGGTTACGATAACATGCAGCCCCCTGCCCAGGCCAACCTGATAGAGCGCCAAGGCTTCCGGCCACTTGCCCTTCGTGAGGCACCAGCAGATGGCAAAGCCGCCCAGATGATAGGCGATGTGTGGGAGTGGACCGAAAGTGCGTATCTTCCTTATCCTTATTACCAGCGCGTAGCGGGCGCTTTGGGAGAATATAATGGCAAATTTATGGTCAACCAAATGGTGTTGCGTGGTGGCTCGTGTGCTACGCCGGCCAGCCATATCCGCCTGACGTACAGAAA
The DNA here is from genome assembly GCA_038232695.1 of Cytophagales bacterium. Lineage (GTDB taxonomy): Bacteria > Bacteroidota > Bacteroidia > Cytophagales > Cyclobacteriaceae > JAJNNC01. The sequence continues at coordinate 12,465 of JBBSNI010000065.1, forward strand.
CTTTTTTCAACCCGATAAACGCTGGCAGTTTACCGGCATCCGCCTGGCAGAAAATATTTGAAACCAAACTGTGCCATCATTTTTTAACAGTAAACAGTGAAAGAACAACTTACCCGGGCGGATGCCGCTGTGAAGGAAATCCCTCAGCCATTTGCTGCCGACATACTCGAAGGGCTGAGCGCCCCGCAAAAACATCTGCCTTCCAAATACCTCTACGATAAAAAGGGCGATGCAATCTTTCAGGAAATCATGGCGATGCCTGAATATTACCTGACCCGCTCGGAATACGAAATCTTTACAAGCTGTAAAGCCGAGATGCTGAAGAAGTTCAGCCAGGGGGTCAACAGGTTTCAACTCATAGAGTTTGGTGCAGGCGATGGCACCAAAACCAAGGTACTGCTCCAACATTTTGTGTCGCAGCAGGCAGACTTCAGCTATATTCCTATCGACATTTCTGCAAACATACTGGAAAAGCTTACCGCAGACCTGAAAGAAAACCTGCCTGCCCTGAAGGTAAACAGTATCTGCAACGACTATTTTAAAGCCATTGAGCAACTCAACCAGGCAGCTACCCGCCAGGTGCGCAAGGTGGTACTCTTTCTGGGTGCCAACATTGGTAACTTTGACCAGGAAGAAAACCTGGTTTTTCTGCAAAAAATAGCGAAACACCTCACATCCGGCGACCAGTTGATGATCGGCTTTGACCTCAAAAAAGACCCCGCCATGATCCTGGATGCGTATTTTGACAAAGGCGGCATTACCAGAGCTTTCAAGCTGAACCTGCTGGAGAGGATCAACCGGGAACTGGATGCTGATTTTGATACGCAGCAGTTCCAATATTTTCCTATCTATGATCCGGCCGAAGGTTCTATTCGCAGCTACCTGGTCAGCAAAACGGCGCAGGATGTACATATCAACGCACTGGATACCATTATTCATTTTGAAGCCTGGGAAGCTATCTATATGGAACGCTCACAGAAATTCAGCCTTACAGACATCGAAAACCTGGCCACACAGGCAGGCTTCAGGGTGGCACACAATTTTTTTGACCGAAAGCATTACTTCACTGACTCGCTTTGGGTGCTTGTTTGAACTCCAATTTTTAGAGTTTTTCTCTCATACCATACTTTCTGCTTACAGCATAAGATTATAATACGTTGATGGTGGTTTAAACTTTTCTGTTAAGATTGTACCTTTTAGTACAGTTTGTACCAGATTGGTTATGTTCTACGAATGCTTTTCTTGCAAATTTTAGCAATATATTGTCTGATACATCGCCATTATGACGATGAGCGCACCCGAAAATTGTATCCTTTTTCTATTTTTGCATTCCTAAGAATATTACTTTTGAACCCTCCTATAAAAGACGCCTGGGGATCAAAGACAAAGTAACTGTAAGATGCTGTTCAACTCCATAGAATTTGCGATATTTTTGCCCACCGTCTTTATCTTATACTGGTTTGCAACGAATAAGAACCTGAGGGTTCAAAACTTCTTTCTTCTCATTGTCAGTTATATCTTTTATGGCTGGTGGGACTGGCGTTTTTTGTCTCTGATCGTTTTCAGTTCTTTTGTCGACTATTTTATTGGCGTACAACTGACCAGGCAGCAAGACCCTATCCGCAGAAAGCTGTTGCTGCTTACCAGTATTGTAGTCAATCTGGGATTTCTGGGGTTTTTTAAATACTATAATTTTTTTGTAGATAGTTTTGTAGATGCCTTCACTTTCTTCGGCGGTAGCTTCAGTGCCAGTACGCTAAATATAGTTTTGCCCGTAGGTATCAGCTTTTATACCTTTCAGACGTTGAGCTACTCCATCGATGTGTACAGAAAACAACTGGAACCTACACACGACATCATTGCTTTTTTTGCTTTTGTGAGCTTCTTTCCGCAACTGGTTGCCGGTCCTATCGAGCGCGCTACCAACTTATTACCGCAATTTTACCGCAAGAGATGCTTCGACTACGCGCAGGCAGTAGACGGAATGCGGCAGATTCTGTGGGGCTTGTTCAAGAAAATAGTGATAGCCGACAACTGCGCCCAGTATGCCAATGATATTTTTAACAATTACCCGGACTACTCCGGAAGTACGCTGTTGTTGGGAGCCGTATTTTTTGCCTTTCAGATTTACGGCGACTTTTCGGGTTATTCGGACATTGCCATAGGCACGGCGCGGCTTTTTGGATTCGATCTGATGCGTAATTTTGCTTTTCCCTACTTTTCCCGGGACATTGCTGAGTTCTGGCGGCGCTGGCATATCTCCCTGTCTACCTGGTTCAGGGATTACCTCTATATTCCGCTGGGCGGCAGCCGGGGCGGCACCTGGATGAAAGTTAGAAACACATTTATCATTTTCGTGGTCAGCGGTTTCTGGCATGGGGCTAACTGGACATTTCTGGCCTGGGGCTTTCTGAATGCCTGTTATTTTCTGCCTTTGCTGCTTTCTAACCAAAACAGAACGCACCTGGGTACTGCGGCCGAGGGCAGATGGCTACCCAATGTCCGGGAGTTTTTCCAAATCAGTCTTACCTTTTTGCTGACCCTTGTTGCCTGGATATTCTTCAGGTCTGCTAGCATTCTGGATGCTTTTGCTTATATAGGCAATATGCTTTCTACTTCGCTCTGGGCGGTGCCGGAAGTTTTTCCAAGGAAGATCATACTGTTCATTGGATTTTTTGTGTTGATAGAGTGGATGCAAAGAGACAAACAACATGCCTTGCAGTTGGACAATGTACAGGTGCCCCGGTTTGTCCGTTGGGGATGGTACAACGCCCTTATTTTTGTCATCTTCTGGTTTGGCGGCAGCCAGCAGGAGTTTATCTATTTTCAGTTTTAAAAAATTTGCTGTGAAAAGTTTCCTGGTCAGGGTTTGTTTGTTTTTTGGCTGCTTGTTGCTGCTTACCTATGCCGTGTATTATCTGGAGTTGTATGCCTATTTTTTGCCCAACAAAGAAGTGTTCGATGCTATCAAAGAAAGCAAGAAAAAAAAGGAAAAAGTCAGAACACTCATTATTGGAGACAGCGTAGGAAGACAACTATTCAATGACGCAAAGGTAGAACTGCCTGATACGCTTCTTTCCCTGTCCTGCAATCAGGCCATTGACCTGGTGGGGCAATATCTGTTGCTAAAAAATTTTTTGGATAACAACAGTAGTGTTCAGAAGGTATATCTCTTCTACAACCCTTTTTCATTTAAGAACAACCTGGATCACAAGTTTACCTACAATTATTTTATCAAACCTTTTTATAAAAAAGAATACATGCCTTCTTTAAACCAGGAGGTTCTCAGGCAGGTGCATAAAATACCCTACTACAAACTGGCTGACTTTCCGCCGGTCGCTATCACTTTCTGGACGCCTGATGTTCAGCAGGATACCACCAGCCAAAAGCTGTTTTTGTCCGAAATTTCTGCCGGTTATATCAAAAAAATGCAGGATTTGACCCGCAGCCGAAATATTAGTTTTGAAATTGTACCACCACCCCTCAAAATTTCCCGTAAACAGCAGGTCAATGATTTGTACGAATTGGCAAAACCGGAAAAATATCCGGAATTATTTTCCGATTTGTTTACCAGTTATTTCAACCGGATGTATTATCTGCCGGATTCTCTGTATGTAGATGGAATGCACTTTAAACGACCCGAGAAGTACACCCACCTTGCCTTGCAGAAGAGCTTTTAACTATTTGGCTTCCTGCTTTTAAGGTAAGCGCTTTTCGGAGCAACAACATTGGCATCAATCAATCTTGTTATATGAAACAAAGTTCGTTGCGCTACGATTGATTAAGAATAATGATTCGCTCAACAAACTTTGATAACTATGCTACGCCGCCCCCGCCGCAACCGGAAATCTTCCCTGATTCGTGACCTGGTAGAAGAAACGCATGTGTCCGTCAAAGACCTGATCTTTCCGGTCTTTGTCATGGCAGGAGAAAACAAAAAGGTGGAAATTGCCTCTATGCCGGGCATCTACCGGTATACGCCTGATCTTTTGCTGGAAGAAATGGCTGCCTGCATAGAGATAGGTATCAAAACTTTCGCGCCCTTCCCTGCCATCGACACTTCGCGGAAAGACCCTTTGGCACAGGAAAGTTACAACCCCGAAGGGCTTTACCCGGCTACGATCAGAAAAATCAAGGAAAATTTTTCAGAAGTATGCCTGCTGACCGATGTGGCCCTAGACCCTTATAGCTCCGACGGCCACGATGGTATCGTACAAGAAGGAAAAATACTGAACGATGAGACCCTGGAAGTGCTCGGAAAGATGGCGATAATACAGGCACAGGCCGGCAGCGACATGCTTGGCCCTTCGGACATGATGGACGGCAGGGTAGGTTACATCCGGGAAGCTCTTGATGACCAAGGTCATACGGAAGTTTCTATTATGTCTTATACTGCCAAATATGCCAGCGCTTTTTATGGCCCCTTCCGCGATGCCCTGGAGTCTGCGCCTAAGGCTGGCGATAAGAAAACCTACCAGATGAACCCTGCCAACCGCACCGAAGCCCTGATAGAAGCCGATCTGGATATAGCCGAAGGCGCTGATATACTGATGGTAAAACCAGCGATTCCCTACCTGGACATCGTACGTTTGCTGAAAGACAATTATGCCTTGCCTATAGCAGCTTATCATGTGAGCGGAGAATATGCCATGATCAAAGCGGCTGCTGAGAAAGGCTGGCTGGATGAAACACGGTGTATGATGGAAAGTCTGCTGAGTATCAAAAGAGCGGGCGCTGATATTATTCTTACCTATTTTGCCAAAGAATTTGCACGGTTTGTGAGACAGTATTAGGGACGGCTAAGAAGGTTTTTTATCAAAAAGAGAATCTTAGGTCGATATCAGTCGCATGTTATTTAAAAATGAAAAGAAGCAGTATAAAATAATTTTTTACCTAAAAAATTGCATTTTAAAAATATAAAAACTAAATTAGTTAAGATTTAAAGTATAAAATTTAAAATTATTAATAGAATTGTTGCAAAGTATAGTTCTCTTTTTTACCTTTGCCAAGTCAGCAAAAAATAATTTTTTAACTAAAACGCAGCAATGCATCCTGACATTACGTTGTAATGTTTTTATCAATTATCATACTTTAATTCATTCAGCTAAATAAAAAATTATGAAAAAGAAAATTCTGGTTGGTGGTGGTGGTGGTTTCATTGGCGGCCACCTGGTAAAAAGACTGAAAGCCGAAGGGTACTGGGTAAGGGTCTGTGACCTGAAGTACAACGAGTTTTCCGAGCCAGGAGCCGACGAGTTCGTGATCGGTGACCTGACGGACCCGGTGGTTTGCAAAGAAGTCATCGAAGGCATCGATGAGATCTACCAGTTGGCCGCCGATATGGGTGGTGCCGGTTATATTTTCACCGGCGAACACGATGCTGCCGTGATGCACAACTCCGCGACGATCAATCTGAATGTAGCCGAAGCAGCGCGCAAAGCGGGCGTCAAAAAGATTTTCTATTCTTCCTCGGCCTGTATGTATCCTGAATACAACCAGTTGGACCCTGACAACCCGAAATGCTCCGAAGAATCGGCTTATCCGGCAGCGCCCGACAGCGAATACGGATGGGAGAAGCTGTTTAGCGAGAGATTATACCTGGCGTATCATCGCAATCATAATATGGAAGTCAGGATCGCCAGGTTTCACAATATTTTCGGCGAGGAAGGTACCTGGACAGGTGGCAGAGAGAAAGCACCGGCGGCTATCTGCCGTAAAGTAGCCGAAGCCGAAGAAGGCGGCAGCATTGAGATCTGGGGTGACGGCAAACAAACCCGCTCCTTCCTGCATGTGCATGACTGCGTAGATGCGGTGAGGCTTCTGATGGATTCTGATTTTACCGGGCCTGTCAACATAGGTTCCGAAGAGATGATCTCTATCAACAACCTGGCAAAGTTAGTGATGGACATTGCCAACAAGAATATCAATATCAACAATATTCCTGGTCCTACCGGCGTACGGGGCAGAAATTCAGACAATACCCTGATCAAAGAAAAGCTGAAATGGGAACCCAAATACAATCTTCGTCAGGGACTGGAAAGAACCTATCCCTGGATATTGCAACAGGTACAGGCTTCTGTAGAAAAGCAAACTGTGTAATAACCCATCTTAACTATTACGTTTCGGATGGTGGGGAGCTATCATCCGAAACTATATGCACTGGCGTATTTATTACCCTGCCTCTCCACGCCCTGATCTGCTATTGTCAAGATTAATTTGTGTAAGCTAATTGTTAAATCTATGATTTATATCACCATTCCTGTATTCAACAGAAAAAAATACTTAGAAGAATGCCTGGAATCGTTGCGGAAGCAAACCAACCAGGATTTTAAAGTGATTG
>JBBSNI010000066.1:0-18555 GCA_038232695.1 Cytophagales bacterium
CCTGAGGTATCCTTGCTCATGGTAACGAAACTGTATTTGATTCCCTTCCCGGTTTTCAATGCGTACCAATCGCGAGATATGATCTTCTGGGTTCAGCCGCCGGAAATGGTAGGTAAGCCCTCCTTGTTTTTGCACACTATATCCCTTCTCGCTCCGCATCAGGGTCAGTTTCTCTTGGCGGTCATAGTGGCCCTCCCCTACCGCAAGCATAGGGAAACCGGCTATACGTCCATCTTCCAAACGAAGGGCAACGACTTCCTCCTGGCTATCTTCTACCAATGCCAGGTCATAGCTATGATGCCACCCATAGCCGACCGGTCCCTGGTGGGTAGAAGTAGAGAAATACACCCGTTCCCACCGGAAGGGAATAGGGCCGGGCAATTCAAAGTCAATATGTTCCGTAAAGACTTTACCTGTCGCCACATCGACGGGGTGGCCGGTCACCGAGCAGATACCCCGGTGCACCCGGTTGCGTAGTCCGTCGGGGAGCCCCATGCGCCGCATGGCATTCTCAGCCAACTCATGCAGACGGTCTGAGAACCTTCGCATTGCTTTGGAATTACGTATGGCACCCGCCAATTTGCCCAACGCAGCCATACCCAGCTTCATGCCAATAGCCATCAGGGAGACCGTAGGTGCGCCGCCTACCAGCACCGGAGGTCCGGGAATGGGCGTCACGATAGACATAGGCATCTTAAGACCGGCGCTGGGTTCTTCTTTTTTGGGCCGGGGCGGCGGGGGCATCCCGATACAACTACAACTCAGTACAGGCAGGGCCAGGTAAGCAAAGGGTTCGCCTTCCACTTCTACGGTGGTGCTGCCCATAAACATCTCGCACTCGCTGTCTACGGGTTTGATGAAGGTGCCTCCTATGGGAATATGGGGTATGATAGCCGGTGAACTACTTTCCGAACCCGCCTGCACCCGGGGCATCCCATTGACCATAACCGTCGCGCCAATGAAAGGAATGAGTTCCGTCGGGTCAAAGAAGAAACCTATAAAAGGGTGAGGAATAGGAACGGGGGGCACTGGTCCTGGCGGCTGGATCATGTGTACATCCACGCCCATCACCGGGTCGAAAAATTTGGCAGCAGGCATCATACGGCAGTCGCTTTTTCTTTCCAGTCCTTTCCTACCAAAAAGATCATCCGCTCCCTGATCAGGTCAGTCATCTCTTCCCGCGCTACCTGGGGTGCCAGTTCGAGCAAAGCTTGTCCTATGTAGGGTAAGGTAGAATTGGGCCGAAGTTTTTCGTCTAACGCTGGGGCCGTTTCCAGTGCCTGCCAGTAGCTATGCCAGGCATTCGGCGCGTCGTCAAGTTGCTGGTAGCAGAACCCGGCCATCCGCCAGGCTTCCATCAGGTTATAATAGTCTTCCGTTTTCTTAGCGAAAGGAACGGCATCACCATATACTTTGGCAGCTAGGGTGTAGTCTTTCGCAGCCAGCATAGCAGCCCCTTGAGAAAACAGCGCGGTGACAGTCAGCTTACCGCTGGCCGGATCGCCTGCGGCGTAGGCTTGCTCGGCTACTTTGTAGGCCTGCCCGTATACCTGGAAAGCTTTCTCAAACTGTTGCGCACCCAGGTGAGCGGCTCCCTGCGCCATATGCACGGCGACCTTCATCTGCGGCCACTGGTTTTGTCCGGCTATCTTGAGGGCTTTGGCTGCCATCTGCGCGACCATCGCGGGGTCTTTGCGTCCGATGGCCTGGGTGAGATGCACAAAGGCTTTGCGGAATTGTACGCCCGGGTCAGCCGGATTCCCGGTAGCCGCCAGTTCATTCACGGCGGCAGCCATTTGCAGGTTCGGCGTGATGGAAACGATCTGGCGCGGATAGCGTTTGGCGACAGACTCCAAAACGGGCGCGTCGCGGGCATCTATTGCCATGAGGCGTACTTTTTGGGGTATGCCTGTCTGGATTGCCTGCAACCACCACTGCGCCCATTGCTCCACATCGTGGATTTCCCTGGGCGCCAGATATGCTACCAGATACCCTTGCGGAAGGTTCAGGGTATGGGCAAACGCACCCAGGTTGCTCAGAAAAGGCAACAGATCCGAGGCATGAGTATGGGACAAGATAGGTTGCCACCGTTTGATGTCTTCTTCGTCAGTAGCTTCCTGCAACGTCCGGATTTGCCTGAGCAACTCTTCATACAAGGCAGGTCCGTAGGAGGCTGCATCGGTAAAAGGTAGGGAAAATTTAAAAAACAGGTCTCCCGTCTGGTTGTGTTCCGTGACTTGCACTTTATAAAATCCATCGATCATGCGCAGCTCATCCTCGGCAATGAGCCAGCGGCATACCCTGGCCTCAGGATTTCCGGTAAAAGCCAGCCAGTGCCGGACAAGCTGATGGTACCGCCTGGCAATAGGGTTTTCTTTTTCTGGAGCGTCAGCCATAGGCAAAGACAGATAGAAATATTTTCAATCTTTATAGGATAATAAATGTAGCAGGAAGGAAAACCTTTGCCAATACTTAAAAATGAGTATATTATAAGATATGGCTCAGATACCCTTTATGCTGTGCTTTTTTTACCTTACCTTGAAGATCAATGGTTATTTAGTGCTTCATTTTATAAAGTATGCACATGGTTCGTCCTTTTTATACTTTGATTTTAGACTGCCAGAAAATCACGCAGCAGCAGCGGCATCCTGTTTGCGAGCTGGAAGCTTCTATCCGGGAGCATATTCACCTAATTTTGAAAACACATACAGAGGAATACCGCTACGACGACGCCTACGGATGTACGATCTGGGATCAGGATTTCCTGAACATCCACAGCGTAAACAAGTGGCGCACCTCCCTGGAAAAGATGATCCTGCAGGCACTCACCCAATATGAGCAGCGGCTGTCCCACTTAGACATTCGACTTGACCTGGATACGTCTGGGCAGGAAGACCCTGCTTTGGCGAAAAAGAACGCCCGCCTGAAAAGGCGTATTACAATCACTGTTTCGGGAAAAACAAAAGAAACCAACCGTCCTTTTCTGCACACCGAACATATCTTTTTTAGTCCGCTCTCGATAGCCTGACACGGCATAGGCTACAGATAACTTCTTTTTGTTACCATGAAAATCACTGACTGTTTGCTATCCAACGATGAATACCCGCTACAGCACCAGCGACTTTAGCCGCCAGAATATCAAACGCAGGCTGCGCAAAACCGCCGCTGATCTGTGGGGCTTCCAGGAGGCGGATATGGATGGGTTTGATCCTATAGTAGACCTGCTGCTGGGCGCCTGCTCGGTGGAGTTTGAGAAGACTGCACAGGAGATTTTTTCGGCTCAAACCCGCATCATGGAGCAGTTGGCGCATCTGCTGCTGCCGGAAGTGCTTACCGTACCCCAACCAGCCCACGCCGTCTTACACGCCCGGGCGGTAGAGCCGCGCTATACCCTGCAAAAGGAAGATCAGGTATACTACGAAAAAGAGGTGTTGGCTCGCGCAGACACGGGCAAGGTAGCCACCAAGGCTGTTTATTTTTCTCCGGCTGCTTCCCTGACACTCTGTCGCGGGGACGTGAAATACCTGGCTTGCAACAACCGGCTCATGCAGACGCCGAATGCTGTCAGCAAAGACTCCTTGCTGATGGCACCTTTGGGTCATGCTTTAGCCGCACATGTACTTTGGATTGGGCTGGAACTTCATCCTAAGGTAACTTCTCTTGAGGGCCTTTCTTTTTTCTTTGATTGGAAAAACCATCCTGAAAAGGCGGAATACGCACAGTGGCTTGCTTTGTCACAGTGGTCGGTCGCGGATACGCCCTTGCAGGCGACGCATGGCTACGGACAGACTTACGCGGCGGCTGTACAGGAAAAAAACCAGGAGGTGGCTGCCAGCTTAGACCATATACGGGAGATCGAAGCGCGTGTCAGTACGATTTATCATCATCATTTTATAACGCTGGAAAGCCCGGTCAAGGATTGGTTCTCGCAAGTAAGCCCCTACCCTGCTGCCTTTGAGAAAGTCTTCTCTGAGGGAGACCTCAGCCAGCTTAAAACACCTGTATTGTGGCTCAAAGTACAGTTTCCGCCCGTGTTTCCTGCGGCAGCCATCGAAGATGCTTACTGCGCCGTCAACTGCTTTCCAGTCTTGAACAGACGCCTGATGGACTCGCGCCGTCCCTACCGGCTGGAGAAATCATTCAATATCCTTCCGCTGGAGACCGAAGATTATTTTCTGGGGATGCGCCGCTTATACTCCGATACGCAGGTCTATCAGGCAGTTCCTTTCCGGGGCCACCGGGAGCAACATCCGGAGACTTATACGCTCCGGCAGGGTGGTATCGGCAGGTTCGACAGCCGCCATGCCGCCGCGCTGCTGGACTACGTTATCAACGTAATGAGAGACGAAAGTGCCGCCTTTTCCGCCCTGGGCGGCGCTACACTTTCCAGGGATGTCAAAGAACTGGACCAGACGCTCAACCGCCTGGAAGCCAACCTGACCCGGAAAGCTCCTGACCAGGATGTCACCCACTATCTGATCGTCAAACCCAAGACGGCTCAGGATGTGTGGGTTTCTTACTGGACGACCCTGGGTACGCTGGGCAACCAGATCCCGGCAGGCAGCGCCCTCAAGACAGATGGTATGGATCTGCAAAAAGATACTGTGCAGTTGGCTACCACGACCAACGGAGGGCAGGACAAACCCGATGATACGGAAAGGTTGTATGCTTTTAAAAATGCACTGCTCTCGCGCAACCGGCTGCTCACGGCAGAAGACATACGCGCCGCTTGCTTTGCTTACTTAGGGCATAAGGTACGGCAGGTCACCGTGCAACGGGGCGTGGCCGTAGATACGCACCCTAAAAGGGCGCTGATGCGTACGGTAGAGGTCGTGCTGACGCCTGCTCATCCGACTACAGCGTCGGATGCCTGGGATCCACTTTGCGATGAGTTGCAGCGGGTGTTGGAAGAGCGTACCGAAGTTTTTTTACCCATTCGTGTAAAACTCAGTACTGATCATACGACAAAGCAGCAGCAGCATGACGATAAAAAATAAAGCTGGACGCTTATCTGCTATCTTCCCTCAAGACGGCAAAGGGCATGACTTCTGTGCAGAGACGCTGTTAGCGCTTTTGATGGAAGAAGAACTCATCACCTGGGACGATTTTATCATACGCACCCCGCAGGGCGCTTTTCAGCGTTCTTATCGGAAAGATATAGTGGGTATCCGTACGCTACAAAAAGAGCAGAAGGAAAGCACCTATATAGACCTTAGCCGCGATGGCCTCTATGACATTCTGCCGGAAGGACTGTTTCATCAGACCCAGATCGATAAGCGCGTGATCAGCACCGAAGATTCCGTAGCAGAAATCAAGCGGCACCGGCAGGAAGAAAAACAAGCGCGAAAGTTTTTTCTGCCTCTGGAGCAGGAATTTTTTCGCCACCGTATTCTGATAGCGGCTGAGGAACTACACGCTCAGGTCAGTCCTGAAAACGCTGCCCTACACAAGCTGTGCCTGAAGTTTTGGAATATTACTACACCGCTGACGCCTTACCAGGCAACCGTGTTGCTGTATCTGCTGCCTATCGCTCACTTTGTGGCAGGTAACCGCAGGCTCACGCAACAGTGCTTCAGCCTCGTCCTTCAGCATCCGGTGACGATAGCCTTTGTGCCAAGTACTTCGGATGAGGCTTTGAAGGTCGATGTTCCTTTGTTGGGAGAAACCGTTTTAGGAAAAAGTTTTATCTTGGGAGATACGCTGGAATCAGATCATGCTGCCATAGCGCTGACGCTTGGTCCGATACCGGGTCATCAGCTTCCGGATTATCTGCCGGGCGCCCAAGGTATGGCGTTGGTAGAACTCCTGAGTAATTACTTGCTGCCGGTATCCTCAGAAGTTGTTATGGATGTGCAGGTAGATGAAGCTGACGCTCTCTTTGTATTAGGTGCTGTCAATGAACAAGGGCGGTTGGGGTATACGGCTGTCATATGATATTGAGCATTGATTATTAAATATTTAAACACTCAATATTCAACACTCAACCGGGCGCCGGGCGCACTCAATGTTCAACTAAAAAAAGAAAAGTAAGAAAGTAGAATTGATTTCCTAACCAGAAAAAATAGAGTATGCTACCTGAACTAAAACATTTTCCTGTCAACTGGGCGGATGGGATGAAAGTGTCCAGACACCATTTTGTAAGCAGTGAAGCCTGGATGCAAGACAGCCTGCGGGACACCGCCTGCCTGGGACTTACTGACTATTACTACGGGCTTTTGCCCTCTTCGTCCAAAGAACCTGCGCTTGATCTGTCCATCCTGGAAGACCGCCAGCACCAGCGATTATCTGTGCAACTGCACCGGTGCCGCGCCCTTACGCGGGGAGGCTGCCGCATTGAGATCACCCCGCATACGAGTGAGTCGCTTGACCTGGCGACCAGCCCTCTTCAGTTAGCGTATGATATTAAAGAAGCGGGCAATTTGCAATATCATATCATCCTGATGGTGCATCCTCAGCAGCGGGTTCCTGCGGGTACGCCCGACCCGGAAGAACAACCCCTGCGCTACCCTTACACGCTACCGGAGTACCGCCTGGATATTATACCTTCCCAGCAAACGACTGGTTTTGATCCGCAAACCTTCCATCTTACGCTTGGAAAATTCCGGGTAGTCGCCGGAGAAGTCCAGTTAGACCCTTATATTCCTCCATGTATGTCTGTGAGCAGTCATCCTGATCTGTATCAATACTACCGGGATGTGGGAGGTATGCTCACCGATATGAGCCATAAGCTGACAGAACTGGTGCGTAAACTGCGTTTTGTCGGAGAGCAAGACGTCCTGGAAACAAACCTGCGCACGCTGGCAGAACAGACAGCCCATTTTATTTTTCAGCAGGTAGATGATTACAAATGGTTGTATGCCGAGCAGCCTCCTATCCACATGATTTTGCTTTGTGTGAAACTGGCGCGCGTGATGCGTTCCATCAGCTTATTGATGCCTGAAGAGCAACGGTCTGCCCTTTGCCAGTACATCAACCAGGGGTTTGCCCCCCAAACCTTTGAGGCATCTTTGGATATGCTGCTCAATCTGTCCTACGATCATCAGCAGATACGCACGATCCTGGACCAAAACAGAAAGGCGATGGACAACCTAAGCGCCGTGTTTGCCAAGCTGCCCCAGATGCACTATACCCGCAAAGAACCCGAACATTACACCAGAAAAGAGCCAGCGCCACCGCCCCCGCAACCTGCTGACACAGACGGCTATGTGAGAGATATTTAATGCTGTTTTCACTTGATTATTGAATGTTGATTATTGAGTGTTGATTATTGAATATTGAATATTGAGTGTTGAATATTTAAACACTCAATATTCAATATTCAATAATCAAGGAAAGTTAACGATAATCTTTTACTTACAAATTGACAAAGCAGCATCATGCGTACTCGAAGCGGAAGATCATGTTTCCGATGATGAGCTTTACTTTGTCCCTGAGGAGTTGCTCATGGACTACCTGCGCATACGTAGATTGGGTAGAACTCAGGTCGGTGATATACCAACGGTTGCCGGCATATTCCAGCCTGACATGCTGTTTGCCGGACAGGGTATCGTTGCCGGGGTCCAGGTTATCGCGGTGCAGTATCACCGTGTCTCCTTCCAGAGGAATGCGGCGCTGGGTGAGTTCATCCACCAAAGTATAGGGCGTATCGCCGGAAGAGGCCATGCCAAATTGACCAAACACCATCGTTTTGCTGGGGTCCGCCACTTTCTGTTGCGCACCCTGCGAGGACATTAATCTGAAAAATTTATTGCCAAACGCCAGCCGGGTATTCGGAGACAATGCCTGCTTTTCTACGACCTGCATCAAGGTAGCGCCATTGGAGCTTACATCCTGCACGTACCACTTTCCGTCCTGGTTTTTGAGTTGGAGATGCTTTTCACTGGAAATAGAGGGGTTGGTCGGATCGATATGCTTTCGGTTGAGGACAATTTCGGTGATGCCTGACGCTTTGCCGCCAATCTCTTTTTTAATACGGCCGTGCGGCTCCTCAATCAAACGGCATTTGGTGCTGTGGGGAAGGTCCACTACGGGAATAGCGGCTTGATGCTCCACCATCTGATCCACCCGTTTTGTTTTCTGTGCCGGGACGTCTTCTACGCCCGTATTGCCGCAGTTGGGGCAAGGCGTGGTAGCAGCAATGGGGCTGATCAAAGGATAAGAACATCGGGGGCAGGTGAGCGACGGACGATCCCAGGCGGGTGCCTCAGCAGGCTTTCCTTTCACTGTCTGCCTGTCCTGATGCTCGTAGCGCTCCTGGTGCTTTTCCCAGGGCTTGGAAACCTGCTGTTGCGCTGCATCGAGTGACTTCTTTTTCCAGTTTTTTTTGAATATGTTTTTCATAGTATCAGATACCATCCCAATCCAAAGAATACCAAAAGGATTAAAAGAATAAGGATATATAGGTAATTTTTAGGGTTAGCAGGATGTTCTATCAGTCCAACATCAGCCAGCAAGACGGAGACATTATCTCTGCCGCCCGCTTTTTTGGCTGCCTCTACCAGTTTATGACAAGTAGGCTCGGTATCTTCACACAGGTCAAGGATATGTTGAATCTCTTCGTCGCTGAGCATACCGGTAAGCCCATCGCTACACACCAGTATCCTGTCGCCTGTGGCAATCTTTGATTTTCTGAAAGAAGGACGGGGCGGATAACCGGCTTCTCCCAACGATTGCAGGATGAGATGGCTCTGGGAATCAACCCTGGCTTGCTCGGCGGTCATTTTTCCTTCCATGACCATTTGCCAGACCAGAGAATGATCGTCGGTAAAAGGTCGAATACTTGTCTGATGCAAAGGATGATACAGGTAAGCCCGGCTATCCCCGCTCCAGCAAGTATACAGCTCCCCCCGCACGATCCAGGCAATGATCAGGGTAGTGCCCATCCCGCGGCAGGCCGGGTCTTGCTGGCTGTGGCGTATGATCGCCTGGTGGGCTTCCATGATGAGGTTGCCAAGGTATTTTCTTATTCTTTGATCGGTTTTTGGAACGATAGACAACAGGGAAAATCTTTCCAGCACGACTTCTTTGGCAATCCGGGAGGCTACTTCTCCGGCATTGAGTCCACCCAGACCATCGGCTACCATCAGGACCGTTCCCAGGTGCGGGCGACTTTGGGAGGCACTGTTTTGTGGCGAATCCGTGCTGGTCAGCAGCAAGATTGCATCTTCGTTATGCTCCCGCACACACCCTACGTCGGTGATGCCAAAAGTGTTCAATATATCGTTTGATGGATGCATCAAGGTTTCAACGGTTAGCTTTCGTTTTTTCAGTAGTTAAGGGAAAGGGCGATTGCAGTACCCAATGCTTATCTATCTCGATATACAAGGCTACTAATTTTATCTCAATGATTCCTACCTGCACTTCCTGCGAAAATAAAGCGCCTCCCAGCATATGACGGTTGCTGAACTGAATGTCCTGGATTTGTGCCGTGCCGGATGCATCCCATACAAGCGCATCCAAAGGGATAAAGCTGCTTTTTATAGCAGCCTGCTCCGGGTTGTCATTGCCTTCCAGGTAGTAAATTAACAAACTGCCTTCCCCTGGTAAGGTATCCGCGATCGCCAGGCCGTTTTCGCCCGGCGAAAAATGCGTGATAGACCGGGTGGTGTCCAGGGTCAGGGCTGCAAAAGCACGGTAGTCTTCCGGTTGGTTGACAGGCTTTATTTTCAGGGCAGTACAAAGGGGCTCATGGGTTTGGCGGTAAGCCGCAACGTGAGGATCATCGCCCCAGGGTTTGCGCAGGCTGGTCGGAATCCAAAGTTGCCGGCCAGCCAGTATCCCGATATGGTAGGCTTTTCCGAAGTAATCGGAGGCGTTGCGGGTCGCCTTTTTCCCGGCAGCAGGCTTCCATTGGTATTCCTGGCGCACCAGGTATACCGCTCCTTCTACCGCCTGCTCCACCAGGCTTTTGTTTGCCTGATGCATCATGAGTTTGGGCAAACGTAAAGATAGCGAATCTACCTGTCCGTAAGCCGCACAGGCTAACCCTAAGGCCAGCACGGTGAGATGAAATCTTCTGCTTGTACGCATCGTTTAAGAACTTATGTTGATCATAGGTATAACCGAACCAAGCGCATCATCCCTGCCTGTAGCAGGATTAGGATACCCTGCCGAAACAATGGCTACGACCACGGCTTTGCCCTCCCGAACAATAAACAGCGGCCCGCCGGAGTTTCCGTTATCAAAACCATATCCCGACACCAGGATGGTATTGTGATCCAACCCATCTTTGGCCACACTGGCCCGGCTGTAAAGCACTTCCAACCCTTTGTTCAAATCCTGGTAGCGGTTTCCATACGTATAGCCCAGGCAATGTAGCTCCGTACCTTTACGCAAGCTTGCCGAGCGCTGCAAGTCCGGCTGTATACTTCCCCGGCGGTCGGTCCGCCACACCGCCCAGTCGGACCCATCAAAAAGTTTAGCCTGTACGATGTTGACCTGCTGCCCGTTATATTCCTGCTGCTTATAGACATCGGTAGAGCGGTCTATGGTGAAATCATGGTTGGTAAACGACAGCACCGTTTTTTTGTCAGCCGAGACGGCATAGAATTCATAGGTCACCTTGCCACCGTTGCTGGCGATCATATTGAACTCATTGACCTGGTAAAAATGAAGGTCAATACAGTGGCGTGCCGTGACAAAGCGTCCGTCATTGAGCAGAAAACCCGAACAGTGACAGTTATCCGGCTGCGGTTCGTTCATCATGACCTTCCCTTCATATTCCACCCGTATGTTTTTGATGCCTAAGTAAAATACATCCTGCTCCACGGCCCGGATCGCCTGCGTGACGATTTCTCCGGGCTCAGGGGCGGGCTTCTGTGGCAGGCTTGCTTTGCGCAGGCTCTTCATTTCCTGCTCGTGCAACTGGGTAAGCTGACCCATTGTGCTTTTCAACTGCGCTTGCATGGCTGCCTGGTTGTCCATCAACAGTTGCTCGAGTGCGCGGTTTTTAGCATGAGCCTGCATCAGGGAATCGGCGCTTTGTTTGGAAACCACCTGCAGGGAATCCGTCCGCAGCGTCAAGCTACGGGTTTGAGTATTCAGGTCGTAGAAAAAATAGCTGCCGGCGGCAACGCCTAAGATCAGCAGCAAAAGTGCCACGATTAGGGCTGCACGGTATGGTTTTACTGCTTGCTGTACGACCATGCCTACCCGCTGCGTCAGGCCCGGAGCAGGCGCCCCCTGGGTGGCAGCATGGGAAGATGCGTCGTACCGCAGCCTGGGACCTTCCCTGGACAGTTGGATCACGTCTCTGAGTTGCAGGGCCCACTCCTTTTCTACAGGTCGCCCGTTGAGCAGCGTAGGGTTGGTTTGCGATAAATTGATCAGATACACCTGGTCTTTGCGCCGCTCGATGGCAGCATGTTTGCGGCTCACGGTCGCTTCATTGGCCGGAAAGCGAACCGCGCAGGCACTGCTCCGCCCCAACTCTACATAGGGCACGACGATTGTCTGGAAGCTGCCCTTGGGGTGTGTTGGCGTATCCGTAAGAAATTCTAACTGATACGTAGGTGTATGGCTTCCCCCGATGTAGGTCATACCCGATCTGAAAGACTGTGTAACTCGGTTCATATTGCTCCGTTTGATCAACCTATGATTAAGTCAAATAAAATTTATTGCAGCCATATTTTTCCTCTATAAACTTGTGTGTCGCCTGCAATGCTTACCTGGTAGAAGTACAAGCCCGGTGCAACACTTGCCTGGCGATCATCCCGCCGGTTCCATCGCAGGGTATGCAGTCCTGCGGGCAGCGATGGCTGGTTTAGTAGCGCCACCTGCCTGCCGGTTTGGTCCAAGACCGTAACGTAAACCGCATACGTTGAGGGGCTTTCCGGCAGGGAGACCGGGATAAAGACCTCTCCGGCGGCAGGGTTAGGGTAAGGCGCGCCTACCACTATCCTTTCCGGCAGCATCTGCTGTGTGATGGTTTCTTCCGTACCAAAGAAGACTCTGAAAGGGTGTACCCCTTCCTGCATCACAAACCGGTATTCCTGCTGCTCCCGCATATTGACAACCCGGTAGTTTTGCCTGTCCAGCAACATCAACTGCTTGTCGTTATCGCCAAAGTAACTGTTGTCCCAGCTTAATGTGACCTGCTGCATGGGCAGGTTAGAAGCCACTTCAAAATCCCATATGTGCGCTTCCGCTGTAGGCACGACATCTTTGGCAAGTGGTCTATCACCGGCTATAGGCTGCCTAAAACTACCTTCCAGGTAAGACAGGAAACGGGGCACCGGACGGGCATCGAGGCGATCTTCTCCCGGCTGGGCTCGTTCATGCATTCCGAAACCTGCCAGCAGGTAGCCGAAGTCTTTGCCGGTAACATCCAGGTTGACAAACCAGGAAGAGGCTGTCAGTGCATTTTTACGCGCTTTATTATGCTGAGAAGCCTGGCGGGCATTTTTGGCAGTGACTGGAATAATAATTGTCCTGTCTTGGTCTGCTGCTAAAAATCCCCCCTCGTAAGCCCGTAGCTCGGTCGAGTTGTCATCGATTTTACCTTTGCGGTAAGTAACGATGTCTCCCAAACCGGGATTGGCACTTTGTACAGCATTCCAGTCAATATTAAAGGGGTAAGGGTTGCCGATCAGATTGTAGCCTTTTTCCAGGGCAATCTCATAGTCAGGCTTAACAACTTCTCCTTTTACATGGAGCTTAAAGCCTGCCCTCTGGATAAACATATAGCCTTTGCCAGGCTCAAAGCTGGTGAATCCTTCTGCTTTGTATTCCTGGTATTTTGCTGAGTCAGTATCATAACCAAACAGCCGCCACTGCTTGATGTCGTAGTCTTTTCCCCAGAGGCTGGCTACTGTCTGGCTGGTAAACGGAAGGGCGATGATCTGGTAATCCACCACCTCCGGCTGGGCTTTTAATGAATCGTACAAGGTGAGCTGCTGCGACGGATAGTTGCGATAGATGGTATCGGTAGTGGTCACAGACAGGCCGGCTTCGTTGATTACTACTACTTTATATTGAACGCCCAGTTCGTCAAAGGCTGCGGCGGGCAGGGTCAAGGTATAACGGTTGTTGGCGGTGACCGCAAGCGGTTCGCCTTCGCCCAACGTACCCGTTAGTCCGGCATACGCCAAGGTCACCTGTAGGGTATCAGACTCAGCGTCAGCGACTTCCAGGGTAGCAGTAATCGCTTTTTGCTCCGACCGCGGTGGTATATCCAGGGCAACAATCTGCGGGGGTGTGCTATCTTCCGGCACTTCTTCTTTTACCACCCGGAAAGGAAGCACCACAGAGGCCACTTCATTGACGATCACCTGTACTTCATAGAGACCGCTGTCCAGGGCAGGCACGTTGAAGGTGATGCTGGTTGGGTTCACGGTGAGAGAGCCTGCGGGAATTTCCGTGTTGCCGAAGCGAACGGCTACTAAGTTGCCTTGCAGGTTGTTGCCATACGCGGTCAGCGGGCTGCCTGCCATGCCTGTCGTTTCAGAAAGCCTATCCAGGCGGGGTGTGACTGTCAGCTTTTGTGTACTTGTAGCGGGCGTACCATTCTTAAAAGCTACCGTGATGGTATACTGTCCGGGGGCAAGTCCTGCGGGCACGGTGGTCTGTAGCTGTGTGCCGCCTTCTGACACCGCGACCGCCTCTGCGGTTTGCCCCCCCAAGGCTACGGTGAGCAGACTGCTGTTGGAACCAAAACTGGCTCCGTACACCGTGAGCCTCTGACCGGCTTCTGCAACGGTCGGCACAAAAGCAGTGATGCCGGGCTGCGTCGCCGCCTGTCGCTGGTTTCTGAACAGTACGATCTCCCCACTGTCTAGTATCTTCACGACCAGCACATCCTGATCGCCGTCATTATCTACATCCGTTGCCGCTATATCTTTGATGTGCCCTTCTCCTAAGAATTTTTCTGTAAAGGTATCGTCACCATTGTTCTGAAACCAATAGGTTCCGGCTAATCTCTGGTCGCTATTCTCAAAAGTGCCTGTCAGCACATCCTGGTCTCCGTCGCCATCCATATCAGTAGCAAACACTGAGCGGGCAGCGGTAATATTGCTGGCAATGATCTTTCTTGCGGAGAAAGCGATCTGGTCGCCTTCCGATTCATTCAAATAGAAAGACACGGTGTTATCTGAACTAGAAGCCAGCAGAATGTCCGGTTTGCGGTCTCCGTTCAGGTCTGCGGAAAACACAGTTTCCGGCTGCTCAATAGCATTGGTAATGGTGGCTTCAGGACTGAAGTTGCCGCCGCCCAGGTTGCGGAAGTAGACGATCTTTTTGCCGCCAGGCGCATCGGTAAGATCGCTGGTCTCCCGGTAAGCGCCTACTACATCCGGGCGTCCGTCGCCATCCATGTCAGGCGTTGTGATAGAGATCACGCCGTAAGGGTTATTAATAGCAAGTATTTTTCTGTTGAAGCTCTTTGCCCCAGTGTTTTCGTACCAGACCAGTTGGTTCGCTATTTTGTAACCTGCCAGCACATCTGTGTCGCCATCGCCGTCTAGGTCGGCTGTCTGTAGCTCATAGGTGCTTTCTGCATTTTCCTCGATTACGGTATTGGTGGGAAAGGTCTGCCCGGCGTCACCCCAGTAGACGATGATACGGTTGTATCCGGTCAGCAGGTCGGGGAATCCGTCTCCGTTCAGGTCAGCTACGCGGACTACACGTGCCATATCCAATAGGCCAGACACGGCGCTTTCAGTAAACACGCCTACTCCATTGTTGAGGTGCTTATCCAGCAAAGCTTCGTTCCGAAAGGTAGTGACAAAATCCTGGTCGCCGTCGCTGTCCAGGTCATAAACGGATAGGTCGGTAGCTTTGCCGGGAATGGTTTCCTGCGCAAAGTCAGCCTGTCCTTCCAGCCGGACAGTCACCGGGCGGCTTTCCAGCGTCAGGGCAGGCGCACCGGGGTTGGTAATTTTGCAAACGTAGGTTCCTACATCCTGCGGGGCGGTCAGGGTGATGGTGTTGGTCTTGCTGTTGGTAGCTACACCGTCCTTATACCAGAGGTACTGGTTGCCGTCGGGGGCGGCATTTGCAGGGATGCTAAACGTCCGGCTCTCACTGGCTTTCAGACGCACGGTCTCTGCCTTGCCCACCGGTGCCTGCGGCGCATAGGTGACACCCGCATTGTGAGTTGCCAGGAAAGGCACGAGGTCTTTAAACGTAAATAAGTTGCCGCTCAGGTTGATCGTCGTCGCTGTGAGCTCAGGAATCTTTCCTTCTAATTGGTTGCTACTCAGGTCAAGGGCAAGCTTTTGTCCGCGGTTGATCTTGTCCAGCCCTTTGGGGATAGTGCCTTTCAACCCATTGTTGCTCAGGTCAATGCCTGTGATGCGCTTATTGGCAGAAACGGTGATGCCGTACCACTGTTCGATAGGCGTCTTTTTCTGAAGCCACCCGCTCTTGTTGCTCCAGGAATTCTGCCCGTCTGTTTCATCATAGAGTTTTTCCAGCGCTGATTGGTCGGCTTTGCTGACTTTCTCTATGTACTTTGCCCAGAAGATGTCTTTGTTTCCATTTTCTATGCTTTCGCCTGTGTAAGGGTCAAAGGTAGTGTTGCCGCTAAAGTAGCCGCTGGTATAAATATCATGCTGCCCGTCGGCATCCGTATGGATCGCCAGATCACCTGAGCGGTTGCTGTCGCTGTTGTCGTCGCTTTCCAGCAGGGCGGCATATTCCAGGCGCGCCGTTTCCTGCTCATACTTAGCAATGAAAGCATCGAAACGACCACCACCGCCCAGCGGGTAATCGCGCTCTCCCAGCACATCAAAGTTGATACTGTTTTTGATGTAACCTGTCAGGTAGAAGTACGCATCGGTGACGGCTATGGCGGTGGGCTCGTCGTAATCTTCGCCGTTGAGCGGATAAGCATAACGCAAGGTCTCTCCATCCCCATCATAGCTAGCAAAATAAATATCAACCTGATCGTCCTGGCTTTCAATACTCGTAGTGTCGGTGATAGACGGAAAAGGAAAAGAGATTTTACCGTTAAAAAGTCCTGTCAAGTACACCCGGCCTTTTTCATCGACAACCATGTCTTTCACATTAATTCTTTTGCTTTTGGAGGCTATCTGTCGTACAAAACTGAAATTTCCGGCATTATCGAACCTGGCCAAGTATACATCGTAGTTTCTGCTGCTCAGCCGGACAGTACCGAAGTCGGCGGGGCCGCGAAAGGTACCTGCCAGAAAGAGGTTGTTCTGGCTGTCTATCGCTATTCTTCTTATGAGCAGACTGCCGGTGGCTGTAGTCTGTATCAATGTTTTCCTATCTGTTAACGGCACCAGATCATTATCGTACTGGTCCAGGAAAATCTCCTGGGTAGCAACGGAGTTGCCTACCAGGTATACTTTATTTCCTTTGTTTGTAATGCTGCCCGCGTTGTCCAGATCGGGTATTTTCCTGGGGGGAGAGACTGTGCCGGCTTTGCTATCATATTTGATCAAAAAATCATCCTGGCTGTCAAAAGAATAGGGTTCGCTTGTCGTGCGACTGTCCTTAACCAGCAGGCTTCCGCCGGAATTACCTTCCGTTCCAGCGATAAAAAAAACATTTTCGTCAGCATCGATGGTCATATCCCGGACCACAGCTTTGGTCAGATCGTCCGGCGTATCAAAGCTGACCTCAAGGCTCACGGCGCCCTGTACATTTCCTAAGGCACTGAACTTGATCAGAAACAGGTTATCTGTAGCGCTGCTGGTGAAAGTTTTGCCGGCCAGGGTAAGCTTATCTTTGAAGCTGCCTGCCAGATAGGTATTGCCGCGCTGGTCTGTACGCATCATCGTCTGATGGTTCAGATTCACACCAGCCGTACGGAGCGGTATGACTTTCTCCAATGCCAACTCCTGCGCCCCTGCCTGGGCAGCGATGCTACAGGCTGCCAGCCATAGGAAAAGGCGGTGCAAATAGGTGTGTAGTATAGTATGTGTAGTTTTCATGGCATTTTTCAAGGTTTTGATCAACTGCCTGGTCTTTTGTAAGGTTCTGGCGTCGGCAGGTCTTTCACCTCGGAGCCGTCCGGCGGGGGTGGGTCTTCGATGTTGGAAGAAAAAGGAAATATTCCCTGGCTTTTAGCCAAGATCATATAGCCTGCCAGCACCCCAGCCGAAACGCCTATCTTCAGCCCCAGCGGAAACCTGGGACTGATCCTGAAAGGGGCGCTGGTAACAGAAGCCCACCCCTGCTCGTCCAGCACCCGCAGTTGGTAGGTGCCCGGCTTGGTATCCAGGTTGATCTTCCAGTCAAGGCTGCTGGCTTCGTAGGCTCGCCGCACAGGCTGCGCTGGTTTGCCTTCCTGTAGCAGCAGTACCGACACAGGGTTTTCCTCAGGCAGTTGCCAGTCGATTGTATACTCTTTTCCCCGTCTGCCCCCTGTTGCTAATTGGTTCAGATCAATCCGGGTTTGCCTGACTGGCTGCCTGACCGGTTCGTTGCTGCTTGTGTCTGGTAGCGGATGGGCAGCTTCCTGCTGCTGATCGAACTGCTGGCTGACACGCCGGATAGCCGCTGCGGTTCTGGCATCTTGATAGGATGTATCCTGGCGTCTTCCTAATTCCTCGCTTTTCTGATAAGCTGCCAGCGCCTGCTCCCATCTTTCCTCCGACTCGTAATAATACCCCAGTAGCCTCAGGTTATAGGCGGTACTATCCAGGGCAATGGATTGCTGTAGCAGGGGCCACGCCTGGTCAAAACGCTGGCGTCTGATAGAGTCGGCAGCCTGCCGGGCTAAGGTAAGCCAGGCAGAATCGTTCGCTACCTCTTGCACCAGGACTTCCACCGGAGCTGCCTGCCGGACAACTTCACGAAGAGCCTCTTCCGGCGGGGCTTCCACCGGGACAACTTCATGAGGAAGCTTTTCCAGCCGGGCAACTTTCTGAGGCACCTCTTTGGGCGGGACTTCCAGCCGGGCATCCAGCCGGACATCTTCCTCAGGAGCATTCTCAAATTTGATGTAGGTAATAAAAGTCTCCCATTCCCCGTCAACTTTATCTGCCCGGAGCGTAGCAACCCTCTCTTGAGGCATGATGTCTCCGTAGACACTGGTATAGCTGATGGTCAGGTAGTAGAAATCATCTTCCTCATCCCACTCAATGTCAGAGGTATAGCGGTTGGTATAATAGAGTTGTAGACGGTTCTGAATGTCGTTGTTCTGATAATAAGCGTTGAAGTCTCCCAGGTACTTTTCCACGCTGACTTCATAGGGCAGGTTGGGTGGCAGGTACGCCGTATCGTAGTCTACCTGTATGCGGGCGTTTTCCGTAAAGAAATCTTTGCTTTCGGCAATAACCGAATCCCGGTAGAACTTGGGTATTTTCGGGTCTGCCAGTTCGTTCATGATCCTGTAATAGTCAAAAAAAGAACGGTCGGCATCGGTTTTGATCGATACAATATCATCATCGGTCAGGCTGTCTATCTGGCTTTGTGCGATGGCGGGCAGCATCCAAACAACCAGGCTCAGGGTCCAAACTGTTTTCATAGCTCCTCCAGGTATAATTGTTTCCGGCGGTAAGCTTCTTTCTGCCGGTCTGTTGCCGGAAGTATCTGGCTGATCAGCCATCCCGAATTGGTGGTCTGCCGGGGGAAGTCTTCTACCTGAAA
>JBBSNI010000067.1:0-18490 GCA_038232695.1 Cytophagales bacterium
AGCATAGAGGAAGCAGGGATAGAAACCTGGATTGCAAGGCTTACTTCTTCTGTGAAAGACCTGGGCACCTACGGCAAAAAACTGCAAACCGGCATGGTACACCAGGAGTTAGTCTGGTCGGTAGGCGGCATGGCCATATTCATCATCATTCTTATTTTTTCAATACTATAAATCATGAATTTCCCCTTACTCACGATTACGATTTTTTTACCCTTGCTGGGGACTTTGATTGTGCTTTTTACCAAACCTGAAAAACCTGCCACCGCCTACACGGTTGGCATCACGGCTGCCGGACTGGCTTTGCTGGGAGCCATACTGATATGGATAAAAGGCGTAGATGGAAGTTTTTCGCAACTGGAAGAAGTTCGCTGGATACCTTCGCTGGGCGCTGCCTACCGGGTGGGCGTTGATGGTATCAGCTTTCCACTGGTATTGCTCACGACATTACTATTTTTTACCTCGCTGATATTTTCTACAAAAATCAAAGAAAAAGCGGCTACCTACGTAGCCTTGGTATTGCTGCTGGAAACTGCCTGTCTGGGCGTGTTCCTTGCCCTGGATATGCTGCTTTTCTATGTATTTTTTGAAATCACCCTGGTAGGCATGTATTTCATCATTGCCGGTTGGGGGCATGAAAATGCCAAAAAAGCCGCTCTCACATTTTTCATTTATACGCTGGTAGGCAGCTTGTTCTTGCTGCTGGCCTTGCTTTCCTTATACCTTCATAGTGATCCGCACACCTTTGATATGCAGACGTTCATCGCTGCTCCTGCGCTGAAAGGGCTGGCAGCGGCGCTGACCTTCTGGGGGTTCTTTCTGGCGTTTGCCATCAAAACTCCACTTTTTCCATTCCATACCTGGCTACCGGTAGCACATACGGAAGCTCCGGCTCCGGGCAGTGCCCTTCTGGCGGGTGTGCTGCTGAAGCTGGGCGCCTATGGCTTTATCCGGTTTGCGCTGCAAATGACGCCCAACGCTTTCCGCGAATATGCCTCCTTTGTCATGGTCATTGCTGTTATCTCTGCGCTGTATGGTGCTTTTGTCGCCCTGGCGCAAACAGACATCAAACGCATGGTGGCCTACACCAGTGTGAACCATATGGGCTATCTGGTCTTCGGACTGGCCGTAGCGGCAGTAGCAGGCACTGAGGCGCGTGCACATGCACTGGACGGAGCCGTGTTACAAATGGTCAGTCATGGCGTAGTCACGGGTGCACTTTTTTTGCTGGTAGGCTCATTGCAAGACCGGGTCAAGACCCGTGAAATGTCAGACATCAGCGGCTTGCTGCATACGGCTCCTGTGCTGAGCGGACTGTTTATCGTGGCAGCCTTTGCCTCGCTGGGTTTGCCTGGGCTGGCACACTTCCCAGCCGAGTTTCAGATATTCCTGGGAGGCTTCAGCGTATATCCTGTTGCCGTAGGGTTCATCATCATCGGTCTGCTCATCACGACAGGGCTTTACCTGCGGGCTATCCAAAAAGTATTCATGGGTAAGCGGCCGGAAGGGTTTACGCACTACGTTGATTTGCAGGGTTATGAGCTGTGGGCGATTGTACCGCTGATTCTTTCCATTTTGGCTATCGGGCTTTTTCCTGAAACGCTGCTGTCTGTGATTCATGAAACTACCAAAATGCTTGGACTATGAGTCATATGGGCCAGGATATACTATTGATCTTACCGCAGATCATCGTGCTGCTCACCGCTGTGGCTGCCCTGATCTTTGAGATGCTGCGGAAGACCACCGGAAGCTTAGTGGCGCTGATTGCTGGCATGTTGGCAGCGATGGGCTTGAGTATCAGCAGGCTGAGTATGGAAACTACCGCATTTTCAGAGACTTTCAGGGTAGATGCCCTCAACCACTGGTCGGTGATCATCCTTTGCCCGGCCTCGGTACTCTTTGCGCTGCTGGCCAGGAGCGAGCTAAAAGGCACCGACCGGGAAGGTACGGTGTATAGCCTGCTGGGCTTCTCTACCTTAGGCTCGCTGCTACTGGCCGGGAGCGGAGATATGATGTTTATTGTATTAGGGCTGCTGATGAACAGCCTGAGCGGGTTTGCACTGGCAGCCTATCCCAAAACTGATGCCGCCACCGAAGGAGCGATGAAGTACTTTATCTACGGATCAGTCACAGGCGCGCTCATGATTTTTGGGTTAACCTATTGGGTAGGCATCACCGGTAGCACCTTGCTTTCGGCTTTGAACAATCCTGCTTTGCAGCCTTTGCCTGTCGTATTTGGTCTGGTTGCTCTGCTGGTGGGTATTGGCTACGCGGCATCCATCTTCCCTTTTCATTTCTGGACACCCGATACTTTTGAAGGAGCGCCTGTGTCTATCGCTGCTTATCTTTCGGTGATTCCCAAAATAGGCGCCATCTTTGCCCTGGCGCAGGTGGCGAAGGAACTTCCCGTAGAACTGATCAACTGGCCCCTGATGCTGGCAATCCTTTCAGTGCTTTCCATGACTTTCGGCAATGTGGTAGCCCTGTGGCAGCAAAATGTGATCAGGCTGCTGGCCTATTCTACGGTGGCACAGGCAGGCTATTTTCTGCTGGGTGTGGTAGCCATGCAGCAAAGCGGATTGGCCGTACAGTCGCTGGTGGTTTTTGGCGTAGCCTATACGGTGATGAACACCGGCGCTTTTGCCGTGGTGCTGGCACATGGCACCGAGCTAAATCATCTCCAGGGAATTGGAAAGCAACATCCCTGGACAGGCGTAGCTATGACTCTTTTTTTGTTTTCGCTGGTGGGCATCCCACCGCTGGCAGGTTTTGCCGGAAAGTTCCTGCTTTTTGGAGCAGCCATTGACAGCGAGTTTACCTGGCTGGCGGTGGCGGCTATTCTCAATAGTGCCATTTCCCTGGCAGTATACCTGCGCATCATTGTGCCAATGTATTATCAGCCAACGATGGTGATCAGCAATACCTATTCACGCCTGGTTTCCTTTGTCTGGATTTTCTGCCTCTGCTTTACCTTGTTGGTGGGATTAGGGGTGCAGGTGTTTTTGTAGCCTTAAAAACTCCAATGGAATATTTGCGTCATCCATACAGAAAGCTTTTAGGCTATCCTTAGCCTATAACTTCTCGGTGATGATGTTCCCATCATTTTCCCACACGCATATTATTTTATTATCATCAAGAGCTAGCACTTCTATAAAACTTCCTTTTCCTATGGTGATTTCTTTATCTGAGCGCAGATATTTGACTTTCAACGTAGTACCCTCCTGCCAGGCTATGACCGGATTTTCTTTACCACTGATGCTACTGGCTCTACCCTCTCCTATCTGAATCTCCTTCTTGTCAGGCTGACTATAAAATACTTTTCCCTCTCGTTGCCAGGTAGTGTGTATTGCGTGATCATCGTCAATAAAAACACCCCCTCCATCCATAGGACAGCCATTTAATTGCCAAGTGCCAATGCCTAATTTTTGAGGTGAGGTAAACGATAATTTTTCCTTATCCGACTGCATGACATACATATCTCTGGAACCGTTCAACCAATTTCTAAACATCACATAAACTTTAGCGCCTTTGACAGCAATATTGGGCTTGCAACATTCGCAGACTGTTCCATCGGGTGATTGGTATGCCATAACATTTTTTGACCACTGAGCAGTGTTCCGTGAAGTAGAAGCAATATATATCTTGTTCTTCTTGTCAAACCGGGTATCAAGCCATACTGCATAAAAATTATCTTGATCATCGGCTGCAATACTCATCAGGCCCTCCGGAGCCGATGATGGGGAATCATTTACGACCTCAACTTCAGTCCATTGATGATTGCTATGATCAAGCTCAAAAGCATGGATAGTGCCTTTTTTATCTATTGCCGTGATCATAGAATAATGGGCAGAACTGGCTATCTGCGGGCCTCTTGACATGCCGAGGTGCATATCTTCTATCTGACCAACAGTAACGGGTTGAGAGAAGGTTACCCCTTGATCGGTGGATGAAACACACATAATTTTGTCATCGATCCCGAAAACGATCCGGATGGTGCCTTGGGTATCTATGGCGATTTGTGGTTGCTCTCCCTTGGTTTCAAAATTTTGTGAAAGGACTGTATAGGAAGTATGTATTTGCAACAGAAAAATTATTGCTAATATTTTAAAGAGCCTTTTCATAAGCGGTTGTGTGACATTGTGAATAGAATTTTTCTCTAAAATAGCTATTTTATTCTCAAAACCTGATAACAATCTTTTTCTGTTCAATGATAACAAATAATGAAAAACTTAAATGATCTTAGTCACCCGAATATCCCACTTACTGTCTAGATGGTTGTCTTCTTCATCTTTGATAACCCCTTTTACCTGGATGGAGCCAGGGCTTAAAATAGCTGTTATTGCATCATCGGTATTTGAAGCGATATGGAAGATTTCGTTGTTTACTTTGATCAGCCAACCATTGCCTTTCTTTGTTAACTCCCCTTTTAGCTCTACCTCGGCATTGCGTGCAGAGAATCCATTGCGCTTGACTTCTTCCTGTATCTTTTGGAGTGTCAAAGAATTACCCGATGCAAGGTTTAAATAAGCCTTACCATCATTCAGGCTTACCCGCACTTTTTCCAGTCCAGCCATCTTTTTGAGTCCCCGTTCCAGGCCATAAGCACAGGGAGCGCAATCCATACCAAACACTTCCTGGTTTACTTTGATCAATTGAGCCATAGATGCGCCCGTGCTACCAATTGTCAACAATACTATGATTCCTAATTTTTTCATGTTCTTCAGATTTAATATTTATAACCAATAACTAATATTCATGGAGAGCCTGTACTGCTCTTTTGGTCCTTGGATTGAATCCTGATAGACCGGAAATAAAGTTCCGAAAGAAATCCCCCATGCTCCATATAGCCCTAAAAACGATGGTCCTATCATCACTTTCTTTCCTCTATAATTCATAGTCGCTAGCTTATGACTACCAGGAAACTCCGCCAAAGATTCTACAAACATCCTCCAATCAGGTTTTGGATAATCTCCCATGAATATGTTTGGGCGATATCCTACCACCAGGCTGGCATAAGGCAGATCTCCCAGTTGTTCACTATCTTTTTCAAAATAATACTGATAACCACCACCTATCCAGGCATACCATGTGCGGGAAGCGTAACCTGTGGAAATGGCTCCATGAATGGAGTTACCTACATTCGTTTCACCTCTGGCTTTCTCTGTCGGCGTTGAAACACTCAAAATGGCTGTGGACTCGAATCGCTTACCTACACCGAATGCATTGGAAAAGAACCGGTACCATACAGAAGCTTCTATGTCTCCATTGGCAGGCATATTACTATTACCCCTTGTTCTGGGCGGATCGGACAAGCGATTGATCATGGTTGGTGTGGTAATATTGAGTTGCAGATCTTCGGTAAGTCCATACGACCAGATATACCGGAGCATCAATGACTGACCATCATCGGTGGCCAGGCTCATGGCTGCCGCATTGAAATCTACCCCTCCCTTGGCAAGTGTGGGAGTTTGCAGGCCAAAGAGCGGCCCATGACCCTGGGCTTTACTTTTTGATATTGCCAATATACCCACCAGTGCTATTAATATTATTCTTTTCATTCTTTATCGCTTAAAGTCCTAAAAATTGCTGGATCGGTAGAAGCAAGTAGGCTGAAAATAAGCCCAATACATATAATCCAAATGAGATCCAAAGAATAATCTTGCTCCACCGGGCTGCCGTATCACAAGGTGTTTCGTTACCATATTCATCTATCTCACATACCTGGTTTTTCTTTCTTCCATAAAACAACCAGAAGTTGAAACCGATCAATATTCCAGCCCCAAGAAAAGTCCATTCTTTGTATTTACTCAGGGTAATGAGCGCAGGAAAATCTGATACCATCCCGGCCACTACAGCACCCATTCCTATGGCAACCAGCAATGACGGCAAAGCACAGCACAGTAAGGTGGATACAGAGGTGAAAAGGGACGCTATGCTTATCAAGTCATGTTTTACTTTTTTTAGTGCTTCCATGTTATTATGCTGCCATTGCCGCACAGCTTTCCCTGCAGGCACGGCTGCAGAGAAATATTTCATGAATAAGCCGTGCCTTACTTTTTTTATTGGCCCTGGCCAATACCGGCTTTGATCAGTTCTTCTTTGGATATACTTTGATCTTGGCAGCAGTTAAGCAGCTTGCCATTGACTGCTATAGCCGGTACTTTTTTAATCTGATATTCTTGCAGTTTGCTCAAACAGGTTTTGTCTTCACATTGCTTTACCAGATCATATACTGTTATTTCACATTGATCACAGGTTAAGTCTTTTACCATGCTGACCACCGGATCACACACCGGGCAATTCGCAGTGAATATCTCTACTTGACGTTTCATTATTACCTCCTTTTAAAATGTTGGTTAAAATAATTTCGGGTCCTTTTCCGGATAAGAACAATTCAAAGGTAAGTTGGGGGGTGGGGTGGTCTCCAAGAGGAAATCTCAGAAAATCTGATTTATCTTTTTAGCTACAGGAGTTACGCAAATAGTTTTCTTTAAGCAACAAAGGCTCTGCAAAAAGCTTGTTCTTCTTGTTACTTTCTTGCTTGATCAAGAAAGTAACCAAAGAAATCAAGAAAAAATAATAGCCATACGCACAAAACCCACGCAGCAAGCGCAATTTTTTCTGCCCTGCGCGCATTTCATTGAAGTTTATAATAGCACTGCGTAACTCCTGAGCTACTAAAAAAGTGAGAAACACAATAAATACCGAATCTCGATTATTCCTTTATTATTTCAATTTGTACCTTACCCCAACGTACTCCTCTATACCTCTTGAGGGTCCCCAAATAGAGGAAGTATCAAAATAAGGACTGAAAGGATCTTGCCAACTAATAATTGGCCTCTTTTGCCTGAAATCTAACACGTTTTCTACCCCAACATACAACTCGAAGCTTTTCCAATTCCTTGTGTATTGGGCATTAATAACCGTATAGGTTTCTGATGATCTCTTTAAATCGTCAGGCAGATTAGATGTTTCGGGAAGTTGCTGGATGCCGTACCAGTGGGCGTTCAGGTCTATGTGCCATTTTTCATTCAGTGGTTTATAGGAAATTGACGTTAACACCTTGTTTCTTGGAATGAATGGTAATAAATTTTTGCCTGTCCTGGTTTCACGATATACTTCAAGGAAGTTGTAAGAGGCCTTAAAGTTTATCCCTTCATGAAACTTTAAATCCAGGTCAACCTGAAAGCCATTTGATATGGAAGTTCCGGTATAATTGGTCAAAAATGCTTTAGTGGGGTCAGTATTATAATCGGGAAAAACCTGATTGATAAATCTGGTTTGATAAAAGTCCGCAGAAACATAGCCTGACACATTATTAAATGTAAACCTTTGCAATCCATTGATCCCTACATTGATTGCTTCTTCCGGTTTTAAGTTCTCCAAAAATATCACATCTCTTTGACTGGCCAATAAGTTGATATTTTCGGGGAAAACATAGGCCGTTCTCCACCCATAACCGGCTGTGGCCCGCACGGTGGTATTGGCGGAGAAATCATATTTCACTAAAGACCTTGGGGTAAAATACCAACCGAATTGATTGTGATGGTCCGCCCTGATCCCAACTATCCAGGTCAACTTATCATTGAACCATCTGAATGTATTTTCCGCGAATGCGCCCGGAATAACTTCATTACGAAGATAGTTTCCCCCATACGTTTTGTTCAGGGGATTAGCAGTGAACGATATATTTTCGGCTAAGCGCATGCGCCTAATACTCAATCCTGTTTTCAGATCATGATTTATCCCCCAATTTTGCTCCAATTGCAAGGTTCCGGAGAAGTTGAATTGATCCGCATTGTAATGGGTTTCGCCAAACCAAGCGTCTTGATTGTGATAATAGCTTGACGCTAAAAGTGATAAAGCCCGATTATCATTAAAGCGATAACCGGTCTTGGTATAGATGGTAGGCTGATTTATGTTTACTGTTTGCCCGTAAACAGTACTGCTGCCGGTAGTGCTATAGATGTAATGCTTTTTATTGGAAAAAGTAGCTTGTGAAGACACGAAGCTACAGGTATTTTGATGTTAGCATTACATCTGTAGCACTACCCTGCTGCCTCTGTCTTTTTCAGGATTAAAATCCCATTGGCCACCTGTACGTTGCTCATTCAAAATCATGATGCCTATTCTTGAGTTCCATCCCCAGGAATTGTCATCCCTGTATTTCAGTTTATTGTAAAACATATACCGGGTAAGCAATGGTAAATCAAGAAAATTGTCATCGTCTCTATCAACTCTCATAGCAGGCTGAACCATGTGAAAAGCTGCCAAATTTTTCCACTCCTTCCTTTTACCTATGTCGGTTGAATGAATGACATTGAACTGTGATTCTAAAAAACTATTGATATATGCATTCAGCAAGAGCTTATCAGCTTGCTCAGGCTCTTTTGGCTCAACGTTTATCTGGCCGCTGATGCTTTCAAAGCCCTGAATCACTGAATTGGCACCTTTTGCAACAAAGATATTCCCCACTAATGGCCCTGGTATGGAGCTGATACCATAGGTATAAGAAAGTCCCTGAATGATGGGCATGCCGTCAAAAAGTGTCTGATTATAGACCCCCGATAAACCGAGTATTCTAAGTTCCTGGCTATTGGTAATTACATTGCTGGTAGCCGGTTGGACTGTTGCGGTAGTATTAAAACATCCTGCAAGATCACAGCAGGCTCCCTTGCTTAGCTCTCCACTTGTGATCACTTCGGTTTTAATCGGATTTATAATAGAAATGTAACTATCCGGGAGGCTACCTTTTACCACCACTTCGCCAAGGGATGATTTTTCCGTTAAACTAAAAATTACATTCTTTTGGTTGGTGATAAGTATGGTATCCTGCAAATAACCGACATAGCTCGCAATAAGCGCTCTATCTTGAATGTTAACCACAGAGAGCTCAAAATGGCCTAGAGAATCGGTGGCCACTCCTTTTGTGGTGTTTACCCAATGAACATTTGCCCCTCGAAGAGGTAGATTGTCTTTGTCAAGAACTCTTCCTTTAACAGTTTGGCCAAAACCTGTGATGGATATGGCTGCAAACCCTAATAAAAAAATTAGTTTTTTCATGATTCAATGTTTTATTAACCAAAAGAGCCATAGCCTTCCCAAGGGAAGACCAGGCTTCTTTTGATTGTGTAAAAACTAATTTTTTCCTTTTACCTTATAAGGCTTCTGATCGGGAAAATCACAACTCGGGCTACCTTCCACAGCCTTGATTATGTCTTTTTCAGAAATAAGCAAGGGGTTGTAAGCGATCTTGAAAGCGGTGGTAGGCCCTGCTTTACCAACTGCTTGGCAAGAAGCCACACCTTTCAAATCTTTTACATTTTTATTGATGATGGGAAGATCATTGCCGCAGGTTATTCCTTTCACATTAAAAGTGACGGTTTTTACCGTATCCGCTGCTGTGCTATCCACAGTCTGAGCTTTTACAGTTGCTGAAAATGCAACTGCTAACAATAGGGCTGTTAGCCCTGAAATAAATGATTTCATAATAATTTGAATTATCGGTTAATAAATAAGTGAGGAGAAAGGAAATATTATCCTTTCAAACAAGGCACACTACTCCTAAGAGTAGTCACTAACCGATCTTTGGGGGCTGAAAAATTGAAGATATGTATTCGGAGATTAGTTCCGAATAGTGAAATACTACCGTCTCACTTGAGTCAATGGTAGTAGAAGTAACAGAAGGAAATAATTGAACAGTGAAGCCTATACAAGCTGTACAAACTTCAAATGGATTACAAGAATACGGGTTGTCCTGAGACTTGGTTGGCTGATTATCCTTGCCATCCTGATTCTTGGTCGAATCCGGTGAACAATGGCTACAACAAGTTTCATCGGCCTTGGTTTCAGCAAATGCCTGATAAGCAGGCAAGGCTACTAAAACCATGATATAGACAAACAATATGCTAGCTACAAACTTCATTTTTACAAAAATAGCTATTATGCATAGATAATGCAATCGCAATAAGCACTAATTAATTACTCAGAGGATTAGACATGGGAGGTCTATTTCCCGTCATTTACAGTTATCCTTTGCTTTAGCTCTGTGATCTCCTTCATTTTTGATGTGAGACTGTCCAGCTCCAGATTGGGAAATTGCTGCCTTATGAACTCAATACGTTCTTCATTACCGCAGTTGCCAGGGCATGCTTCTACTGTCTCTGAGATTTTTATTGCCAAAGCTTTTCTGTATGTTTCGTCGAGCAATAGAAAGTGGGCTTTATCCAAACCATTTCTTGCGGCTTTAAATTGTATCAGAATTTTTTCCGGATCATTATCTTCGTCCAACATTTTTATCAGTCCGTCCATCTG
Organism: Cytophagales bacterium; assembly: GCA_038232695.1. Lineage (GTDB taxonomy): Bacteria > Bacteroidota > Bacteroidia > Cytophagales > Cyclobacteriaceae > JAJNNC01. The sequence goes on from JBBSNI010000067.1 coordinate 10,312, forward strand.
CCCTTTGATACTTTGCAGTCGGGTTTTGATGTCTTTTGTCAAGTCTTTAGGTATCATATTTTTCTGTTTTTACAAATCTATCCTAACGGATGGGGTGGTCACAAAGAAAAAATGAAGTTTTATTTAACAACATTTTACCTTTCCTGCATTGGCGAACTTGGTTTTAACACCTGACAACAATTTTCGCATTCATGAATGTTCTCTGATGTCAAAACGACAAAATTTCATACATTTAAACTACAATCTTATACTAAATACTGAAATCTTTTAGGGTTTAAAGCCGTTATAATCTCATAACAAAACGCTAATCATTTTATATGCGGCAGGTATTCTCCATATTTCTCATGTTTTTGGTACTGACAGGCACTGTAGGTATTGCCGCGACCAAACATTTTTGTGGAGAAGATTTATCCCATATCAGCCTTGAAGAAAATGTTAAAAACTGCTGTGGTGATGAAAAAGAAGATATGCCTTCTGATTGTTGCCATGATGAGTCTGAGCTATTTGTTTTAGACCATGTTCAACTGGATCAACATACGGTGCAACTCCAGCCACTGACGCTCTTTACCATTAATCTGTTAGCGCATTTTCTTACATCTTATCATACAGAAGCAGCCCAAACCTCTCCCCTATGGACTGCTTTTCATTCGCCTCCACACCCAAATACGGACGTGTATATCTGGGTGCAATCTTTTCTGATTTAGCCAAGCATAATAGTCTGTTACAGGTATCCCGACTGGATAGTCCCAGTCTGTGAATAGTAGAACTATTTCTATCTACCCTCTGGATACCGCTATTCATTCTATTGATTGTTTATCATAACAATACCGCTCGGCGGACCGACATGCTTCATCGTATTATTAAATTCTTTTTGGAGAATAAGCTCGTCACAGCTTTACTCACTCTTACATTCATCGTCTGGGGTGTAGCAACAGCACCTTTTAACTGGCAACTGGACTTTATGCCCCGCAATCCAGTGCCGGTAGATGCCATTCCTGATATTGGAGACAATCAACAAATCGTGTTTACTGAGTGGATGGGGAAATCCCCTCAGGACATTGAGGACCAGGTAACCTATCCACTCACTACTGCTTTGCTGGGGATTCCTGGCGTAAAGACCATCCGCAGCAGTTCTATCTTTGGGCTCTCCAGTATTTACATCATCTTCAATGAGGACGTAGAATTTTACTGGAGCCGGTCGCGTGTTCTGGAGAAGCTCAATTCGCTTCCGGCAGGAACCTTGCCGGCAGACGTGCAACCAGCGCTGGGACCAGATGCTACTGCGCTGGGCCAGGTCTTCTGGTACACCCTTGAGGGAAGGAATCCACAAACGGGTGAGCCTACCGGAGGCTGGGACCCGCAGGAACTGCGTTCTATCCAGGACTTCTACATCAAATATGGCTTATCTTCTGCGGAAGGCGTATCTGAAGTAGCTTCTATTGGAGGGTATGTCAAAGAATACCAGGTAGACATTGACCCGGCAGCCATGAAAAGCCACAATGTAGATGTAGGCCAGATCATGCAGGCCGTGCAGCAAAGCAACCTGGATGTAGGCGCCCGCACCATTGAGTTCAACCGGGCCGAATACCTGGTGCGTGGGTTGGGTTATATCGAAAACGTGGGTGATCTGGAAGAATCTGTTGTGGCTGTCAATGACAACACGCCGATTCGTCTCAAGGACGTAGCCCAGGTGCATCTGGGGCCTGCCACCCGACGAGGAGGACTGGACAAAGGAGGCGCAGAAGCGACCGGTGCGGTGGTAGTAGCCCGTTATGGTGCTAATCCTTTGCAGGTGATCAACAACGTCAAAGATAAGATTCAGGAAATAGCACCCGGACTGCCTAGTAAGACACTCTCCGATGGCACAGTCTCCAAAGTTACCATTGTTCCCTTCTACGACCGTTCAGGGCTGATCATGGAGACGCTGGGTACCCTGGAAGAGGCGCTGACGCTGGAAATCCTCATCAGTGTGATTGTGGTGATCGTGCTGGTGATGAACCTGCGGGCTTCCATTCTCATTTCCAGCCTGTTGCCCATCGGGGTGTTGATGACCTTCATCATCATGCGATACTTTGGCGTAGATGCCAATGTTGTAGCCCTTTCAGGTATTGCCATTGCCATTGGCGTGATGGTGGATGTAGGCGTAGTGTTTACGGAGAATATCATACGCCACCTGGAAATGCCTGAGAATCTTGGCGCTAAAGGAAAGGAAAAGCTAAGGATCATTTATGAGGGCACCACTGAGGTAGCAAGTGCAGTTATTACGGCATTAGCCACAACGGTAATCAGCTTTATTCCGGTGTTTGCCATGACCGGGCAGGAAGGTAAGCTGTTTGGCCCACTGGCTTTTACCAAGACATTTGCCCTGCTGGCTGCCTTGTTTGTGGGTATTGTCGTCATTCCTGCCCTGGCCCACTGGCTGTTTTCTATAGAGTTTGGCAAAGACAGCACCAGAAAGATATGGAATACCGGCCTATTGCTTTTAGGATTGGTTACCCTGTTTTTTGTGCCTTGGGCAGGTATTGTCTTACTGGCCTTAGGGCTCTTTCATCTTTTGGAACCTTACCTGCCCGAAGGCACAAGGAAATACTCTAATTATGTGGTAGTGAGTATTGTGTTGATAGGCGTAGTGTATGTGCTGACACGGGAGTGGCTACCTTTAGGAGCCGGTCACAGTTACCTGGTGAACTTTATTTTTGTAGTGGGAGCCATCGGCTTGGTGCTGGGTACATTATTAACGGTCGTTAGATTTTATGCAGTCATTCTTCGCTGGTGTCTGAATAACAAATGGAAGTTTCTTTCCATTCCCATTGTCATTGTCTTGTTGGGTGTGCTAGCCTGGCAAGGCTTTAATAATACCTTTGGTTTTATCAGAAAAGGATTTGAAAAGCTGGGTTGGGATATACGCCAGACAGGCGTCTGGGGAGACTTGAGTGCTACTTTTCCCGAAGTAGGCAAAGAATTCATGCCACCTTTGGATGAAGGCTCTTATTTGTTGATGCCTTCTACCATGCCTCACGCCGGCGTAGAAGAAAATGTAGAAACTATTCAGTTGCTCGATAAGCGCGTTACGGCTATTCCTGAAGTGGAAATGACGGTGGGTAAATGGGGTAGAGCTGCTACTGCCTTAGACCCGGCACCCGTTTCCATGTTTGAAAATGTGGTGAACTACAAACCAGAATACATCCTGGATGAAAATGGTCACCGCATGCGTTTTCAGGTTGATGAAGAAGGGCAGTTTTTATTGCAGGATGGAGGTGTGTTTGACCCGGATAGTATGTCAGTAGCCGAAGCTGATGTTTCTCAATTAATTCCTAATGCAAATGGAGAGTACTTTCGGCAGTGGCGGGATCATATTCAGTCACCGGATGATATTTGGGATGAGATCATAGCCACCACCAACATTCCAGGCATGACTTCAGCTCCCAAATTACAACCTATTGCCACCCGCCTGATCATGCTTTCTACCGGTATGCGGGCTCCGATCGGAATCAAAGTCTTTGGCCCGGACTTAAAAACCCTGGAACAGGTAGGCTTGCAGCTTGAGAAGATATTACAGCAAGTACCTGGCATCAAGGCATCGTCTGTTTTCGCTGACCGTGTGGTAGGCAAACCCTACCTGGAAATCAAGCTCAACCGAAAGGCCATGGGCCGCTATGGTTTATCTATCGCTGATATGCAGATGTTCATCGGTGTAGCCATCGGTGGTAACAAGCAAACCACCACCGTAGAAGGCCGGGAACGCTATCCGGTACGGGTACGCTATGCCCGGGAGTTCAGAGACAACCCGGAAGACATCCAGGATATACTCATTCCTACACCTTCCGGTGTGCAGGTACCTTTGGGAGAATTAGCTGATATCCGCTATGTTCAGGGGCCACAAAACATTAAAAGTGAGGACACTTTTCTATTGAGCTACGTCATTTTTGACAAAGAAGATGGTTATGCCGAAGTAGATGTGGTGGAAAATGCACAGGCATATATCAATGACAAAATTGCCTCCGGTGAGTTTCAGGTACCCAAAGGTGTCAGTTACCAGTTTGCAGGCAACTATGAGAACCAGATCAGGGCTACCAAGACCTTGTCTGTCGTCATTCCCATCAGCTTGCTGGCGATTCTGCTGATCCTCTATTTTCAGTTTGGCAACCTACCATCTACACTGATGGTTTTCTCCGGCATCTTTGTGGCCTTCGCCGGTGGTTTTATCCTCATCTGGCTCTACGGACAGGAATGGTTTCTCAACTTCAACCTGTTTGGTGAAAGCATGCGGGATCTGTTCCAGGTACACACCATCAACTTAAGTGTCGCGGTCTGGGTAGGTTTTATCGCCCTTTTTGGCGTCGCTACCGACGACGGTGTGATCATGGGCACCTATCTCAAGCAGGTCTTTGAGCGGGAAAGTCCCAAGGGAATATCCGCCATTCGGGAGTCAGTCTTGCAGGCGGGTCAGCAAAGAGTGCGCCCCGCCATGATGACGGCAGCTACCACCATCATTGCCCTGATGCCAGTGCTGACCTCCACGGGAAAAGGATCAGACATCATGATCCCGATGGCTATACCCACCTTTGGCGGTATGCTCATTCAGGTGATGACCATGTTTGTCGTGCCGGTGCTGTATAGTATGTGGCAGGAGAGGCAATGGAAAAAGACAAACGCAAAAGTATTAGCAAAATGAAAAAGAATATTAAAAACATAACTCAGGCAGGATGGTTGTTTTGCACAGCTTTGCTGCTTCTTCCACTCTTGTTGCGGGCACAGGCAGTAAAGCCTGTAGATCAGTATCTGCAATTTGCTGCCGAAAACAATCCGCAGCTAAAAGCTTCTTTCAACCAGTACCTGGCAGCTTTGAAAGAGATTCCGCAGGTAGGCACATTGCCTGACCCGCAGGTAATGTTTGGGGTTTTCGCACAGCCTGTAGAAACACGAGTAGGTGCACAGCGGGCTAATTTCTCTGTCAGCCAGATGTTTCCCTGGTTTGGTACCTTGAAAGCTCAGGAGCAGGTAGCTGCCGAAAGAGCCAAAGCCAGGCTACAGACTTTTGAAGACGAAAAGCTGGAGTTGTTCAAGCAAGTAAAAGTCACCTACAATGATCTTTATTACCTGCAAAAATCCATAGAGATCACACAGGAGAACCTGGAACTGCTGGCTTCTTTTAAAGAACTGGCCCTGGTAGGTTTTGAGAGTGGTAAAGCCGGCTTTGCCGATGTATTAAGAGTAGAAATAGAAGAAGAAGAGTTGCGGAATAAACTGCAATATCTGGAAGAGAGCAGGCAGCCGGTATCTACACGTTTTGAACAGTTACTGAATGTAGAATTACAAGAAGCTATGACCTTGCCTGATTCACTGTGGGAAGAACAGCTTGTGCAACAAAAATCGGAAGTATTCAAAACAATTTTAGCAGAAAACCCACGACTTGAAGCGCTTGAGCACGAAGCGCAGGCTTATGAACATCAGCAGCAAGTAGCCCAAAAGATGGGTTTACCTTCGGTGAGCCTGGGGATGAGTTATACCAACATTGCTCCCAGAACAGACATGGAAATGGCAGACAACGGCAAAGATGCCTTTATTTTCCCGCAAGTAGGCGTGCGAGTGCCTCTGTATCGTAAAAAATACAAAGCCATGCAAAAGCAAGCGCAGCTACAGCGTGAAGCCACCGTATTTTCTCAGGAAAGCATGCAAGATCAGTTGCTCACCGAGTTGGAACAGCGCTACACCGACTATCTCAATGCACAGCGGGAAGTAGTCTTGTATCGAAACCTGGCCGATCTGGCAGAGCGTACGCTGGGTTTATTACAGACAGAATTTTCTACCGGCGAGGCTGATTTTGAGGAAATTATCCGTGTGGAAAGGCAACTGTTGAACTACCGCCTGGAAGAAGAAAAATCCAGAACCGAACGTAACAATTTTGTATACAGCATTAACTATTTAATGGGACAATAACATGAAGAATATAGATAAAAAAACCATATATATCGGGCTTGGCTTTTTAGTGGCCGGCCTGTTGTTGGGCTGGATTTTTTTCGGAGGAGAAACTAAAAGCTCAGGCCAGCGCGAAGAAGAAGCTTTAGCAGAACATAAACATGAAGCTGGGACTACCTGGACCTGCTCTATGCACCCTCAGATCAGGAAAGAGGAGCCGGGGCAGTGCCCCATCTGTGGCATGGATCTGATACCTGTCAGCAATATGGAAGCAGAAACCGTGGCTGCCGATGAAATTCAGATGAGTGAAGCGGCTGTTAGCATTGCCAATGTGCAGACAGTGACCGTGCAAAAAGCAGTTCCCGGCAAAGAGCTATACCTGCCTGGTAAGGTACAGGCAGATGAAAGAAGAATTGCAGACATCACCTCCCGCTTTGGCGGCAGAATAGAAAAGCTGTATGTGAATTTTACCGGACAGCAGGTAAAGCGGGGGCAAAAACTTGCCAGTATCTATTCTCCGCAGTTAGTCACTGCGCAGAAAGAACTGTTTGAAGCTGCCAAGTTCAAAGAAACCAACCCTTCGTTTTATGAAGCGGCTGTCAATAAGCTGAAACTTTGGGACCTGACAGATACGCAAATTCAAAATATCCTGGAAAAAAAAGAAGTACAGTATTATTTCAATGTGCTTTCTCCTCAATCAGGCACGGTAGTGAGCAGAAATGTCAGCCAGGGCGATTATGTCAAAGAAGGTGAATCTTTGTTTGAAGTAGCCAATTTAGACAAAGTATGGGTGCAGTTTGATGCCTATGAAAATGACTTGTCCTGGATTGAGGAAGGTGATAAAATTAGCTTTACAGTGCAATCCATGCCTGGCAAGACTTTCACCAGCAAAATTACTTTTATAGACCCGGTGATCAACCCACAAACTCGCGTGGCTTCCGTGCGCACAGAAGTAGACAATCCTAAAGATCAGCTCAAACCAGCCATGTTTGCCCAAGGCATACTCCAAGCCAGTCTGGAAGGTGCAAACGATGCTCTGGTGATACCCAAAACAGCGGTATTGTGGACAGGGAAAAGAGCCGTGGTGTATGTAAAAAAAACCGATGTCGCCCAGCCCACCTTTGCATACCGCCAAGTAGTATTAGGACCGGAAGCAGGCGACCAGTATGTGGTGATGGAAGGGCTGGAAGAAGGCGAAGAAATCGTTGCCAACGGCGTCTTTAAAATAGATGCTGCCTCACAGTTGCAAGGAAAAGTTAGCATGATGAATCCCGAGGGAGGTAACACTGGCGGTTCCATGCCTGGCATGGCAGGGATGGACATGGGTGAAGCATCTAGTGTAGAGGGTAAGCAAGTGCCAACTGCTGAATTTATAGAAGGAGATGCAGTAGATTTCAGAGAGCAAATTCCGGATGCTTTCCGCGCACAATTGGATCAGGTCATCAACGCTTACTTGGAACTCAAAGAAGGGCTGGTAGAAGCGGATGAAAACGCCACCCAAAAATATAGTTCTGCGCTACTGGAAGCATTGAATGAAGTAGATGGCGATGTATTGGAAGGCACTGCTAAAGACTTTTGGCAGGAAAAAGCAGATTTCCTTAAACAACATGCCCGCCTATGTAAAGAAGCATCCAGCATAGCCGGTAAGCGTGAGAATTTTATTTATCTGTCGCAGGCTCTGATCAAAGTGGTAGAAGCTTTTGGCGTAAGCCAGCAGCCGTTGTACGTAGACTTTTGCCCGATGGCTGATGATAACAAAGGGGCTTACTGGCTTAGTGAAGTAAAAGAAATTCGAAATCCGTTTTTTGGCGAAGCCATGTTAACATGTGGAGAAGTGAGAGACGAATTGTAAAAACAGAAGATATGAATTTAGCACGCTAAACCTAAAAAAACCTATGAAAGACTGTTGTAAAACCGGGGATGAAAAGCCCCCTTCAAACATAAAGAAAGTGGCCAAATGGACGGTGTGGTTCATCCTCCTGGCCATTGTCTTTACCTTATCTATTATTCAAATTTTTAATCTTTAAATCGAGTAACTATGAAAAAGCAAATTTTAAATCTAACACTTGGATTGAGTCTTATCACATTTGGTATACAGGCCCAGGATCACCAGCACAGTAACATGGACATGAAAGATCATGAGGGAATGACCATGACTGACCAGGCTCCCCAAGAGTTTCAGGAGCAATTAGCCAATGTATATAGCAGCAGTCTCCAGATGAAGGAGGCATTTGTGGCTTCAGATGCCAAGCAAGTGAAA
>JBBSNI010000068.1:0-18429 GCA_038232695.1 Cytophagales bacterium
AGAAGAGCCAGCGCAGATACTCACCACCAACACCTATAACCAGGCAAGTAATCTGTTTGTCCGCTCAGCCTATCCTGACTTTACGGGAGGTATACGTAGCGACATGTTTTACAGGAATTGCTCATTGAGTGTGTTATTGAACTTTGCGGTTGGACAAAGTATTTATTTTGCAGCCAGGGAGCGGATAGATTCTGATAATAACAGTACCAATCAAAACCAGATGAAGCTTTACGAAGACTGGGTGCGCTGGCAGCAACCTGGCGATATAGCTACACATCCCAAATTGTCGGGTGGGGGCACTGCCTCCAACGGCACTTCTTCCAGGTATCTTGAAGATGCCAGCTATTTTCGCATTCAAAACGTGAGATTAGGATATACGTTTCCTGATCAATTGTATAGATTCTCGAATGTAAGACTTTTTGCCAGCGTAGACTACCTTGCTGTTTTTACCAGGTTTAGTGGTGCCGACCCTGATGTAAATATGGAAAACGCAGTAATAAATCAAGGAGCCAATAGTGCAAGGTATTCACCGACAAGAAAAATAATGCTGGGCGTTAGCTTTGATCTTTAAAAACTTTAAAAATTAACAAAATGAAAACGAGCATAATTCTAATCACCTTATCCACCTTGTTTGTATTCCTGATGGGGTGCGATGACCTTGAATATGAGCCAATTGATCAATTATCTAACGAACAGGTGCTAAATTCTCCTGAACTGCTATACAATGTCACCATTGGCACTTACAGCCGACTTAGAGAAGGAAACTATGTAAGGAATAGACAAGGTGCCCAGGAATTTCCCAGTGATGATGCCGTGTGGGTTAAAAATAGCGGTAGTCATCTTATGTTTACCTACAGTTATCGGCACATCGTTAACTCCTCTGTTTCCACTAACTTCTGGGAAGAGGCTTACCAGGGTATTTATTCAGCCAATAAAGTCATTGAAGCCATTGATGATAACGCTTCTCAGGAAATGCTTCAACTAAAAGGAGAAAACCTTTTCCTGCGGGCACTCATGCATTTTGACCTGGTACGTATCTTTTCAAGACCTTATTCACAAAATCCCGAGACTAATCTGGGAGTGATGATCAGGGATAATACGGATGTAACCGCTTTGCCTCCCAGAAGCACGGTAAAAGAAACGTATGAATTCATTGAAAGTGATCTGCTGAAAGCTGCCGACCTGATGACGGAAGATAAGCCGGCAATCTTTGCTTCTAAAGAAGTTGCGTGGGCACTCCTGGCTCGTCTTTATCTGTATATGGAGCAGCATGAGAAGGCCATTGAATATGCCGATAAGGTGATCAACTCCGGCAGGTACGAATTGCTTGGTACTGAGCAATTTGGTAATTATTTCAGATTGCTTCCTGAAAATAATCCGGAGACAATCTTTGCCATCAAGATTCAGGAAACGGAAAATATGGGTAAAGCTTCCATTGGTTCTTTATATCATGGCGATGGAGGATGGGGAGAAATGTTTGCCTCACAAACCTACAGAGACCTGCTTTATCAGAACCCAAATGACGAAAGAACCAAGTTCATTGATCCGGTTTATGTTTATGATGAGGAAGGTAACAAAATCCCTGACCCGGATGAAGATGTAGGCTACCTCCTTGAAAAGAGAGATGGACTGTCCAAATACTTCATCAATAAATATACCTATGAGGGGGGCGTTCCTATGTTATCCTCCCCCATCGTTCTTCGTCTGGCTGAAATGTATCTGATCAAAGCAGAAGCCTTTGCCAAAGCTGGAAGAGAGGCGGAGGCCATTGAAATGGTCAACATCATTAGAAAGAGGGCAGGCTTATCCGGAGATCAGTTATTTTCTGTAAATGATTTAAAAGGCTATGATGCTGTTTTGGATGTCGTATTGGATGAAAGACGCCTGGAACTGGCATGGGAGGGACATCGCTCCTTTGATCTTTTCAGAAATAATAGAACGATGGACAGGAGCTATGTTCAGCCCTTTGGATGGTCCGGACCACAATCAATCCCGCCAACCTCCAATAGTATTGTTCATTTAATACCGGAGTCAGAAATAGCTTTAAACCCAAACCTTGTCCAAAACCCTGTGGACTGATGAATGGATGTTTTATTACAGAGGCCAAGTTTAGTAGGTTGAATAGGCTGGTTGAAAATAAAGTGGAATGAAAAGTAATGATATCATAAAACTTGCTATCATAACCTTCATGGTTGGAGCGCTAATGGTTGGCGGATGTGGCTCAGAAAAGGAGAAAGCACAAAGCAGACCAAATGTTTTGTTATTAATGTCTGACAACCACTCCTGGAATCACTTGGGATGCTATGGGGACCCTGTCGTAAAAACACCGAATATTGATCATCTGGCTCAGCAGGGAGTAAGGTTTACGAATGCCTTTTGCGCTGCTCCTTCATGTACTCCTGCCCGTGCCTCCATGTTGACGGGGCAAGACATCTGGAGGCTGGAAGAAGGAGCCAACCTTTGGGGGACATTGCCTTCTAAATTTCAGGTTTATACGGATATGCTTGAGGAAGCGGGATATTTAGTAGGCTATCAGGGAAAAGGATGGGGGCCAGGCAATTACAAAGCCGGAGGATGGGATCGTAATCCGGCGGGTGATCAATATGATTCATTTGAAGAGTTTTATAATAAACGTGAAAAAGGACAGCCCTTCACTTACTGGTTTAGTTCCCGCAATCCACACCGCCCCTATGAACTCAGTGCTAAGGAAGCAGGGATTGATTTGGCTTCCATCAGGGTACCTGCTTATTTACCTGATACTAATATTGTTAAAAGAGACATGGCTGATTATTATGCTGAGGTTCAGGGCTTTGACAAAGAAATTGCCCCCTTTATTCAGTTTTTGAAAGAAAAGGGGGAAATGGAAAATACCATGATTATCATTTGTAGCGACAATGGCTGGCAAATGCCTCGCGGATTAGCCAATCTGTATGAATTTGGAACGAAAATCCCCATGATAATTACCATGCCAGAAAGGTTTAAAGGAGGCCGGGTCGTAGATGATTTTGTAAGCCTGAATGACCTTGCCCCGACTTTTCTTGAACTGGCTGGTATTCCTGTTCCGAAAGAGATGACCGCAAAGAGCCTGGTAAATATTTTAAAGTCAGAAAAAAGCGGAATGATAGAACCTGAACGTGATTTTATGGTGACTGCCAGGGAACGGCATGCTTTTGTTCGAGAAGGTGGTGCGGGCTATGGTGGACGTTCTATCATCACAAAAGATTTCCTTTATATCCGAAATTATGAGCCTGAGCAGTGGCCGGCAGGCGATCCGCCTTTGTACGGCGATGTTGATGCTCATATGCTGCATTATCCTAGCCCGACCAAAGTGTTCATGCTTAAGCACCGGGAACAAGAGGGTGTAGAAAAACTGTTTAACCTTGCTTTTGGAAAAAGGCCTGCCGAAGAGCTGTATGATCTTCGGCAAGATCCTGATCAAATGAACAATGTCGCAAAACTTGCCGCTTATCAGGAAACAAAGAAAATGCTTGCGGAGAAGCTTCATGTATATCTTAAAAGCACAAGTGATCCGAGAGTAGTGGGGGGAGAAATGAAATGGATAGGGGCTGAATATTTTGCCGATAAAGATAAAAGACCTGTTCCAGGTAAATCTGCACAACAAGAATTAGGCTTGAAAGAAGAATATAATTATGTAGAATAATCATGATGAAAAGATTAACCTTAATCAACTTTTTAATATTATGTGCCTTCCTATGTCAGGGATTTGCTTGTTCTGCTCAAAAGGTAGATTCTTCCAGACCTAATATATTATGGATTGTAGCTAATGATATAAGCCCGGATCTGGGATGTAATGGCAATAAACTAGTGAACACCCCTAATCTGGATCAGTTGGCTCGGGAAGGCGTTATTTTTCAGAACCTTTTTACTGTTGGCGCGGTTTGCTCTCCCAGTCGCTCCGGTTTAATTACCGGAATGTATCCGGTAAGTATTCATTCCCATAATCAATTTACGAAGTACAAAAAAGCTTTACCAGATCCTGTGGTGCCCATTACGGATTACTTCAAAAAGGCTGGCTATTTTGTGTCCAACAGCAGCGGAATACAAATGGATAAGGCCGGGTATTATACCGGTTACAATTTTAGTCATGATGCAGCAAAGCTCTATGATGGTACAGATTGGCGGCAAAGGTCACCCGGTCAGCCTTTCTTTGCTCAGGTTCATCTTACCTACACGCATCGTCCTTTCAAACCGGACCCTTCCCATCCGGTAGATCCGGATAAAGTGGTATTGCCTCCGTACTATCCCAATCATCCTCTTGCCAGGCAGGACTGGGCGCTCTATTTAGAAACGATTCAACTCATGGATCAGCAGATAGGGGAAATACTGGAAAGGCTAAAAAAAGATGGGCTGGCTGATAATACAGTGGTATTCTTCTTCGGAGACCATGGCAGACCTCATGTACGAGGAAAACAATTCCTGTATGATGGGGGTATTCATACACCGCTTATTGTACGGTGGCCCGGAAATCTGAAATCAGGCATAAAAGATAGTCGTCTGATAAGCAACATTGATCTGGCTCCTACTGCTATGACGCTGGCTGGTATTGACATTCCGGATTATATGCAGGGGCAGGATTTCCTGAACGAAACTTCAAAACCCAGAGCGTATATCTTTGCTATGCGTGACCGCTGTGATGGAACCATAGACCGGATACGGGCGGTAAGAACACAGGATTTCAAGTATATACGGAATTTCTATCCGGACAGGCCCTACACCCAGTTCAATGCCTATAAAAAATGGGCTTATCCTGTACTGACGCTGATGCAGGTGATGCAAAGTAATGGAGAGCTTACCGCTGAACAAGCCCGCTTCATGGCCCCGGATCGCCCTGCTGAAGAGCTGTATTACCTTCATCAAGATTCTTTTGAGATAACAAATTTGGCAGATCAGCCAGCCTATCAGGATAAATTAAAGGAATTACGTGGTATATTAGACCATTGGCTGATTGAGGCAGATAAAGGAAAATATCCGGAAGATTCATCAGAAATAATATATGCGCAGAAACTAATGGACAAGGAGTTTAAAGAGCATATGGAGCGTAAAGGACTTCGTCCTGATGTTGGTGATGAAGACTTTCTGAAATACTGGAAAAAGGAACTTCTCAAGCCATAAATTGAGTGCGATAAATATAGATAACTGCAAATAAAAATCGAAGTATGAAACACCTCTTAACTACATGGATACTTGGACTGATGTGTCTGCTGCTTACCATCGCTTGTTCCACTCAGGAAAAGGAAACCAGCCAAACTGCAAAGCAACCCAACATCCTGTTTGCCATAGCCGATGATGCCTCTTTCCCCTTTATGGGAGCTTATGGCTGCTCCTGGATAAACACGCCCGCCTTTGATCGTGTGGCAGAGGAAGGCATCTTGTTTATGCGCGCCTATACGCCCAATGCCAAATGCGCCCCTTCCCGGGCCTGCATCCTGACAGGAAGGAATTCCTGGCAATTGGAAGAAGCAGCCAATCATTCCCCCTATTTCCCTGCCAAATTCAAAACATATATGGAGGCGCTTAAAGTGCATGGCTATCACACCGGCTATACAGCCAAAGGCTGGGCACCCGGCGACCCCGGAGAAGTAGACGGTAAGCAGCGAGCCTTGACCGGCACTGCCTTTAACCAATTCACGACCACACCCCCCACCACAGGTATGAATAAAAATGATTATGCAGCCAATTTTGAAGATTTTCTAAACCAGAGGCCCGAAGGACAGCCTTTCTGCTTCTGGTATGGTTCTAAAGAACCGCATCGGCGCTATGAGTATGGCTCAGGCATAGAAAAGGGAGAGAAAAGCATAGCGGATATCGACAAAGTGCCTGCCTTCTGGCCAGATACTGACACAGTGCGTACCGATATGCTAGACTACGCCTATGAAGTTGAACATTTTGATCAGCACCTGCAAAGCATGCTCGATCTGCTGGAAGAGCAGGGGGAACTGGAGAATACTATTGTTGTTGTAACGGCTGATAATGGTATGCCTTTTCCCAGGGTAAAAGGACAGGAATATGAGTATTCCAATCATCTGCCCCTGGCTATCATGTGGCAGAAAGGTATTACAAATGCAGGCAGACAGGTAGATGATTTTGTAAGCTTCATTGATTTTGCTCCTACTTTTCTGGAACTGGCAGGTGTTGCTGCTGATTCTACTGCTATGGAGCCCCTGCAGGGCAGGAGTCTGACAGATATCTTCTACAGCAAACAGGCGGGGCAGGTGAATCCGGAAAGAGACCATGTGCTGATAGGCAAGGAGCGACATGATGTGGGCAGGCCGCATGACTGGGGTTATCCCATCCGAGGTATTGTCACAGAACAATATATCTACCTGCATAACTTCAAACCTGACCGCTGGCCGGCAGGTAATCCTGAGACCGGCTATTTAAACACCGATGGCAGTCCTACCAAAACCCTGATTCTCAATAGCAGAAAGAACCCGGAGATGAGGCATTTCTGGGAGGAATCCTTTGGGAGAAGGCCACAGGAGGAATTATACCAGATCAGCAAAGATGCTGCATGTATGCATAATCTGGCCATTGATCCGGAACATGTGGGAATCATGGGTTCTTTGAAGAATCAGCTGTTTGATGAGTTGCAGGAGCAGGGCGATCCGAGAATGTTTGGCAAGGGACATGTTTTTGATGAGTATCAATATGCCAATGAGAATAACAGGAATTTTTATGAGCGCTATATGAAAGGAGAAGACGTGAAAGCCGGATGGGTCAATGAGTCGGATTTTGAAAAAGATTTTCAGGAAATAGAATAAGATAAATTGACAGGTCAGCAATTTAAAGAGAAAGCCATCTGCCAGCGAAAGATAGGCCTTGCTATATAACATGATTATTTATCAAAAGATCAACAAATGAAGATGAAAGTAAAACTAATAGCAATTAGTATCTTGGCTTTGGGAATTTCTGCTTACATGCTCAAAGATAATTTTAATCTAGGAGCTACAGGCAAATATTATTCAGAGGAAACCCAGCTTTACCTCCCGAAAGATTTGGAAGCTACGCTTTGAGCGGAATCCCCGCAGTTTTATAATCCGACTAACATGGACGTAGATGCCAGAGGCAGGATTTGGGTAACTGAGGCCGTGAATTATCGTTTGTTTAAGAACAAGCCTGACGAAAGGCATCCGGAGGGAGACCGCGTGGTGATCCTGGAAGACAAAGACGGGGATGGCGTGGCTGAAACCTCCAAGGTTTTTGTTCAGGACAAAGACTTGACGTCTCCACTTGGTATTGCGGTAATTGGCAATAAAGTAATTGTTTCCTGTTCGCCGTCCGTCATTGTATATACCGATGAAAACGGGGACGATATTCCAGATAAAAAAGAGGTGTTCCTGACCGGATTTGGCGGGTTTGACCATGATCATGGCCTGCATGCCATGTTGGCGGGACCTGACGGGAAATGGTATTTCAATACTGGTAATGCCGGTCCCCACGTGGTCACCGACAAAGCTGGCTGGACCCTGCGGTCCGGCAGTATGTATAACGGAGGCACACCATACAATAAAGACAACGATCGGCCAGGACTGGTCAGCGACGACGGCAAAAAATGGGTGGGTGGTTTAGCCCTGCGAATCAACCCGGATGGCATAGGGCTTACCGTGTTGGGCCATAACTTCCGTAATTCATATGAGCTGGCAATAGATTCCTATGGCAACCTGTGGCAGAACGACAATGATGATGACGGCAACATGGGCTGCCGGGTTACCTGGTTAATGGAAGGGGCCAACCAAGGATACTTTAGCGTGGATGGATCCAGAAAATGGCAGGCCGACAGAAGGCCGGGACAAGAAACCGTTACAGCACATTGGCACCAGGAAGACCCGGGCGTATTGCCTATGGGGGACAATACTGGAGCAGGCGCTCCTACGGGAATTGTTCTTAACGAAAGTGACCTTTTGGGGGAAAAGTACCGGGGCCTGTTGCTGAGTTGCGAGTCAGGCAGAAATGTTATCCTGGGCTATAAACCTTTCCCTAAAGGAGCCGGCTTTGAATTGAACCGCATAAACTTCATTACTTCTTTACAGGAAAATGAGATCGAGCAGGCAGAAAGCAGGGCATCAGACGCTGATGAAACCAAATGGTTCCGGCCCAGCGATGTGGCCATCGGCACAGATGGCGCCATCTATGTGGCCGATTGGTATGACCCGGTGGTCGGCGGCCACCGCATGCGCGACAGTATTGCTCAGGGCAGGATTTACCGGATTACCCCCAAGGGTAAAAAACTTTCCAACCCTAAGCTGGACCTTAAGCATACCAAAGGCCAGATCGAGGCTTTGCTGAGCCCGGCGATCAATGTTCGGCATGTAGGCTTTGTGATGCTCGCCGCTCAGGGCTCGAAGGTAATAAAGGACGTTAAGAAAATGCTGTCTTCCTCTAACCCATACCACCGGGCAAGAGCCGTCTGGCTCCTGGCTCAGC
This sequence comes from Cytophagales bacterium, assembly GCA_038232695.1. Classification (GTDB taxonomy): domain Bacteria; phylum Bacteroidota; class Bacteroidia; order Cytophagales; family Cyclobacteriaceae; genus JAJNNC01. The sequence continues at coordinate 8,446 of JBBSNI010000068.1, forward strand.
TAGGGCCTAAAGGTATTGCAGAAGTGGAAGGGCTATTACAAGACAGCGACCCGAACATCCGGATGACTGCTTTCCGGGCATTACGCCAGGTAAAGACCGACATCCTTCCGTATGCAAGGCAGTTAAGCAAAGATCCTTCCCCGGCTGTTCGCCGGGAAGTAGCAGTCGCGCTCAGAGACCTGCCGTTTGAAAAAGTGAAAGAGCTTGCAGTAGCACTGGCGGCCCAGTATGATGGTCAGGATCGTTGGTATCTGGAAGCTCTTGGCCTGGCTCTTACGGACAAAGAAGAGCAAATATATCCCAGCCTGCAAGCCAGCCTGGGGGGAGAGGCCTTGAACTGGAGTCCGACATTTGAAGGACTGGCCTGGAGGCTGCACCCGGTAGCGGCTGTTGACGCTCTTACATCACGCGCTTCTTCTGCCCAACTGTTAGAGGAACAACGTAAAAGAGCGATGGTGGCGCTGGGGTTCATCAAAGATCAAAAAGCAGCTGACGCCATGACCGAACTGGCGAAGAGCAATCTGGCAGATGTGCAGGAGCAGGCTAAGTGGTGGCTGGAATTCCGAAAAACCAATGACTGGAGCGATTTTACTATTCAACTGCCGGAGCCGGTAGTGGAGGTCACTCCGGAAGTCCAAAAGAAAATGCTGGCGCTGAAAGAGAAGATATTGAATGCAAATTTGCCGGTGAAAGAAAAAATTGCGGCAGCCACCAAAATGGCTAAAGACAAATCCGGAGGTGAAATGCTGATCGGGATGGCATCTGAGAAGAAGCTGCCCAAAGAAGTGATTGCCGAGGTTAGCGAGGTGATTTTCAACAACCCGGATCAGTCAGTTCGTGTTTTAGCCACCGACTACTTTAAACGGCCAGGCGATACGGCCTCTTTGTCCATCCCCAAAATCGCCAAAATGCCGGGGGATGCTCTGAAAGGGAAAACCATCTTTCAGTCCAAGTGTTATTCCTGCCACCAGATAGCAAAAGAAGGAAATGAAATCGGCCCGGATCTGACGATGATCGGCAAGAAATTCGATAAGTCCGGCTTGCTTGATGCAATCGTAAACCCAAGCGCCGGGATGTCGTTTGGTTATGAATTCTGGCTCATCACAAAGAAAGATGGGACGACTGTCTCTGGTTTTCTCCAGGCTGACGCCGAAACGGTGGTCATCAAAGGGATGGGAGGGCAGCTTTACCATATTAAGGCGGATGAAATTGTCTCCCGCAAGCAGTTTGCCACCGGCATCATGCCGGAGCCCGGTGCTCTGGGCCTGAATGAGCAGGATTTAGCTAATGTGGTGGAATATCTTTTGACCCTGAATGTTGGGAAATAAAATAGAGATGATAAAAATATATGAAAAGTCTTCTGCAAACGCTGGCTATATTATTTGCATCTCTGATTTTATTCAGCTCTGATTGCAAAAGTAAGGGCGGAATAAATAAACTAAATATTATTTTCATTCTCGCTGATGACATGGGTTATAATGATTTAGGTTATTATGGGCAAAAGTTGATTAAATCCCCTAATATTGACCGTCTCGCGGAAGAAGGTATCTGCTTTACCCAGCATTATGCCGGAAGTACAGTTTGCGCCTCTTCAAGAGCTGTGCTGATGACGGGCCTGCATATGGGGCATTCTTACATTCGGGGGAACTATAACTGGGATACAGAAGGGAATGTTTCTATTCCGGATGAGTCAATTACAGTAGCAGAGCTTATGAGAGAGAAGGGCTATTCGAAGGGTGTGATCGGAAAATGGAGATTAGGAGGCCCTGGTTCTTCCGGCGGCCCTAATAATCAGGGCTTCGATTACTCTCTTTGTTACGCGGCGATGATCTCCCGGATGGATCGTGACATCAGAAAGATCATGATGCTGCTTGAAGGGTAGGGACTGGATGAAAATACTATCATTTTCTTTTCCAGCGACAATGGCCCGACAGATGGTGTAACCGAACAATTTAATAGTAATGCCCCTTGGAGCTATATAACCTCAAAAACGATATAGGAGAAACAAAGAATATCGCTGACCAGCACCCGGAAATCGTCAAAAAATTGAAAATTACCTGAAGGGTGCCCGCTATGATATAGAAGATTTTAGCAGGAAATGAAAAAGCTATTTAAGTTGTATCTATTTTTCAACAAATAATCATTTATCAATAACTACATCAGACAGTAATCTTTTAATACAGACCTGAAATCCATGAATAAAGACCATAGAAGAAATTTTTTAAAAAAAATAGGAATAAGTTTAAGCTCATTGCCATTTTCTTTTTCGGGATTTGCGGCAGTCTTTTCAGGTAATAAAAAAGAAGGCGCTTTCAAGGGACTTAACGGGACAAACTTTCAGGACGATTTTTCAGGCGTAAGCGATCGTATTTGGATAGGTGAGAAATACTGGGCTATACCCATGGAAGACTGGCGGGTAAACAAGGGGCGGATTGAGTTTTCGGGCCAGCATCAGCATGCGCGTGTCAATATGCTTACCCATATTATTGACACCGGATCAGGTGATTTTACTATGAAGGCAGACCTGGGACTTTTATCCGGGACAGAAGCTTCAGGCAATGGTTCAGCAGGATTTTCAGTTGGAATAAAGGATAAATTAGACCCTGATATCAAAGCAGCATGTTATTACGGAAAGGGCATTAACACTGGGGTTTCTACTAAAGGCTTTCTGTTTGTAAGCGATAAAAGATCATCTCTTCCAGAAGCATTTGATTATTCACAATTTAGCCTGGAAGTTATAGGCCGGTTCAATGATAATGTTAATCTCTTAACGTTACGAGTAAAAGATAGTAAAGGAAGTGCGTCAGACCTTTCTTATGATTTAGATAGTGATGTAGATGGGCTTATAGCATTAGTCAGTAATTTTAATGAGGCTGAGCAGGAGGCTTTCTGGTTCGACAACATAACCTTAGCAGGTTCTAAACTTCTGGTCCGGCCTGAGAATAGCTTTGGGCCAATTTTGTGGGCTATGCATACCTTATCTCAGGGAACATTAAAATTATCAGCCCAGATGCCGCCGATCGGCGCAAAAGATAATCAATTTGTTGAACTATATTTTGAAAAGGAAAACGAATGGGAACTGGCTTCCCGTGAAAAAATAGATGAGGCAGCGCTGGTAGCCACTTTTAAAATAGCAGACTGGAATGCTGATGAGGAGGTTGCATATAAATTAGTATATAAAAATAAAGGAAAAGAATACACCTACGAAGGTATCATACGGAAAGAGCCTGTAGGCAGGCCTTTAAAAGTGGGCGGATTAACCTGTCAGGAAGCCGGAGGATATCCTTACTCACCCCTGATTAGCAATCTTGAGAAACACAATCCTGATCTACTATACTTTTCAGGGGACCAATTATATGAAGGCAATGGTGGATATCCCATAAAAAGAGCCCCTGAAGATATGGCCATATTAAGCTACCTGGGAAAATGGTATATGTTCGGCTGGACTTTCGGGAATGTCATGCGCGACCGTCCTACTATCTGTACGCCTGATGATCACGATGTTTTCCAGGGTAATCTTTGGGGAGAAGGGGGAAATGCAATATCTATGGAAGAATGGAAAAAGAAAGCTGATGCCCTCGGCGGATATGTACAAACCCCAAAAATGGTCAATGTAGTTTCGAAAACGCAATGTGGCCATTTACCAAATCCATTTGATTCCCGTCCGCTTCATTCGGATATTGATGTATGGTATACCAATTTAGTCTATGGTAAGGTGAGCTTTGCTATAATAAGCGATCGTATGTTTAAGTCCGGCCCTCAACGGGTAGACCGGGAAGCAGAAGGAAGAATTGATCACGTTAAGGAGCCGGTTGCAAAGGAAGTTTTAGATAATCCTGCCCTGGAATTACTGGGAGAAAGGCAGATCAAATTTCTAAAATCATGGATTAATGATTGGGCCGGTTCAGACATGAAGGTTTTGCTGTCTCAAACGGTATTTGCCAACGTAGCTACCCACCATGGCCAAAACCACATGTTCTTATATGGTGATATGGATTCGGGCGGATGGCCAAAGTCAAAGCGTGATCAGGTGGTGGAAATAATGCGACAGGCGTTTGCATTTCATATCAATGGAGACCAACACCTTCCTTTTGTGGTACAGTACGGATTAGATGATTGCCGTGATGCTGGCTGGAGTTTCTGTACGCCAGCCATATCAACAGGTTATCCGCGATGGTTCCTGCCTGATCGTATGGGTATTCCTGTGCATAACAGACCAGGCCATAACTTTCCTAACACAGGTTGCTATGAGGATATATTTGGAAATAAAAATTTTGTATATGCAGTAGGAAATCCCGCTGAAAATTTTGAAGCTTCCAACAGATACGAGCGTGCGCAGAAAAAGGCTTCCGGATTTGGAATGGTCACCTTTGATGTGAGCAAACGCACTATCTTAATGGAAGCTTTCCGCTTTCTGGCCGATAAAGATGGCCCGGCAGAAAAGGATCAGTACCCGGGATGGCCCTTTTCTATTAAGCAAACGGATAATGACGGCAGAGAACCCGTAGCTTTCTTACCTGAACTAAAAATCAATAAACCGGATCAATTGCTCAAAGTAATCAATGAAAAAGATAATGAACTGGTGCATATTGTAAGGATAAATGGGAGTACTCATAAGCCAGCAGTTTACCAACAAGGAGCTTATACTATTGTGGTGGGGGAAGGAAATGATGTTGTAACATTGAAAGGCATTAAGGCTATTGGTAAGGGAACTGACGAGATAATCAATGTTGATATTTAAAAAATTTTAGTGTATAAAATTTACTATGGAATACCGTGTACATTGAACCTTATATCATGAAAATACATCATCGCTTATTCATACGACCTGGATAGAATCCACTTTTCTAAAAGTAGGCTCAAACTGTTTTCAATTTTAAAACTATACTGATATGCAATCTAAAAGATCAAAATTAAAATTTGTCAGTAAGATACAGTTCGTTTTGCTGATATGGCTGATCATCCCCTTGCTTGCCTGCGCGGGTATACCAGGAGAAAAAATTACCCTTACCGAACAAGGCGTCAGCCTGAAAGATATCATTCATAATCCTCTTGAGTTTACAAAGATAGCCAGGACCATTCACATGATGCCTGTTAAAAGGCCAGCTTCAGAACCTGTCAGGCTTCAGGAGATAGGTGTTACAGGGAAAGTAACAGATCAGGAAAGTGGAAAAGGTTTGCCTGGAGTGAATATTATTGAGAAGGGAACATCTAACGGAACAGTAACAGACATAGAAGGAAATTATAGCATTAATGTAGATAATGATGCGACACTTGTATTTTCTTCTATTGGTTATGTGACGCAAGAGATTGCGCTTGAGGGAAGAAGTACTATCAATATAACTTTAGCTCCTGATATTCAGTCCCTGAAAGAAGTGGTAGTGGTAGGATATGGTACGCAAGAAAAATCAAAGCTGGTGGGTTCCGTATCTCAGGTCAGCAGCCAGGCGGTGAATGACCGGGCTGTGCCTCAGCTAAGGCAGGCTCTTACAGGCCAGATGCCGGGCGTCACGGTGACCCAACGCTCAGGGCAGCCCGGAAACCAAGGCGGCAGTATACAAATCAGGGGCGTAAGCTCTATCAACTCTTCCAGTGCTCCACTGATTTTGGTTGATGGTATCCCTACCGAATCTTTTAATGATATTGACCCCAATGTGGTAGAAAACATTTCGGTACTGAAAGATGCTTCTTCTGCTGCCATTTATGGAGCCAGGGCTGCCAATGGGGTCGTACTTGTCACAACCAAAACCGCTAAATCTAATCAGTTGCAGGTTACTTATAATGGTTATGCAGGAATCCAAGTGCCTACAGAGTTTCCCGAATATGTGAACTCATGGGAATATGCAGCATTGCTCAACGAATCCAATGCTAATGACGATCTGCCTCCTGCTTATTCTGAAGAAGAAATTGAGCTTTTCAGAAACGGTAGTGACCCCGACAATTATCCTAATAGCGACTTTATCAATACGGTACTAAAGAAAAGAGCGGCGCAAACCGGTCATAACGTTACCATTTCTAATGGGGTCGGTTCTTCTAACTATCTGCTTTCCCTGGGCTATCTGTACCAAAACGGCATTATTGATGAAAATAACTATAATCGTTATAACCTACGCCTCAATTTGGTGTCGGATATCACCAACAAAATCAAACTTACCTCACGTCTATCCGGAGTACAAGTCTATGATGAGCAGCCTTCCGGGCCGGCATCGCTAGGTAATGCCTCCAGTATGCTGGGGATTATCGGACAAGCCGTGCGTTATCCTTCCATTTACCCTATCAGACTTTCTAATGGGGACTGGGGAGGTGGTTTTGAACAGAGTGGGACACCGGCCTCTTTCCTGGCCAGTGATTCCTATTACAAACAAAAAAGCACTGACCTGTTACTGAATATGCAGCTGGACTGGCAAATCTTTACAGATCTGGAGTTTTCTTTGATCGGCGGATATACCTATTATGACAGTCAGTGGAAGCGCTTTGCTGCCTCCCAGAGGATCACGGATACAAATACATTAGGCCCAGCTAACCTTAATACCAACAATCAGGGGCGTTATTACCGCACATTTCAACAACTCCTGACATATAACAAGATATTGGGAGATCATGAGGTCACACTCCTGGTAGGACATACTTTTGAGACACAGCTCTTTGAAGAAAATACGGCATTCAGGCAAGGCTTTCCTAACAATGATATAACAGTATTGGATGTCGGCTCGGCCGAGGGAATGCAAAATAGTGGAAGGGCAGAAGAATGGGCATTAGATTCATACCTGGCACGCTTACGGTACAGCTTTAAAAACAAATACCTGATAGAAGGAGTAGTGAGGCATGATGGATCTTCCCGCTTTCCGCCTTCCCGTAAATATGCGACTTTTCCTTCTGTAGCCGTAGGCTGGCGTCTCTCTGAAGAAAATTTTCTCAAAAACGTTGTGGGTTGGCTAGACGAACTCAAACTAAAAGCTTCATGGGGGAGATTAGGCAACCAAACAGTGAATAATAATAGCGGCGGGGTCTATCCCTATCAGAATATTCTGGCAACCGGATATAACTACCCCTTTGGCAACTCCATCAACACTGGGGTAGCAAGGGTCAATATTACCGATTCAGACCTGACTTGGGAAACAACGGAGTCTTTAGATATAGGACTGGAAAGTAGCTTCCTTAATAACCAGATCAATTTTAGCGCTACCTATTTTGACAGGGAGACTTACGACATTCTGCTCTCTCCAGGTAGTAGTGTATCCAATACACTAGGCTTTGGTGTAGGTGTTCAGAACACTGGCCGACTAGAAAATAAAGGGTTTGAATTCATACTGGGCCATCAAAAGAGTATGAGAAATTTCACATACAACATCTCCTCTAACCTGACGATCCTGAACAATCAGATGTTAGATCTGGGTGTAGGCAATATTGTACAGCCTAATGGTACTATCGGAAACGGAAGTGATCTGTTTATAGGAGAGCCGCTTGATCTTTACTATGGGTATGTTGCCGATGGGTTATTTATTGATCAGGCAGATATAGATGCTTATGCCGATCAATCATCTGTCAATACTACTCCCAATCCCGGCGACATCCGCTACAAAGACATCAGCGGACCGGATGGCGTTCCTGACGGACAAGTAGATGCTACCTATGACCGTAAAGTACTGGGGAGTCAGATTCCCAAATATAATTACGGCATCAACCTGGGAGCAGGATATAAAGGCTTTAACCTGAGTATACTCCTGCAAGGCACGGCGGGTGTAAGCGGTGAGCTTTCCAATGCCGCAGGATATGCTTTCCTAAATCAAGGGGGTATTCAAAGATGGCAGGCAGAAGAACGCTGGCGGCCTGACAACCCTACCCGCAATGCCGGATATCCGCGCCTGGAGACGATCCCTAACGGAGGTACGGCGAATTCTTTGCCATCTTCTTTCTGGGTATTGAATGCTTCTTATCTGAAAGTGAGAAATGTTCAGTTGACCTACAATTTGCCTCATGCTTTGATCAGCAAAATCAAACTGCAAGGCTTGCAGATCAGGCTGAGTGGCGAGAACCTCCTGTCCTTTCATAACTACCGGGATGGATGGGACCCCGAACTGAATACTTCCTTAAACTATTACCCTATCCTGAGAAACTACACAGTGGGTATAAAAGCTAATTTCTAAATAATAACACCATGAAAAATGTATATAACTTAGCCATCAAAAAACTACTCCATCTTCTCCTGGGTGGTGTGATACTTGTTTCGTGTGCTGAAAAGTTAGAACTAGAACCCTTGGACTCATTTTCTAATGAAACTTTCTGGACGAGTGAGTCCAATGCGCTTTTGGCACTCACTGGCGTGTATCGTGGAAACATTAGTCATGGCGTAACGGCTGCCCCAACGGATTGGTGGAGCTATGCCGGACTGATCTTTCTTGATATGGCTACGGATAACGCTTATGACAGAAGAGGCGACAATGCCCCTTTTACCCGTTTGAGTAACGGACAGATGAACGCCAACAATGTGAACCTTTTGGAACAATACTGGGAAAGGAGTTATCAAAAAATTGCCAGGAGTAATTACTTCCTGGAAAATGTAGACCAAACACCTGCTGCGGCAGAAGTGCTTGAGCGGATGAAAGCGGAAGCACGCTTTATACGGGCAGTACAGTATTTTTATCTGGCGCAGCATTTTGGGGCTGTACCTTTGGTAACCAACACCCTGACCATAGAAGAAGCGAATACACTGAACAAGGATCCAAAAAGTGAGATTGTACAGTTTGTCATTGATGAGTTCTCGTCTATTGTAGAGGCGTTGCCCCAGGCTTCAGCCATGCCTGCCAGTGAATTTGGCAGGGCTTCCCAACAAGCAGTTTTGGGATACCTCGGCAGGACGCAATTGGCCGATCACAGGTTTAGCGATGCCGCAACTACGTATAAAAAGATCATTGATTTCGGCGACCATAGCATAGACCCTGACTATGAAAGTTTATTTAATGGCACGAACGAAAACAGTCCGGAGATCATATTGTCAGTCCTGTTTCTGCCTGATTTGGCCAGCAATGGCATCCTGCAACATGCTTATCCCGCGGTGCGTGGTGGCTGGCATATCATCAACCCATTGGGAAGTCTGGTAGAATCTTTTGAGTTTAGCGATGGTACTCCTTTTTCCTTTGATGACCCTCGCCATAATCCGCAGGATGTCAGGGAAAACCGGGATCCCCGCCTTGGCTATACCGTACTCATTGATGGACAAAAGTTTGGCGGTGCCACGTATGTCACCCACCCTGACTCTGCAAATTCTATAGATCAGTTAACCACTACCCGTCAGGCTACCCGTACCGGATTTGGCATCAAGAAGTTTATGCTGGAAAGTTTTTCAGGTGACCTGAGAAATTCAGGGATAGACCTGCCCCTCATCCGTTATGCCGAAGTGTTACTCAGCTACCTGGAAGCTAAATTAGAAGCCGGTGATCCTATTGATCAAGGACTGTTGGATGCCACGATCAATCAGGTAAGAGGCCGGGCAAGCGTAAATATGCCTCCTGTTACCGAAACCAACCCTGATGCTTTAAGGACAATCCTGAGAAGGGAACGCAGAAATGAACTGGCTTTTGAGGGTATCAGGTACTGGGACCTTATCAGATGGAGAACCGCTCACGAAGTGCTGCAAGGAAACTTCTATGGGGCATCTTTCCCGAATGCAGATAACTTACGGCAGGATGGTGAAGAAGTTGATCCGTACAGCCGTTGGTTTGTGACTAAAAAGAATTTCAGGGAGGCAGTGGATTATCAGTGGCCTATACCGCAAGGTGAAATTAACATCAATCCGAATTTAGCAAATTAGTTTGTGCATGAAATTACCAATAACGCTACTCATTTTTGTGCTCTTGGGCCTGGCATTATCTTTCTGCACCCCGAAAGCTGACACTACCCCAACAGAAGAAGACACTGCCCTTCCCAATATCGTGCTCATCTATACCGATGATGTAGGCTATGGAGACGTGAGCAGTTATGGGG
>JBBSNI010000069.1:0-18398 GCA_038232695.1 Cytophagales bacterium
AAATCTAAGCGTGAATCGGAATGATTGCATAGGTTTATGATCCAAACCTCACATTTGTTCCGCTGTTTGTTATGCTTTTCTCTTTTTAGATCATTTTACGACGCTACAGATAACCTCACGTCAGCAAAATACATTGGATTTGTTATGCAAACCAGGTGCTATACAATTAATCCATAACTTTAGTTATTAATTCCACCATTTTATTCGTGTATTGCCCCTGATTTGTTATCAACATCGACGTGATGGTGATGTTTTCAGGCTAATTTATTATTATGCAGGTCATGATAGTGCCAAATTTGTTATGCAACACTACTAACACAAGCGGCATCATGATGTTCAGGTTATAGTTTACAAGGTTTTGTTAGCATTATAAGCCGCTAGCGACTGTGAAAGCTGCTATCATGCGCCAGATGGCTCCATCAGGAGTGTTGATGATATACACTGGCTGCTTACTGATCATTTACTGTACCTTACCATCCTTCATGTACCTGTTCAGGAAATCCATGTACTCCGAATACAGCAGTACATAGCTCTGGCTGTTGTAGGCGACGCCGTGGGAGCCGGGCGGGAAGATGCGCAGGTCGTGCTCCTTACCGTTGTTGATCAGAGCGGTGACCAGTTGGAAGGTGTTCTGTACGTGTACGTTTTCGTCCATCGTAGAGTGGGCAATGAACATATGCGCATCCAGGTTGCCTGCATGGGTGGTGGAGGCACTCTGGATGTAGCCTTTCTCATTCTCCGAAAGCAAGCCCATGTAGCGTTCCGTGTAAATACTGTCGTACAAGCGCCAGTCGGTCACCGGGGCGCCGACCAGCGAGACTTTGAAGGTGCCGGGGCGGAAGAGTACCGTGTAGCTGGCCATGTACCCGCCGTAGCTGTGCCCGCGGATGGCCATGTTGTTTTCGTCTACCCAGGGCTTTTCACCTAAGAACTTAGCCGTTTCTACGAAGTCAAGGCTCTCCCATTTGCCTACCTCTTTATAGACGATCTCTTCAAAGTCGCGTCCGTAGCCGCCGCTGCCCCGGTTGTTGACGCTGGCCACCACATAGCCGGACTGCGCCAGGTACTGCTCCCAGCCGTTGGTCGCAAAGTCGTTGTAAACGCTCTGTGCGCCGGGTCCGCCGTAGATGTTCAGCAGCAGCGGGTAGGTCTTGTTCTCATCAAAGTCGAAGGGCTTGATGATGTATCCATCCAGCTTTTGCCCGTCGGAGGTGGTAAAGCTGAACAGTTCTTTGGGCGCATATTGACGGGCGTTGCGCAAAGAGTCCACGCTTGCGTTGGCTTCCATCGTTTCCAGCTTTTTGCCCTTGGTGCTCCAGAGTTCTACCTGGGTAGGCGTATCTATGTTAGAGTAAGTATCTATGTAATAAGCCGCATTAGGCGATAGATCAATGGTGTGGCGACCCGGTGCCTGGGTAAGCTTTTTCTTCTGTTTGCCATCGAAGCGCACGGCATACAGATGTCTTTCCAGGGGAGATACTTCCGTAGAGGTGTAGTAGATCGTATTGTTTTTAGCATCCACGGCATTGACCAGCACCACCTCCCAGTCGCCTTTCGTCACCTGGTTGATGAGCTTGCCCTGGTAATCATAGCGGTAGATATGGTTCCATCCGTCGCGGTCGGAAATCCAGAAGAACTCTTGCTTGTCTTCGGGAAAGAAGAACAGGTGCATGATGCCGGCAAAAAAGTCAAACACATCAATCCACCCTTTGGAAGTTTCTTCCAGGATAAGCTTTCCTTCTCCTGTATCTGCCTGGCAGAAGAAAAGTTTGAGGTGGTTCTGCGCCCTATTCATATGCACCACCGCCAACTGTCCGGGCACCGACGTCCAATATAGCCGGGGGATGTAACCACCTTCGGTTTTCACAGTCATCCACTGCCGGGAATTGTCTTGCAGGTCAATGACGCCGATGCGTACCTCCGGGTTGTGGTCGCCCACCTGCGGGTAGCGGATTTGTATGTAATCGGGATGCTGCCCGGCATAGTCTGTCATGCTGAAAACGGGCACTTCCCGCTCATCAGTCTGCCAGTAGGCGATATAGCGGCTGTCGTGCGACCACATCCAGGCTTGTACCAGCCCGAATTCCTCCTCGTAGGCCCAGCCAAAACGTCCGTTGTATACATTTTCTTTGGCATCGGAGGTCAGTTGTATTTCTTGCTGACTGGCAAAGTTGAAGACAAACAAGTTGCCCTGCCGCTCATAGGCGACCTGCTGCCCATCCGGGGAGACTTCTGCCGTACGGGCATCTTTGGCCACCAGCTTGATCGATTGATCTTTCAGCGAATAATAGTAATAGTCGGAGACGCCGGAGTTGCGCCACACCGGGCGGAAGTTGGTCTGGAAGAGCAGGTATTTACTTTAGACCACTGGAAGGAGCGGTAGGTAAACGGTTGGTCAGAGTCGGGAAAGGTCATATCGGCTGCCGCAAAGATGTCGGTTTCTTTCCGGGTATTGGGCTGGTAGGATTTGATCACCTGCTTGCCTTCTTCTTCGGTGATAAAGGAAAACCGTTGCCCGCCATCGATCCAGTTGACACTTTCCGGCCCGGTGTCGCCGACCCACTGCCCGGAAGCCATCAGGGCTTCTTGCAGGTCGTTGTACATCCTTTTCTGGGCAAAAACAGAGGGTAAAAGCAAGAGAATGAGGAGCAGGGTAGAAAGGATATTTTTGTGCATACAATAAAGAGGTTATAGTGATTCTTTTACCTAACGCTTTTAGGAGGCTAAATTGTTTTGGAGAAGACGGGAGTGAAGGTGTTCATGTGTTGGAGTGTTATACTTCTTGGAAAGGTATGGTTTGCTGAACCACAAAGAACACTAAGAGCTAACACCAAGGGCACAAAGATCGCTACCTCTATGCATACCTTTGTGTACTTCGTGTAAAGCTTTGTGCCCTTCGTGGTTAAGTTACTACTCTCCTAAAGCACCCTAACACATGAATACCTTCTATGAGAAAAAACCTGATGGTTGGGATAAAAAACACTATGAAATTGTTTATCTTGGAAGCTTTTATTAAAAGATCACTATTTATGAAATTAAAATGCTTATGGGTGGCGGCAGCCACGATGCTGCTTACTGTTCAGCTAAGCGCTCAATCGACAGATACGCTGGCTGACTCAACAATACAAGCCCCTGAAAACTGGTTTAACCTGGACGCTGAAACCGACGCCGTGCAAGGCGTGAGTACCGAAAAAACCTACGATTACCTGAAAGGAAAGACCTCTAAGAAAGTGTTGGTAGCCATCATTGATTCCGGCATTGATGTAGACCACGAAGACCTGAAAGGAAAGATCTGGACCAATACAGACGAGGTGCCGGGCAACGGAAAAGACGACGACAACAACGGCTACGCCGACGATGTACACGGCTGGAACTTTATCGGGGGCAAAGACGGGCAAAACATAGACCACGACAGCTACGAACTCACCCGTGAATATGTGCGCCTGACCAAAAAATACAAAGAACAAGACGTCAGTAAGCTGCCCAAAGAAGAGCGCGCCTACTACGAAAAGGTAAAAAATACTTTTGAAAAGCAAAAAGATGAGTTTGAGCAGCAATACAATGGCTTTATGTATTTCTACAAAGGTTATCAGCGCTCCGAAAAAATGCTGGAAGCCTACCTGGATACAGAATCCATTGACACTACAGACCTCAAAAAGATAGATTCTCCCGACGAAGTCATCATGACCGCCAAGGCACTGATGGAGTTTGCTGTAGAAAATGATTACACCCAGGAGACTTTCAAAGAAGGCGTAGAATATTTTAGCAATGCCAAAAAGTACGGTTACGATACGGATTTTGATCCACGGGCGATCGTCGGCGATGATTATAACGACCTGAGCGACAAACACTACGGCAACAGTGATGTAAAAGGTCCCGACCCCCGGCATGGCACCCACGTAGCGGGCATTATCGCCGCCGACCGTGACAACAACCTGGGCATGAAGGGCATTGCCAACAACGTAGAGATCATGGTACTCCGTGCTGTCCCCGACGGCGACGAGCGGGATAAAGACATTGCCAACGCCATCTATTATGCCGTAGACAACGGAGCCAACATCATCAACATGAGCTTTGGTAAATCGTATTCACCTCAAAAGCAGGCTGTAGACGCTGCCGTGCGCTACGCCGAAGAAAAGGGCGTACTGATCATCCACGCCGCTGGCAACAGCGGAGAAGACGTAGATAAGAAAGACAACTATCCGTCCCGCTATTATCTGGATTCCCGTAGACAAGCATCCAACTGGATTGAGGTAGGCGCGTCTTCCTGGAAAATCGATGAAGACTTTGTAGCGGAGTTCTCAAACTATGGTGCCAAAACAGTAGACGTGTTTGCACCGGGCGTAGACCTATATTCTACCACGCCCAACTCTACCTACGAAAGCCTGAGCGGCACCAGCATGGCAGCCCCCGTAACCACCGGCGTAGTCGCCCTTTTGATGTCTTACTACCCCGGCCTGAGCGCCGAACAGGTAAGAGAAATTATATTGAAGTCGGCCGTCAAACACAAGGATATCAAGGTAAAGCAGCCTGGCAAAGGAGAACTGGTCAAATTCTCCAAACTCTCCTCAACCGGCGGCACGGTCAACGCACTGGAAGCCGTGAAGCTGGCAGAGTCTTATAAGATCAGGAAGAAGGAGTAGGTTGTACAAAGCCCGGTTAATTTTTGCAAAGCAAAACAAAAAAAAGGTATCTTTATCGCTTTCTTTGAGGTTGGGGCTTCCGGTTTTTCCGCGGAAATAACGCTTTAAAAGCTTTGCCCACCCTGAACATTTAAATACTTGTACACCTAAACACCTAAAACTTTATGAAACGAAGAGATTTTGTCAAGTCCGGTATTTCCCTGAGCGCGGTAGCGGCTACCGGGCCTTTAGCCAGCTTTGCCCAAACGCCTCCCAAAACGGGTGCTAAGAATATTTTCAAGCTTAAATACGCGCCGCACTTCGGTATGTTCGAGAACAGCGCCGGCAAGGACCTCATGGACCAGCTTACTTTTATGGCAGAGCATGGCTTTATGGCGCTGGAAGACAACGGTATGATGGGACGTGAGGTAAGTATGCAGGAAAAAATAGGTAAGCAGCTTGCCAAACTGGGGATGCAGATGGGCGTGTTTGTCATAGACAAAGGCGGCAACGGACAAAACACGCTGGCAGCAGGCAAATCGGAGTATAACAAAATATTTTTAGACGGCTGCAAAAGAGCCGTAGAAGTCGCCAAGCGCGTCAACGCCAAGTGGATGACGGTCGTACCCGGTGATTTCGAGCGGAATCTGCCCATCGGCATTCAGACCGCTAACGTGATCGAGACGCTGCGCCGTGGTGCGGAGATCTTTGAGCCGCACGGACTGGTCATGGTATTAGAGCCGCTCAGCGATACGCCTAACCTTTACCTTCGAACCTCAGACCAGACCTATTTAATCTGCAAGGCGGTCAACAGCCCTTCCTGCAAGATACTGTTCGACATCTACCATATGCAAAAAAATGAAGGCCACCTGATCACCAACATCGACTATACCTGGGATGAGATTCCTTACTTTCAGATAGGTGACAATCCCGGCCGGAAGGAGCCGACTACCGGGGAGATCAACTACAAGAATGTCTTTGCGCACATCTATGAAAAAGGGTACGAAGGCATCATGGGCATGGAGCATGGCATTTCAGGAGAAGGCAAACAGGGCGAGCAAAGGCTGATAGAAGCATACAAAGAAGTCGATAGCTTCAGCGTCTAATAGCCATTGTACGGTAACGCTTTGAAAGCTTGCGTTTTTTCTACAAAGGCATCAAAACAACGATTAATCTTCTTCGAAGATAGACTGGAACAATACCCAGGTGTTGGGGTCTAATACTACTTTCTGCGGGTTGCCTTTTAGCTTGAAGGTAAACTTATGACTTTTTTTGTTCAGCTTGATGGTCTGTACTTCCGGCTGCGCCGTGTTCTTATAATAAATACTTAGCTGTAGCTCCAGGTCATACAGACAGCCATTTTCCTGCACCTGTTCCAGCGATAAGGTCAGCTTTCGTCCCAGTCCGCTGTATTTCCAGCTTCCTTTCAGGTAGGGGTGCCCGGGCATTTCCAGCCACTGGTGAAAGAAAGGCTTCAGGTTCTGCCCGCTCACTGCTTCCATTACCTGCCTGAAATCTGCCGTATTGGCGTTTTGATGGCGGTATTTTTCGTAATAATTCCGTATCCCTTCCCAGAAGACAGGGTCGCCTACTTTGTAGCGCAGCATATGTAGAAACCAGGCACCTTTCTGGTAAGCATTGGCATTGAGCAACTTAAACAAATTCGTGGTGACCGTATCTACCACGGGTGTTTCGGGAGAGGTCAGGTAATAGGCAAAAACGCGCTCCCGGTCTTCCTGCAGGCGGGCTTCCATGCTGTCGCGTCCGTAGGTATGTTCAAAATACAGGTGGGTAAAATAGGTAGCAAAGCCCTCGCTCAGCCACACATGCGGCCAGGCTTTTTCGGTGACCGAGTTGCCAAACCACTGGTGGGCTACCTCATGGGCGATGAGACTCTCTATGCTCTTGCCGCCGTCTACGGCAGATTCATTATAGAAAATATTGCTGGCATTCTCCATACCGCCGTAGGTGGTCTTAGACTGTACATTGGCCAGCTTATCATAAGGGTACGCACTGATCTGCTGGGCGAAATATTGCAGGATGCCCAGCGTAGGCTCAAATTCAATAAAACCTGCCTCGCGGTCTTCTGGATAAAGCCAGTATTCCACAGGAATATGCTGGTAGTTTTCGGCATGTAACACGGCAAAGCGGGCAGCGCCAAACACCATCACTTTGGTGGCAATAGGCTCGCGGCACACCCAGTGGGTGGTTTTAAGCTCTTGGCCGGTCGTACCTACTTTCAGGTTGCTTTCTTCACGCAGCGTTCCGTTAGCCACGACCTGGTAATGTGCCGGAGCGGTGATGATAAACTCACAGGTCGCTTTGTCGGAAGGATGGTCTACGACAGGAAGCCAGTAACGGGCGCGGTTGGGCCAATTGTCGCCAAAGAAAGTGCGGTCTCCGTATTTGTTTTCGGCGATGATCAGCCCGTCGGCTGGTATACCGGCATACAGGATCGTCAGGGTTACCAACTGGTCTTTTTCCAGGGTTTCGTTCAGCGAGATCAGGAGTTTGTCCTGCCGGTGTGTAAAGGCTAAAGGCCGGTCATTTTTCAGCACCTTGGCCACCTTCATGCCTTTGCCGGGCTCCCGCTCATGTGTGCCTATCAGATCGAGCACTACCTGGTTTGTGTTTTCATGGTTGAGCTTTACCAGAATCTCTGCCACGCCCTGGATCTCATCCGACTGGTCGCTGATGGTGAGGTGAAAGGCATAGTGCTGCACATCAATACGGCTGGAGTCAGCCAAAGTGATACTCCAGACCGGTGTGGAGAACAGGAGTAACCACAGCAGCGGCATTGGGCAGAACTTGTTCATAGGGACAGATTTAAGAGGTGTGCCCAAAATTAGAAAATAATCATTGTTCTAACAGGCTTATTCGCCTGCATTTTCAGGCAATTTGTTACAGGGCATGGGTGAGATTATTTGAAAAGCTATCTAATACAAAATAGTAAAAAAGGGGTTTTCTAATGGCAAAAATTTACAATTAACATCCATTTTCATTTTATTTTATTCCTAAAAATTGTTAACTTTAACAATAAATAGAAATAAAGTGAATTATTATTTTTTCTATCAGCGTTTCATACACCTACCTTTGTTTTCTGTACATGACATCAGGAAGACTTTTCCAGATTTTGATACACGTAGATTAGTAGAATGGCAGCAAAAAGGATATGTACAAAAGATTGTTAATCGTTGGTATCGGTTTGCCGATCAACCAGTAGATGAATTATATCTTTGGTACGTGTCGAACCGTATTTATCAGCCTTCCTATGTTTCTATGGAATCAGCTTTATCTTTTTATGGACTTATTCCCGAAGCGGTCTGTACGCTGACTTCTGTCAGCAGCTTAAAAACACAGCGTTTTGAAACGCCTCTGGGTGTTTTTGCCTACCATCATATAAAACCTTCATTGATCTTTGGATACCGGCTCATCGCCTGGAAAAGTTTTCAAATCCGTATGGCAGAACCCGAAAAGTTGATGCTGGATTATCTGTATCTCCATCCCAAATTAACGGACTTAGAGGATTTTATTGCCCTCCGCATCAATACTGGAGTATTGGCAGAAATCTTAGACGTTAGGAAAATTCACCGTTACCTTATCTTATTTAACCAAAAGTCCCTTTCCCGGCAAACCCATAATTTTCTCAAATTGCTGAAACATGCTGAGCCTCATTGACATTGCAGCCGCTTATCCAGTAGAACTTCAAGGATTTGAGCGGTTGCTCATTCGTGAGTATCTTCAGTATAAGATACTACAAATCATTTTTGACGAAAGTGCTCATGCCGCACAACTCAGTTTTTTGGGAGGTACGTGTTTGCGGATTGTTCATGGCAATCAGCGTTTTTCCGAAGACCTGGATTTTGACAACTTTGATATGAGCGAAGAGCATTTTGAAACTATTTCACAGTTGATCGACAAGTCATTAACCAGAGAGGGTTACCAAGTAGAAATTAAGAACGTATACAAAGGAGCCTATCACTGCTATATTCGCTTTCCCAAGCTGCTTTACTGGGAAGGGCTGAGCGGTCACCAGGAAGAAAAGCTTCTTATTCAACTGGATACAGAATCTCAGCATTTCGTTTTTACACCGGAGCGGTACATTATTAATCGCTTTGATGTATTTACCGAAATATTAGTCACGCCTGTAGATATTCTTTTATCTCAAAAGTTTTATGCTATTCTTAACCGAAAGCGAAATAAGGGAAGAGATTTTTATGATGCTGTGTTTTTGCTTGGCATAACTAAACCTAACTATGACTACCTGGAATTGAAGCTGGGAATAAGTAATTCTATTGAACTGAAAACGCGGTTGCTGGCTCATTGTAACACGCTTGACATGGATGAAATGGCGCGCGATGTTGCTCCTTTTCTGTTCAAACCGTCCGATGAAAAAAAGATAAAACTATTTACACAGTATTTGGCCCAGGTAGCCTTGTAGTAGAGAACAACCTTTGAAATGTGATTTTTGCAAGCTATCAACCCTGCTAATTGACAACCTGCTTCCTGCTTTTTCCATACACTCTGGAGAAGTAATCCTGGGCAGCTTGCTTTACTTTGGGGGCCAGCAGTAGCGCAGACGTCATGGTCGGAATAGCCATCAGTGCATACATGCCATCGATCAGGTTGATCACCGCCGACATGGAAGATACGGAGGCTACTACAATGGTCAACACATAAAAATAGTTGAAGTAACGGGCCCGGTGTGCGCCTGCCAGGTACGAAAAGCATTTGGTACCATAATAAGAAAGCGTAAAGAGAGAAGAAAAAGAGAAAGTCAGCACGCTGATGACCAGCAAATAACCGCCTAAGTGGTAGGGAAGAGCGGCGTTGAAAGCCCTCACCGTCAGGGTCACCCCATCGGCATCGGTCGTTCTCCATACGTTGGTGATCAGGATCGCCAGGGCAGTCATGGTACACACCACCAGGGTGTCGATAGCCGGACCCAGCATAGCTACCAGTCCTTCCCGGACGGGCTCTTTGGTCTTGGCGGCTCCATGCGCCATAGGCGCTGTTCCTATGCCCGCTTCGTTGGAGAAAGCAGCCCGTTGGGCGCCAATGATGATCACGCTGCCTACAGCCCCGCCCAGTACGGCATTGCCGGAAAAGGCGTCGTTGAAGATAAGGGCAAAACAGGCAGGCACCTCTGCGATGTTAACAACAATAATATAGAGAACCGAGGCTACATAGATGACGACCATGCCAGGCACCATCCGACTGGCTACCTTGGCAATGCGCTGGATACCGCCAAAGATGACCACAGAAACGATGGCAGCAATGGTGAGTCCTGTGACCAGATTCGGAACCAGGAAATACTGCTCCAGGTCTATGCCTTCTGCCGGTGCAGACAAAAAACCGTTGGGGATCAGC
This sequence comes from Cytophagales bacterium, assembly GCA_038232695.1. Classification (GTDB taxonomy): domain Bacteria; phylum Bacteroidota; class Bacteroidia; order Cytophagales; family Cyclobacteriaceae; genus JAJNNC01. The sequence goes on from JBBSNI010000069.1 coordinate 9,993, forward strand.
ACGACGTCTCTGAAAATCTGGGTAAGCTGGTTGGCCTGGAAGGCAGGCAAAGGACCCAGCAGACCGGCGATGCAAAAAAAGACAGCCAAAGGTTTCCATTTCTTACCCAGCCCTTGTTCTATCACATACATGGGACCGCCCTGCAGGTGCCCGGCGCTGTCTCTACCCCGGTACATGACAGCCAGCGTACAGGTGAAAAACTTGGTAGCCATGCCTACAAAAGCACTGACCCACATCCAGAACAAAGCGCCCGGTCCGCCCAGCGTAATGGCAATGGCGACACCGGCAATATTGCCCATACCGATGGTAGCGGCCAGGGCACTGGACAAAGCCTCAAAATGGCTGATATCGCCCGGATCATCGTGATCGTCGTATTTGCCCGTGAGTACATCCAGTCCGTGTTTGAAATACCGGAAAGGCAGAAAGCGGGAGTAGATCATAAAAAAGAACCCTCCGCCCATGAGCAAGATCAGCAAAGGAGGTCCCCAGGCATAACTGCTAAACAGGGCAAGCGCAGATTGTATAGCTTCCAAATCAGAGATTGTTTCGGGACAAGTTATAAAACGGAAAGAACATTAAAAAATATTCGTGTTTAGCTCACTAATTCTTTCCAGTCTTTGAATCTTTCGCTGATCTTGGCTGACATTTGTTCATAAGCGATCCAGTCGTCGTCTACATGATAGATAGTAGGCAGTTCGGGTGCCAGCAGCGTCTTATAATCTTTGTGATAGAGCCCGCCTCCGTAATAGTAATAAGTAAACATATTGCCCTCTTCGCTGAACAGCTCATAACCCAGGTAGCCGTCCCATATCTCGCTCAGTATGGTACAACTGATCTCCCGGTTTTGAAAGCGGTAGATCTGAATGTCGGCTTCATCTTCAAAATATTCGGAGTACAGCTTATGGTCTATGACCCAGCCCAGGTACATGCCTATGTGGACGTAAGCCTGCTCTATGGGCAGCGATTTGGGGAAGTTTCCTAAAAAATGGTTCTTAGCATTGTCGTAAATGCTTTTTTCTTTTGCTGGTTTTTGCTCTTTCATGTCTTAATGGTTTTGGAAAAAGGCAAATGTAGCAACCCTGTCTAAAGAAAAAGCATAAGATTGCTCAAATAACTTACTTTTGTATTTCACTGCACCTTAATATATCATGAAAGAACCTTTAGCCTCTTATATCCGGAATATTCCTGACTTCCCCAGAGAAGGCATACAGTTTAAGGACATCACGACGCTGCTCAAAGACTCGCTTGCTTTTAAAGCCGCTGCGGAAGCTTTGTACCAGGAGGTACGCGGCAAACGCATAGACAAGGTAGTGGGCATAGAATCCCGTGGCTTTTTCTTTGGAGCGTTGCTGGCCGACAAACTCTCCGCAGGGTTCGTGCCTGTCAGAAAGCTCGGAAGGCTTCCCGGAAAGACACGGCAAACCACGTATCAGCTTGAGTATGGAGAAGATACCCTCGAGATTCATGAGGATGCTATACAGAAAGGCGAACGGGTATTGCTGCACGACGACCTGCTGGCTACCGGGGGCACCGCTAAAGCTTCCTGTGAATTAATTGAACAATTAGAAGGAAAAATAGTACATATTTCGTTTCTTATAGAACTTGCTTTTTTGGGGGGGCGGCAGAAGTTGCAGCCTTACCCTGTAAGTTCGGTCATAGAATATGACTAAACATTGCCATAAATTTTAAAAACCGCTTCTTTCAAAGCCTTGCTTTCGTCAGAAAAAAGAAAATCAATATAAGCAGCTACTTCTTCGGTAGTCACCCAGTCAGAAAAATCTGCTTTGGGCATAGCTTCCCGGTTGGGCGGAGTATCCAGGATGCCGGGCACGATCACAGAAGCTTTGATGTGCGCTGCTTTGCCCGTCTGGTTGATATATTCTGCCAGTCTGAATACCAGGCTTTTAGAAAACGCATAGGCAACCGCCGTAGCGCCGGCCGCAGGCTCCAGGGCAGGCCTGGCGCCCACCAGCACGATATGCCCGCCGCCCTGCCGCTGCATCAATGGATACACCGCCTGAGACATGATAAAAGCACTCTCAAAATTTAATTTGAACATTTTCTGAACATCTTGCAGAGAGGTTTCTGTCAAATTTCCCATCGCAAAACCGCCGACCAGCAGGGCGGCTCCGTCTATGCGCTGGTATTGCTTTTCTATCTGCTCCACAAAGGCAGCAGTAGCTTCTGGGTCCGTTACATCCAGGGGATACTCCTCATAACGCGCGTGTTTGAAAGAAGGCTGGCTGTGCTTTTTGAGCGATACGGTACCCACTACGGTATGCCCGCTTTTGAGTAGCTGACGGACTACCGCTAAGCCCAAATGACCGGAAGCGCCGGTGACAATTATTACCTGATTCATAGAAGTAGTAAAGTTTGGTCAAAAACTTGTATAGGTATGATTAAATAAAAATACACTGAAAAAGCTACACGGAAAAATAGTTATTTCAAGGCAAAATCAGTGTTAATTTGTCAGTATATCAAAAAAATCATTTAAAAATAATTAACAGTTATACATTAATTTTTGAATTCTATTTGTTATCTTACTGTACGATTGAATAAAAGTCGGTCGTTAGTAAAATGAAGTGAGTCAGGAACCATGTCGCCCGAGGGCGCAAGCCAAACCAACCAACCTGACCAACAAGCTGTTGTAGCCTGCACGAGTATTTGCGTATCAGACGTTCTTTTCCTTTTCCAGAAATAAAAAATATTTTGCTATGAGTGTTTTAGACAAAATCAAAACGAATTATAGTGCCGCTTCCAGCGAAATGACGGTGTCAGAGTACCTGAGAGCCTGTAAGAAAGACCCGAAGATGTATGCCAAGCCTTCCGAAAGGATACTGGATGCTATCGGGGAGCCTGAGTTTATCGATACGAAAAAAGATCCTAAACTCAGCCGGATATTTTCCAACAAAATCATTAAGGTGTATCCGGCCTTCAAAGAATTTTACGGCATGGAAGATACCATCGAGCAGATCGTGTCTTTCTTCCGGTATTCGGCCCAGGGGCTGGAAGAAAAAAAGCAGATCCTGTACCTGATGGGCCCGGTGGGCGGCGGCAAAAGCTCGCTGGCCGAAAAGATCAAGCACCTGATCCAGAAGAACCCGATCTACGCCCTGAAAGCCGGCGACCAGGTGAGCCCGGTCTACGAAAGTCCGCTGGGCTTGTTTGCCGACTACCGCCAGGAACTGGAAGAAGAGTACAACGTCCCTTCCCGTTACCTGCCGGCCTGTATGAGCCCCTGGGCTTCCAAGCGGCTCCGGGAGTTCGATGGCGACGTGAACAAATTTAAAGTGGTCATGCTGTATCCTTCGGAGCAAAACCAGATCGCGGTAGCCAAAACGGAGCCGGGCGACGAGAACAATCAGGACATCTCTACGCTGGTCGGTAAGGTAGACATCCGCAAGCTGGCCGAGTTCCAGCAGAGCGACCCGGACGCTTACTCGTATACGGGCGGCCTTTGCCTGGCCAACCAGGGCGTACTGGAGTTTGTGGAGATGTTTAAAGCACCGATTAAAGTGCTCAACCCGCTACTGACCGCTACCCAGGAAAATAACTATAAAGGTACGGAGCCTATCGGCGCCATTCCCTTCGATGGCATTATCCTGGCGCACTCCAACGAGTCGGAGTGGTCTAAGTTTGCCAACGACAAAAAGAACGAAGCTTTTCTGGACCGTATCTATAAGGTACAGGTGCCGTACTGCCTGCGCGTAGATGAAGAGATTTGTATCTATGAAAAGCTGATCCGCGAAAGCTCGCTGGACAATGCGCCCTGCGCCCCTATGACGCTGGATATGCTGGCGCAATTCTCCGTCATGACGCGCCTGAAAGTGCCGGAAAACTCCAGCCTGTACTCTAAAATGCGGGTGTATAACGGAGAAACGCTGAAAGAAACCGATCCGAATGCCAAATCTATCCAGGAGTACCGCGACGAGTCAGGCATCAACGAGGGGATGCAGGGTATTTCTACCCGCTTTGCCTTCAAGATTCTGTCTAAAGTGTTCAACTTCGATAATGAAGAACTGGCTGCCAACCCCGTGCACCTGTTGTACGTGCTGGAGCAGGAAGTCGTCAAGCTTCAGTTGGACGCTGAAACCGAAGAACGTTACCTGAACATTCTCAAATCCATGCTGGCCGGCCGCTATGCCGAGTTTATTGCCGACGAGATACAGAAAGCCTACATAGATTCTTACAACACGTACGGACAAAACATTTTTGAAAAATACGTGATCTATGCCGACTACTGGATACAAAACAACGACTACCGCGACCCAGACTCCGGTGAGATTTTAGACCGGGGCATTTTGAACGACGAACTGGAAAAAATAGAAAAGGCTGCCGGTATTGCCAACCCGAAGGATTTCCGCTCGGAAGTGACCAACTTTACGCTGCGCTATAAAGCCAACAACGGCGGAAAAACGCCCCGATGGGATTCTTACGAGAAGATCAAGAATGTGATCGAGAAGAAGATCTTTACCAATACGGAGGATTTGCTGCCCGTCATTACCTTCAATGCCAAGACCAACGAGGAAGATGAGAAAAAGCACAAGGATTTTACCAAGCGCATGATGGAAAGAGGCTACACCTACAAGCAGATCAGAATCTTGGTAGACTGGTTTATGCGCGTCAGGAAAACGATGGGGTAAGCATGTGCGAAGGTGTTAATGTGTTAAAGTGTTAAGGTGCTGTAAAAATACGGATACCTCCATACTTTAACACTTTCGCACCTTAACACTTTAACACTACAAATATGAGCAATATCATAGACCGGCGGAAGAATACCAAAGGCAAGTCTATCAACAACCGGCAGAAGTTTCTGAAACGGGTGGAAGATCAGATCAAGAAAGCCATTCCTGACATTATCAGCCAGGAAAGTATCAAAGACAGCGCCGGAAAAGGAAAAGTGAAAGTGCCTATCCAGGGCATCAAAGAACCTAACTTTAGGTACGACCCCCGTTCGGGCAGGAAGCACATCGTCCGGCCGGGCAATGACAGGTTCAGCGAAGGCGACCAGATCGAAAAGCCCGATGAAGAGGATGGCTCCGGGGCAGGGCAGGGGCAAGGCTCTAACAGTCCTGAGATCACCCAGGATGAGTTTGTGGTGATCTTGTCGCGGGAGGAGTTCCTTAAATACTTTTTTGAAGACCTGGAACTGCCCAACATGGTCAAGAAGTACATGGAAAGTACGGTAGACTTCAAAAATCAGCGGGCCGGTTATACCAGAAATGGCATCCCCTCGCGCCTGAACATTGTCAGCAGCTTTCAGCAGTCGCTGGCGCGGCAGATATCGCTGCGCGGCGCTTACGAAGCCAAACTTAAAAAGCTCAAAGCCCTGCTGGAAATAACCGAAGAGCCTGCCGCGCGTGAAGTACTGGAAAAAGAGATCGCACAGATTGAGAAGTTCATGGTCGTCGTGCCTCTTTTTGAGGATGTAGACCTGCGGTACAACCACTTTGAGCGGGTGCCCAAACCCGTTACCTCCGCCGTGATGTTCTGCATTATGGACGTCTCAGCCTCTATGGGTTATCATGAAAAGGACATTGCCAAACGGTTTTTTACCCTGCTCTATCTCTTCCTGACCCGGCAGTACCAAAACGTAGAGCTGGTCTTTATCCGCCACCATACCGAAGCCAAAGAAGTAGGCGAAGAGGAGTTTTTTAACTCCCGCGAAAGTGGCGGCACGGTGGTCGCGCCCTCGCTCAAGCTCATGAAAAAGATCATGAAGGAACGCTACGACAGCGCGCAGTGGAACATCTACTGTTGCCAGGCCTCCGACGGCGACGTATGGTCTAATGGCGATGCGATTGATTGCAGCCAATTGCTCAAAAACGATATACTGCCTGCCATACAGTATATGGCATACATAGAGATCAAAAACCGGGGGCTGGAAGGCTATCTGTGGCACGCGTACAAAAAGGTGAGAAACCAGGGCAATTTCTCCATGAGAAACATCAACGACGTATCGCAGATCTGGCCTGTATTTAAAGCCCTTTTTAAAAAGAAAAACCTGGTAGAGTCGTGAAACAGTTTGACAGAGAAAAATACAAAGCCATGTTTGGCAATCCCAGTTGGGATTTTGAAACACTACAAGCCGCCGACGAAGTCGCCCATTGGATCGGTAAAGAGTTTTTTGGTCTGGACATCTATCCCAACCAGATAGAGATCGTCACCTCCGAGCAGATGCTGGATGCCTATGCTTTGGTTGGTTTGCCTACCTCGTACCCGCACTGGCGTTTTGGAAAAGACTTTGTCATCAACCAGAGCAGCTACCGCAAGGGGCAGATGGGCTTGTCTTACGAGATGGTGATCAACTCCGACCCTTGTATCAGCTACAACATGGAGAACAACTCCACCTGTATGATGGTGCTGGTGATCGCCCATGCCTGCCAGGGACACAACGCCTTTTTTAAGAACAACTACATGTTCAAAGACTGGACGTCGGCCGACTCTATTATTGACTACATGGTGTTTGCCCGGGACTTTGTGCTCAAATGTGAAGAAGAGTTTGGCAGCGAAGAGGTAGAACGGGTGCTGGACGCCTGCCATGCGCTCATGGATCATGGCATCGACAAATACAAAAAACCCCTAAAACTCTCGCCCAAAAAAGAAACCGAACGCCTGAAACGGCTGGCTGCCGTCAGGCACGAAAACTACAACGAACTGCTCAAGACATTGCCCCCAAGTGCGCAGCGCAGCAAAAAAGATTTTGACAAGACCAAAAAGTTTCCCAAAGAACCGGAAGAAAATCTGCTGTATTTCATAGAAAAAAATGCGCCCGCCCTGCCCATCTGGAAGCGGGAGATCATACGCATCGTCCGGAAAATTTCCCAGTATTATTACCCGCAGACCATGACCAAGGTGATGAACGAAGGCTTTGCCACCTTCATGCACTACCACATCATCAACAAAATGTTTGATGAAGGTTTTCTGACGGACGGCTTTATGCTGGAATTCATTAAAAGCCATAGCGGGGTGATCTATCAGCCTTCGTACAACAGTAAATATTTTTCGGGACTGAATCCGTATACGCTGGGCTTCAATATTTTCATGGACATCAAACGCATCTGTGAAAACCCTACCCAGGAAGACCGGTACTGGTTTCCCAACCTGGCAGGCAGAGACTGGCTGGAAGAAGTGCATTATGCCATGCAAAACTTCCGCGACGACAGCTTCATCGCGCAGTATCTGTCGCCTAAAGTGATCCGTGATATGAAGCTGTTTGCCATCTATGATGATGAGGAAAGCGACTATTATGAGATCGCTGCCATACACAACGAAAAAGGGTATCGTAAGGTCAGAGAACACCTGAGCAACCAGTACGACCGTGCCTTCCGGGTGCCCGACATACAGGTAGAAAGTGTGGACCTGTACAAAACCAGCAAGCTTACCCTGATCCATAAGATACAAAACGATAAGCTGTTGCAAGAAGAAGAGGCCGAAGACACGCTGCAACACGTACACGCCCTCTGGGAGTACCCGGTAGAACTGCATTCCCGCAACCGGGCGGGTATTGACGAGGACTATTACGAGTGCTGATAGAAACGCTGATTCCTGCCTGGTTATTTTTATCAGCCAATGAGACGGGTTATGATGAGCAATAGCGGAAAAAGGTCCCAACCCCAGGTCTGTGAGACACAGACCTGGGGTTGGGAAGGTAGTTATTTTATTTGTCGCTTATCTCAACAACGATTTCTCCCCGCTCCAGCAATTTTTTGGCTTTCAATAGCGTTTCAGAAAGAACCTGCCGCATTTTGGAATTGGAAGTATTTCCGCAGGTGATCCAGATAATTTGTGGTGGAGGTCCGTGTTGCTCGACGAGTTTGATCAGATCATAGTCCTTGGTCATCATAACAACATTTGCTTTGCGAGCTTCTTTAAAAATCTTGGGATCTAAAGCATCCCGTAGCCCTACAGCCCGTAGAGATTGCGCCTCGATATCCTGATCCTGATACGTGCGGTTTATCCAAGCGGCAATTGCTGGTGAGAGTTGCGCATCAATCCATAGTTTCATGCCTCAATGACAGGATGGTTGATCTTGTTGCTGGCGTATTTGAGTGCAGCTTCAATGTCTTCTTTTTCAAGGTCAGGCAGTTCTTCCAGGATTTGATCCTGGGTTAATCCGGACGCCAGCAAATCAAGTACGTCCATCACTCGAATTCTCATTCCACGAATACAGGGACGTCCGCCACATTGATCTATATTTACGGTAATGCGCTTTTTCCAATCATTCATCACAAAAAGTTATAACATAAATTCGTTGAAGATAACGTATCGTACATTTGTTAAGTTTATCTCTTACTATAGTATTACATTACAAAGAACAGAATAGTTTTATGTAAGATACTAAGCCTGCCGGTGGATGTATTGATGCAGGAGACAGAAGTGGAAACAGTCTGAGTTGAGTGAGTA